>CANJQI010000054.1 GCA_947476215.1 Betaproteobacteria bacterium
GCGCCTCTATCCGTGGAAGGTAGACGGATGCATCGATGGCGTGAAATAACTTCGACATCACCAACTGCACGTCGACGCGGCTTTTCGAGAACTCGTCTTCGTACCACTTAAGCAGGCCGGGATCGGTTCCTTCTGGAAACCGCATCGCCTTGTTGGTCGCGGCGACCCACTCCTTCATACCCATGGCCTGTTGTGCCTCGGCCTCGGACTTATACCCAAGACCGTAGCTCTGGTTGCTCAGACGCGCCGGCGTCGACACCAGCGTCAACGTGCGCAATAATTCAGGATGCGTCGCCGCGAATGCGATGCCGAGTATGCCGCCCATGGATTCACCGCAGTAGTGCACATTTTGCGCGCCCAGGTCGCGAATAATCGCAGCAAGATCGGCCATGCAGTTGTCGAGTGTAAATGCGCGTTCAAGATCAAACTCCGCCGAGGACCGCCCCAGTCCGCGTACATCGGGCCGCACCACCTTGTAGAAGCGCGACAGGTACGGCACCCAGCTATACCAGAATCGCCCGGTGCGCCCGTAGCCGTGCTGCAATATCAAGTACGGCGCGTTGCGCCATGGATCGGTGTAGTCATCGATTTCGTAGTGTATGTCCGGTTCGCCGGTACGTTTGAGAGTAGGCATAGGGAAAACCTTTCCGGAATATGCAGCCTTATCGACCCTGCATGAGCTTGATCAGCGGCGTGACCGAGGTCTCGCGGTCCAACCCCCACACGATCTTTTCGACCTTCGCTATCTTTTTCGGCGGCAATGTTTGCGACGCAAGACGCCGGAATTTGCGCTCCATCTGTTCAGCCGTGGGCGGCCGCAGATTGCTGCCGGCGGGGAAGTCGACGGTCTTTTTCAACACTCTTCCGCTTTTGAGCGTGACCTCCACGTCCGAACCGTAACGATAATTGGTGCCCTTCTGCTCGCGCGCCACACTGCGCACGACCGTCACGCGATTGGCGAGTGCCACCAGATCCGGGCGCGCGATGTTTTCCTCGACCATCTGGTCGACGAACACCTCGCCTTCGATCAATCGCATGGCTATGCAAAACC
Source organism: Betaproteobacteria bacterium (assembly GCA_947476215.1). GTDB lineage: Bacteria > Pseudomonadota > Gammaproteobacteria > Burkholderiales > SG8-41 > PALSA-1004. Next base: position 1,052 of record CANJQI010000054.1, read on the forward strand.
CCATGTGCAACTGCGCTGCAGTCTCGCCCTTGGGCACATACGGCGACCACCCGCATTGCTTGACAACCGATTGCACCACGGCGACCTGGATGGCCTCTACGTCTTCCGCCTTGAGGCCTTCTTCATTGATCAGTTCCTCGATGGCGTTGATCGTCGCGTGGTTATTCATTTTGGCCGCATAAAACTTGATGCTGCAGCGCATGAGTTCCCATGTGGTACCAAAGTTATCCACCAGAGCGGACAAATCAAACTGGTCGGTGCTGTGACTGAATGTCGTACAGAACCCGCCATACTTCTCCTCGAAAATATCCTCGATGCCGGTAAATCCGTCCGCCGCCAGCAGCGCACCGTACAAGCCGCTTTGTGCGCCCTTGCCATGCTGTATGCGTTTAACCATGGACCCGTATTGCACTGCCATCAGGCCGCCGGCCTGCGTGCCCGCGATCCCCAGCGCGTGATACATCTGGTCGCTGTTCAGCCCGAGCATGATGCCCGCCGCAATCGCAGCCGGGAACGGCGCCACGATGGCGCCGGAATGCCAGCCATTGTTCGACATCTGCTCGCCGCGCATGCATATGCCCACGCGCGGCCCGAACTCGAGTCCGGCGATGATGGCCAGCAATAATTTGGCGCCATCGACCTTGTCCGCTCCCATCATTTCCGCGGCCGCGAAAGCAGCGGGCAACACGATGGAGCAACTATGCAGCGCGGCACCGATATGCGCATCATCGAGCTCGAAACCCTGGATCATGGCGCCATTCACCAATGCCGCATTGGTAGCCGATGCCTTGGCGCGACGGCCCCAGATCGATGCAGTCCCACCTTTGGGCTCCAGCCGATCGACCACGCCGGCCAGAATATTCGTCCATTTAAGATCGGCGCTGAACAATGCGCAACCCAGGCCGTCGAGGATCAGCGCCTTGGCGCGCAGCACAACGTCAAGCGGTACATCGGAGAGCTTCAGGCTGGTCGCAATATCGGCCACCTGACGTGTGTATGAGGTCATCAATATTCCGTTCACTGAATGCAAAGCACTATTTTGCCACCGCTCAGGATGCAAAATCCGCTTTTATACACAACCGGGGTTCGCTAACATCATGCAGAGGTCTGTCGACATCGTGCATGTTATTATTGCGCGAAGTATCGGATGGTTCAGTGGGCATTTATACTTGTAGCAATCAGCGTAATTGAAACTGGAGGATCTGTAGATGAGAATTTTCGCGCCGGGAGTACTGGCAGACCGCGTGGCCCTGATTACCGGAGGCGCAACCGGATTGGGATATGCCATCGCGCACGAATTTGCGATGCTGGGGGCCAAGGTCGTTATCATCAGCCGCAAGCAGGAGAATCTGGACAAGGCGGTCGCGGGAATCAAGGCGGATGGCGGAACGGCGATCGCGGTTCAAACAGACGTGCGCCAATACGATCAGGTGGTCGCGGCAGTGCAGGCAGCCACCAGCACCTTCGGCGGCCTCGACATCCTGGTCAACAGCGCGGCCGGTAACTTCTATTGCCCCACTGAAGACATGACACCCAACGGCTGGCGCACCGTCGTCGATATCGATCTGAATGGTAATTTCCTGTGCTGCAAAGCCGCCTTCGAGCCGCTGAAACAATCGCGCTTCCAGGGACGCATCATGATGATCGCAACCTCGAATTCGCTGACCGGTTGGCCCGGTCAGTCGCATGCCGCCGCCGCCAAGGCCGGCATCATCTCGCTGAGCCGCTCGCTGGCGGTGGAATGGGCCAAGCACAATATCCATGTCAATACGATCTCGCCGGGGCCTATCAAGGACACCGAGGGCGTGACAAAAATCTATGCGCAGCGCGGATTGGCCGACCTGCAGGCGCGGCGCGTTGCACTGGGCCGGCTGGGCGAGTCTATCGACGTGGCGAATGCCGCGGTATATCTGGCGTCACCCGGCGGCAACTTCATTACCGGCGCGGACCTTATCGTCGACGGCGGGCGCTGGCTGAATTACATCGCAAACGCATAAGCAGACAAGGACGACAAACGATGAATGAAAAACATGTAGATGTCAGTCGCGACGGCGCGGTTCAGGTCATACGCTTCGTTAACGAAAAATCGCGCAATTCGATGACCGCCGAAATGCGCGAGCAACTGGGCGCCGCGCTGGCGGCCGCCGCGCAGGACGATGAAATCAGAGCCGTATATATCACCGGCCAGGGCAAGGCTTTTTGCGCGGGCGGCGACCTGCACATGCTCAAGGGCAACTCCGACCCGTGGGCCGTGCACAAACGTTTTCGCCTGCTGAGCCGCTGGTTTTTGTCTTATCTTCAATTTGAAAAACCGGTGGTCGTGGGCGTGAACGGATTTGCCGTAGGCGGCGGCATGGGACTCGCGATGGGCGGCGACGTGATCATCGCCAGCGAAAGCGCGAAATTCATGGCGGCATTTTTCCGGCTCGGTGTAATCCCGGACATAGGCATGATGTATACGCTGCCGCGTCTAATCGGCCTAGCGCGCGCCAAGCGGTTTTTTTTCATGAACGAAACACTGAGTGCACGCGAGGCCTATGATATCGGGCTGGTGTCGCGCGTCGTGCCCGACGACGAACTCGACAAGGAATGTCTCAAGCAGGCGCAACGGCTGGCGAGTGGGCCGGCCACCGTGATGGGATTGAGCAAGCTGTTGCTGGCGAGAACCTTCGAGACCGGTTTGAACGATATGTTCCTGATAGAAGGTCTTGGACAATCGCTGGCCCAGTCGAGTGATGAATTTCACGAAGGCCTGGATGCGCTGCTCGAACAACGACCGCCGGATTTTGTCGGGGCCACCCAGCGGGGACGCAACAAGGCCAAGGGCAAAGCCGCCGACGCTTCCAAAGCCGGCAAATAGCAGTACGGTCGCCGCCAGGCGTCGCACGCACCCCGGAGGAACCGTTTTGAATACGCGTTTTTTGCGGTGGATGTTTTCAATGAGCGCCGCACTCGGCGTTGCGGCCGTATGTGCCCAACCCTATCCGAACAAACCAATACGCATAGTCACCGCACTTGCCGGTGGCGGTGGCGATCTGGTTGCACGCATCATCGGACAAGGCCTGGCCGGCAGTTTGGGGCAACCCGTCATCGTCGACAATCGCGGCGCTATCATGGCAGCGGAAATCGTCGCCAGGTCATCACCCGACGGTTACAGCCTGCTTTCCTACGGCACCACGGTGTGGCTCCTGCCCCTGATGCGCGACCGCGTTCCCTGGGATCCGATAAAAAGTTTCTCGCCGATCTCAATAACCGTAAGTACGCCCAGCGTGTTGGTGGTCAGCGCATCGGTTCCCGTGCAGTCCGTTAAAGACTTGATTACATTGGCAAAAACTCGGCCCGGCGAGCTCAACTACGCAGCCTCCGGCACCGGTTCCGCAGGCCATCTCGCGGCGGAATTATTCAAAGCCATGGCGGGTATCGATGTTGTGCGCATACCCTATAAAGGCAACGCAGCAGCCGTCACCGATCTGCTCGGCGCACGGGTGCAGATCATGTTTGCGACACCCGCGTCTATACTGCCATACGCAAAATCCGGAAAACTCAAGTCGCTGGCGGTCAGCAGCATGCAGCCGTCCGCGCTAACCCCGGGATTGCCCACCGTGGCGGCGTCGGGATTGCCGGGATATGAATCCGTGCAACCCTACGGACTGTTCGCACCTGTCAGCACGCCACCGGCTGTGATCACCCGATTGCACCAGGAATTGGTGCGCTTGCTCGGCAAGGCAGAAGTCATGGAACAATTTCTAAACGGCGGATTCGAAACCGTGGCCAGTTCACCGGATGCTTTTGCGGCCATGATCCGCGCGGAAATGAACAGAATGGGTAAAGTCATCAAGGATGCTGGAATTCATGACGAATAGCGCAAGCGATTCCCGATAGGCCGTTTTTTCGTTTATGTATTGAAGTTTCCAACCGAGGAGGCGTCATGCGGCGACTGATATTTTCATGCACGCTGTTGCTTGCTACTGGAACAGGCACGGCATATGCCCAGGATTACCCACTCAAACCGATACGCTTAATTACTTCCGGCATCGGCGGCAGCAACGACATCGCTGCACGCCTCATTGCGCAGGGTTACATTGCCAGCATGGGACAACAGGTCGTGGTCGAAAACCGCGGCAGCGGCGTCGTTCCCGGACAGACGGTTGCGCAAGCGCCGCCCGATGGCTACACGCTGCTGGTCGCCGGCGGTTCATTTACGATCGGGCCGCTGCTGCAGAAAACCCCGTACGACGTGGTCAGGGACTTTGCTCCCATCAGTCTGGTTGCGATGCAGCCCAACATACTGACCGTGCATCCATCAATGCCAGTCAAGTCGGCCAGGGATCTGATTGCGCTCGCCAAGGCGAGGCCCGGAGAACTCAACTATGGTTCGCTCGGCAATGGCTCCTCCCCACACCTGGCGGCGGAACTGCTCAAGTCCATGACCGGCATCTCCATCGTGCGCGTGAACTATACAAACTCCGCAACCTATTTTACGGACCTGATCGGCGGGCATGTGCAGTTCGTGATCGCAACCGCAAGCTCGGTAACACCCTATGCCAAGTCAAGCAGGTTAAGAACGCTCGCCGTGACCAGTGCACTGCCCTCGACACTCGCGCCGGGACTGCCGACGATAGCGGCATCGGGACTGCCCGGTTACGAATTCGTATCTATTACCGGATTTTATGCGCCCACCAAAACCGCCGGCATGCTCATCAACCGGTTGAACCAGGAATTGATCAAGTTTCTCAACGCGCCGGATGTAAAAGACAAGTTTTTCAATATCGGTGTTGAGGTTGTCGGCAGCACGCCCGAAGTGCTTGCGACTACGATAAAGTCCGAAATCGCGCGCATGGGCAAAGTGATCAAGGAAGCGGGTATCCGTGTTGAATAGCAACCAGACCGCCGCAAGTGGCAAGGATATCAAGCAAAGCGCGGATCGCATGATCATGCGGATATTCACGGCATTCATCGCCTGTGCAAGCACGCTGAGTCTTGATGCGTCTGCCCAAAACTACCCCGTCAGACCGGTACGCATCATCGTCGGATACGCGGCAGGCGGCTCCACCGATGTCGCGGCGCGCCTGGTCGCGCAAAAACTGGCCGAAGATCTGGGGCAGCCGGTGATAGTGGGAAACCGGCCCGGCGCGGGCGGGGCGATAGCCATACAGGCCGCCGCAGGCGCGCCCGCGGACGGTTATACGCTGATCATGATCGCGGCCTCAGCGACGGTGCTGCCTGCGGTACGGCTCAAGCTCCCCTACGACCTTGAACGCGATCTGGCGCCGCTGTCCCTGGTCGCAACCACGCCTTCGGTGCTCGCCGTGCACCCTTCCCTGCCGGTGCGCACCGTCAGGGAACTGATCACATTGGCGCGTTCGAAACCCGGCCAACTCAACTTTGCATCCGACGGCGTCGGCACCAACCTCCATCTCGCCGGCGCGCAGTTCAATTCGATGGCGGGCGTGAATATCGTGCATGTGCCCTACAAAAGCGGCACCGAAAGCGCCGTCGCCAACGCTAGCGGCCAGGTCGAGATGAGTTTTCCCAGTGTCACTTCGTCGCTGGCGCTGCTCAGTGCCGGCAAGCTGCGAGCCCTTGCCGTGACCAGCCCCAAACGCGCGACGCTGCTGCCCGCGATACCGACCATCAATGAGTCTGGTCTGCCTGACTTTTATCATTCAGCGTGGGTAGGTATGCTAGCTCCAGCCGGAACGCCCAGGGAAATCATGTCACGTCTGGGCACGCTGATCGCGAAAGCAGTCAACATGCCGGATATCAGGGAAGGGCTCAATAAGCAGGGCCTTGAAATGCTGAGCAATACGCCTGAACAGTTTGCAGCGTTCATACGCAGCGAAATTGCGAACGCGGCGAAAATGGTTAAATTAGCCGGATTGAAACCGGAATAACTCAACAAGATCATGGGCTACCGTAAAAGCTTTCCCTGCAACACGACGCATCGCACAAGCGGGTATTAAGCATGGCAAAAACAGAGGATGCAAAAAAGAAAATCACCGCCTCGCGCGGGCCGCGCCTCTACTGCAAGGTCGAGGACGCAGGGCGAATACGTGTAGTTACATTGAATCGGCCCGAAGTCATGAACGCGCTGACCAGTGATGCCAATTTCGAACTGGAAGCGGTGTGGGACGAATTTGCGGCACGCGATGATTTATGGGTGGGCATCGTGACCGGCGCGGGAGATCGGGCGTTTTCCGCGGGCAACGATCTCAAAATGGTGGCAGCGGGCAAACGCGGCCCGCGGCCACGCACGCACTTCGGAGGACTGACGTCCCGCTTCGACCTCAACAAGCCCTTGATCGCGGCTGTCAACGGCGTCGCCATGGGCGGCGGATTCGAGATGGCGCTGGCGTGCGATATCGTCGTCGCCGCGGAGAATGCCGTTTTTGCGCTGCCCGAACCACGGGTCGGCCTGACGGCGCGGGCCGGCGGTCTGCATCGTCTGCCGCGCGCAATTCCCCTCAAGCAGGCGATGGGCATGATACTTACCGGTCGCCGGGTAAGCGCGCGCGAAGGCCAGGAACTGGGCTTTGTGAACGAGGTGGTCGCGCAGGGCGAGGCATTGAACGCAGCGAAACGCTGGGCGGCGATGATACTTGAATGTTCTCCGATGGCGGTGCGTGCTTCCAAGGAAAGCGTGCGTCGCGGACTGGATGAGGAGTCACTCGAGTCTGCGGTGCGCGCGCTGTACCCCGCACAGCAGGCCAACAACGAGTGTCAGGATTACCTGGAAGGGCCCAGGGCCTTTGCCGAAAAGCGCAAACCGAATTGGCAAAACAAATAAATAACGGACACGTAAAAGGAGATTGCAATTGAGCGAGAAAAATCAAAGCCCCGGTTCCACTGCCGCGCAAGGCGCGAAAACAGGCAGCGGCCCCCTGAACGGCGTACGAGTCCTGGACATGACGTCGGTGCAAATGGGCCCCTACTCCACGTTGATCCTTGCGGATCTCGGCGCCGAAATCATCAAAATCGAATCGCCCGCGGGCGACGGGGATATTTCCCGCCACAGCGTGCCCACACGATCGCGCGGCATGGGCCAGATCTTTCTCAACGGCAACCGCAACAAGCGTTCGGTGGCGCTGGACCTGAAGCAACCGGAAGGCAGGAACGCTTTGCTTGCGATCGCCAGGAATTGCGACGTACTCGTTTATAACGTTCGCCCCCAGGCCATGAGCCGGCTGAAACTGAGTTATGAAGATCTTCAGGCGGTAAATCCGCAAATAATATACGTAGGCGCAGTGGGTTTCAGCGAGCGTGGCCGCTATGGCGGCAGGCCCGCATTTGATGATCTGATACAGGGCATGGTGGGTCTGCCGTGGCTGTACGGACGCGCCAGCGGCCTGCCGCCGCGCTATGCGCCGGTCGCGTATGCCGACCGCACGTCTTCACTGCACATCGTTATCGCGGTGGTGTCGGCGCTCTATCATCGCAAAAGCACCGGCCAGGGACAGCGCGTCGACGTGCCCATGTTTGAAAATCTCGTGCATTCGGTCATCGGCGAACACCTCGAAGGCGAAACTTTCATTCCTGCGCGCGGACCCATGGGCCACGCGCGCACACTGTCACCCAAGCACCGGCCCTATCCCACCAAGGACGGCCATCTCTGCACTTTCGTTCAGAATGACAAGCAATGGCGTTCCTTCTTCAAAATGATAGGGCAGCCCGAACTCATCGAAGACCCGCGATTTTCAAGCCAGCTCAATCGCAGCAAGAACATGGACGCGGTCTATGCGCTGCAGACCGAGGCACTGCAGAAACGCACCACCAGGGAATGGGTGCAGCTGTTCACCGAACACGATCTGCCGGTGAGCCCCATGAATTCTCCCGAAGATGTGCTCAATGATGCGCATCTTGCGGACCTGGGCTATTTCAAGACGATAGAACATCCGACCGAAGGCACGCTGCGTGCGATGTACTATCCGACCGAATTTTCCAAGACGCCCGTAACCAACCGATATCCGGCGCCGCACATGGGACAACACACGGAGGAAGTTCTCAGGGAAGCGGGTTACGATCAGGCGGCTATCGATGCGATAGTCGCCAAAGGCGCAGCGGTTACGCCGAAGCCCAAATAGCGGGCGCTACCCAGACGCCGCATATGAATACCGGATAGCGGCCATGCGCATCGGATGATTTCTCCAGGCATCAGCTGGCTTCGTCCGCACGGTTGGTAGCGAGCAGATCCAGAACTTCGGATACATTGGATGCCTGCTCCAGATTCCACAATGAATTCAGCACGGCCTCGCATTGTTCGGTTGTGCCGTAGCTCCTGAACATGTCACGAAACTTTGCCTCGATTTCCGCGTCGGTCATGGGGTTGCGGGCGTGCCCGCGCGGATACATGACCTCTTGCACAAATGACTTGCCATCAGCTGTCTTGACATGAACCCGGCACGGCGCTGCTTCGGGATGCAGCGCCGACAACGCTTTGTCCTCGGTGACTTTCACTTTGGCCATGAGCTCGCCAACCACGCGATCCACCAAACGTTGGTCCGAAAAAGCCTCGGTGGTAAATTCGCCGTCGAGCAACGCCACTGCCAGCACATACGGCAAACTGTGATCGGCGGTCTCCCGCGTCGCCGGCGCCCAGCGCGAGGGATCGTCCGCCATGATGCGTATCGCCTGCCGATAGGTTTCAATGTGTATTTCAGTGATCTCCTCAACCCGCAATTGCTTTCTCAATTCAAATGCAGCCCACACGGTGGACTGGCCGTGATAACACACCGGGAATGATTTCATGTGGGTCTTGGTCACACGATGCGGCGAGTCCGGCCCGGTGACTATCCGCCAGTCAAACCGGCCGACCACATTCCACAGCCCGCCCTTGCCTTCGAACACCTCCGCCGGCCCGGTAAAACCATCTCGCGCGAGCAGTGCCGCGAATACGCCGTTTCTGCAGGCATTCGGTGCAGCCCCGCCCTTCCAGCTCGACAACTCTCCAAGCCGCGCCTGATACAACGCCATGTTGGGTGCAACGGTAAGCGAAACCGCATTGGCCATCTGATCGCGCGTAAGATTCAGCAGCTTGCCCACGCCCAGCACCGTTGCAAGGCCGGCGTATACCGGCTGATCCCAGCCCTGCGAGTTGATGTCTATGGTTTCGCAAAAACTGCAGAACACCTCGTAGGCCAGGGTGACCGCATTGATCACGCAGGCGCCATCGGAATTCAAGGCGTCGCCCACCGACAATATGGCCGCAATGACATCACTCGGATGACCGCGGCTTTTCACGGGGTAGGCGTCGGTGTGGTCAAGAAACCTCAGCATGATGCCGTTGGCGAATGTCGCAGCCTCAGCGGTCGTCTTCCAGTTGCAGCCCCATACCCGCGACGCCGGAGTACCCTGGTAGCGCCGCGCAACCTTCCGCGCCATTTTGCACAGCGGCTCGTCGTAAGCACCGATGGCGCATCCCACGCTGTCGATCAGCCGCCGCTTACACTCACGTATCGCAGTGGGCGGCAGCTTGTTGTAATCGGTTTGTATCACGAAATCCACCAGTCGCAGCGTCGTCGCATCCAATTCGGGCATCCCTCCATAGATCATGCCCGCGAGATACGTGGCATGGTGCAGGCGAGTATACCGAAATCTCTCAATGGCACATCGCGTGCTCTCAACCACCCCACCTGCGATTCCACGGTGTAGAGCCGGTGGTCACGCAACCGATGACGTGATATGGTGTTCCGGCTATCGTATTGCCATCATGAAAATATACTGGACCACGCCATGAACGAAACTCAAACCCTTGCAACCTGGACCTCGCGCCTGAAGCTCGGCGACATCCCGGAAAAAATACGCGAGCAGGCGCGGCTATTCTTGCTCGACAATCTCGGCTGCCAGATCGCCGGCGCGCTGATGCCGTGGAGCCAGTCTTACTACAATGTGCTAAAGAAGACCCGCAGCGGGACTCACAGTACGGTGGCCTATTTCGGCGACAAACTGGCGCCGGACGATGCCGCGTTTATCAATAGTGCATTTACGCATTCCAACGAATCCGACGGCACGCATCGCAAGAGCAACAATCATCCGGGCAGCGTCGCTGTGCCGGCGGCGCTTGCGGTCGCGGAATATGCAAACGCCGATGGCGCGCACTTTTTGACCGCGGTCATCGCCGCTTACGAGCTCCAGATACGCGTTGCATGGGCATGCGCTCCCTTCCTGATACAGCGCGGGCACCATCCCCCCGTCGGCGTGGGACCGTTTGGGGCGGCCGCCGCCGGCTCGGTACTGATGAAGTTTGATGAAGAGAAAACGCTCAACGCGTTCGCGATTGCCGGCAGTCACTCGGCCGGACTGGTGGAATACGTCAAAAGCGGCGGATCTGTGAAACGCATACACAGCGCAATTCCAACCGCGGCCGGTGTACGCGCCGCGCTATTCGCCCAGGCCGGCATCACCGGCCCGAGATCGATACTTGAAGGTGAGAAAGGATTCTGCAAGGTGTTCGCGGGCGAGTACGATCTCAACCGGCTTACGGAAGACCTGGGCTCTCTTTACCATCTGCCCGACACCGCGCTCAAGCCCCATTCCTGCAACCACGGGATACACGTGGTATTCGACGCGCTGGATCTGGCCCGCGATCACGCACCCTTCACCGTCGATCAAGTCAAACAAATCACCGTCTACACCGGCAATCCGCGATATTTCGTGCATGTGGGTTCCATCATAGAACCCGAAGACGTGTTGGGCGCGCAATTCTCCCTGCCGTTCTCGATTGCCATGCGGCTGCATCATGGCGGTCGCGGCGTGAAAGGCGGCAACGGCTTCTGGGACTATCCGAATATCAACCTCAAGGACCCAAAACTCATAGACACCGCGCGCAAGGTCAAATGCGTGGTCGATCAAGAAGGCCCATGGTGCGCCGTCGACCGCGGCATAGGACTGGATATCGAAACCACCGACGGACGGTGCATACGCGAAGTGGTACTGCATTCGAAGGGCATGCCGCAAAACCCCATGACGACGGATGAAGTGCGCGAGAAATTTCGCTCACTCGTAGACCCCATACTGCCCGCCGGCCAGCCGCAGAAGATCATGGATCTGGTCGACAACATCGAATCCGTCAAATCCATCGACGAACTGGTTCGGCTACTGGTGGCGCCGAACAGGAAATAATCAGTCGGTTCTTATTCCGGCATCCCTGATCACTTTGCCCATGCGCTCCATTTCTCCTTTCACGGTGCGCGCAAGTTCCTGCGGGGTGCTGCCCACGACTTCCACCCCTGCGTCGAAAAATTTTTCTTTAACGTCGGCGCGGTTCAGGTACTGAATCACATCCCGGTTCAAGCGGTTGACGACCGCCGGGGGCGTACGCGCCGGCGCAAACAAGCCCGCCCGTTGCGACGCATCGAAGCCGCTCACACCGGCTGATGCTATGGTGGGTATGCCGGGCACCAGCGCTGAAGTCTGGGCGCTTGCGACTCCAAGTCCTCTGAGCTTTCCCGACTTGATATGAGGCACCACGGACGCAGACGTGGCGAGCGTCAACTGCACCTGACCGCCGAGCATGGCGGTGGAAAGTCCGCCACCGCCCTTGAACGGGACATGAATCATCTTGATATCGGTCATGCTGCTGAACAGCGCCGCGGCAAGATGGCTGGAACTGCCCACCGCCGTGGACCCGTAATTGAGTTCACCGGGCCGGGCCCTGGCGTATTCGATAAACTCGCGGACCGATTTCACCGGCAACGTAGGATGCACGACCAGCACCACCGGCTGGCTGTGCGTGATGGTAATCGGTTCAAAATCCGTGATGGGGTCGTATGGCATTTTCTGCAGCAGCGGCCCCAGCCAAAAGCTGCTGCCAGGCAACAGCACGGTATATCCGTCCGGAGATGCTTTGGCGACTGTCTGACCAGACACGACCGCGCCAGAACGATTTTCAACGATGACGGGTTGTCGCAAACTCTCCGTCAGTCCCGTCGCAACCAGTCGTGCCGCGAAGTCCGTACCGCCACCCGGCGCGCTGGTGACGATGCGTACCGTCTTGTGCGGGTAATCCTGTGCGCCTGTCAAACCACTGCAGGCGGCCATCAAGCCTGCGATGAACACGCTGTTACCGGTAAGCCCCTTACGCATCACCCCTCCCGTTCGCGTCGCACATCGCATATTATCTGAATCCCGCCTGAACTGGAGTAAACATGCCGAAGTTGATGGATATTACTTGGATGATGACAATTGCAATTGCGGCTACGCATGCGATCGCCGCTGTCGCGCAGCAGTACCCGCACAAATCCATACGCGTACTCACCTCTCAACCGGGCGGCGGTTCGGATCTGGCAGCGCGAACTATCGCACAGGGCATCACCGGCAATCTCGGCCAACCGGTTATCGTCGATAACAGGGGTTCCGGCACGCTCTCCGGATCGATAGTCGCAAAAGCACCGGCTGATGGCTACACACTGCTGATGCAGACCAGCAGCCTGTGGACCGGACAACTGATATCCCCGGCCAAGACACCGTTTGATGTGCTCCGCGATTTCGCGCCGATTACGCTGGCATCGATTGCGCCGACCGTGCTGGTCGTGCCGCCTTCATTGCCTGCCAATTCCGTCAGGGAGTTGATTGCGCTGGCAAAAGCCAAACCCGCTGAACTCAACTATGCTTCCGGCAACACCGGTTCATCTGCACATCTCGCTGCCGAGCTTTTCAAACACATGGCCGGGGTCAACATTGTGCGCGTCAACTACAAAGGCACGGGACAGGCATTGACGGATCTGATGGGCGGACAGGTGCAGGTCATGTTTTCGGTCACCGGCGCCGCAACCGCGCAGATCAAGGCCGGAAAGTTAAAAGCACTGGCGGTGAGCGGGGCCAAGCCTTCCACGATGATGCCGGGTTTGCCCACGGTGGCGGCGTCAGGGGTGCCCGGATTCGAAGCGGTATCCATGTTCAGCGTCTTCGCACCGGCAAAGACGCCGAACGCGATCATAGAGCGCCTGAATCAGGAAATCGTGCGCGTCGTCAACAGAGTCGATGTCAAAGAGAAATTCCTCGGCGTCGGCGTGGAATCGGTCGGCAGCACGCCGCAGGAACTGGGCGCCGCCATCAAGTCCGAGATGACGCGGCTGGGAAAAATGATCAAAGAGGCCGGCATCCGCGAAGACGAATGATGGCGCGCCGGCAAAAAACGTCGCTACGCGCGTTTCCGCAGCGCCGTTACGTCATCGAAAAGTGTGCCTCGTTTTCCAGCTTGTCCAGCCGATCAAACAGCCGCGCCGCGCCTGCTTCGCCCATGGACGCTGCCTGCACCATGAATTTGGCACGCAGGTCATCGCGACTCATGGGGTCTACAGGCATCCCCTTGAAGGACTTCGCCTCGCGCACGATCTGCTTGCCGTCCTTGAGACGCACGGTGATACGCACCTCCTTGTTCGAACCATTGCCGTCGCCGAGAGTACGCAACTCCACGGTGCGACATGCGGCGCGTATCGCGGGATCGGCCAGCGCGCTGGCATCGATCGATTTGGGATCATCGGGATCGCGATACAAGGACAGCGCCACGCAAAACGGCACGCTATACTGCGCCTGACCGATATCGCCGGGCTCAAGAATGTTGTGGTGGGTCTGCAGTTTATGCACGCCTTCCACCGTAATGCCCGCCACCTGCGCGCCGCCGAACTTGTGTTCCGCCATCAGATCGCGCACGGTCTGCACAGCAGTATGCGCGGTCATGTGAAATGGATAGCGCTTGATACAGATGCGCTGAGTGTTCCATTCCTTGTGTAGATCCGCGGTGAACAAGTCGGGGCTGCCTTCCCGGCAATAAACTTCGAGGAATCCAAATTTTCCATCCAGCACCGTTTCCGGCCCCGTGTATCCGGCGCCCGCCAACTGCGCCGCGAGCATCCCCGATTCCGACGCACGACCCAGGTGCAGCCTTTTGATCATGCCTCCCTGGGTCGATTTGGAGAACGCAAGTATGCCCGACGACAATGAACCAGCTATGCCGATCGCATGCCCGATCTGCTCCGCGCTGTAGCCATAAACGTGCGAAGCCGCTATCGCGGCCGCATAAGGCCCGGTAATTCCCGGCGCGTGGAAGCCCAATGACTCAATCGGACTCTTGCTGTAATGCGATGCCGCGGCAATGCGATACAGAACCTCGCTGCCCGCCACGAATGCCGTGATCGCGGTCTTGCCGTCGGCCTTGGTCTGCTCGCAGGCCGCGAGTATCGCCGGCACCAGCGATCCCCCGGGATGCGCGCCTATGCTGGGTTCGGTCGCACCATCCAGCTCGAACGCATGCGCGAACACGCCATTGGCCAGCGCCGCGTACGGCGCATGGACTTTGGCGTCGGGCACGCCCAGCAGTGAACAAGGCCCGCCCCCGGCGTTCTTGCGCACGTATTCCGTCACCATGCGGCTCCACGGCATCTGCGCGCCAAAAGTCGAAATGCTGACCGTGTTGATGATGCAATCCTTGGCGCACTCGACGATGTTCGTGGGAATATCCGAGAATTTGAGTTCAGCAGAAAATTTGGCGAGCGCCTGGGCAGCAGTAGGCATGGATCGGGCTCCTTCAGTCTGGGTCGGTTGGTTGGTAATCAGGCTTGAGTCTACCCGAGTTGAAATGTAGCGTCATCAAGCGGAAAACGGAAAAGACTCGATCCGCAATGAGCGTTGCGCAATACATGACCGTCCAAACGTTTATCAGGGCGGAATAACGACACTGTATTCACCGACTTTGCAAGTCCCGCCAATCGGCTTACCCTGCCGTATGAAAGAGTGTTTGATTGACGTCAGGTCAGGGCCGAAGATGCGTCGTGAAGAAGGACACGGCAGCGCCGCAACGGGCTTCAAAGCCGGCCTCGTAGGCGTCGAAGTGGCCGCCTTCGAGCTTGATCATTGAAACCGTCGTTGGCAGGGATGTGGACAGTGCCAGTACCGGGCCCGGCGGCGTAAAGGTGTCAGCCACGGCGGGCAGCGGCAGGAGCGGAACTGGTGCGCGGGCAAGGTAACTGAAAGGCTGATAGTCGCCAATTGCCACAATACCCTGCACGCAGATCTCGTTGCGCCAGGCGGGTGCCCGGTCGGCGGCTACCCTGGTGAACCAGTCGGCCGAGCCGTCCTCGTACATGACGCCGAGCCCGTCGGGGGTGGCGGACACGGCCGGTACTGTGGCATCGAGGTTACCTGTCTGCACGGCATCACCGATCGCATTGAGGGTCGCACTTGACGGGATCGGCGTATCAAGGCCGAGGAACGGGGCGTGGGCAACCGCAGCGGCGAGGCCGAGGTGGTCGTCGGTCGCGAGCGTGATCACCTCTCCGCCCGACAAACTCGATCCCCATGCGCCGACCCGCCGGGTGTCAACGGTGGGGTCGTTCCGCATCCATGCGATTGCGTCCCGGTAGCCCTGAATCTGGCGATGAGGATACGGGCACTGGGGTGACGTGCCGTCGCTCGCACCGAAGCAGGGTTGATCGTAGACGAGGACCGTGAAGCCAGCGCGACAGAACCACGCGGCATACTCGTCGAGGAACATCTCCTTGACCGCACTGAGGCCGTGAGCCATGACGATCGCCGGGTGCGGGCCGGCGCCGTCGGGTTGGTAGCGCCAGCCGCGCAAGGACGTACCTTGAGAGTCAAACTCCACATCGGCCCGCGCTCGGTGCATCACTCTAACTCCTCTTGGCCCAAAATGGACGC
This sequence comes from Betaproteobacteria bacterium, assembly GCA_947476215.1. GTDB lineage: Bacteria > Pseudomonadota > Gammaproteobacteria > Burkholderiales > SG8-41 > PALSA-1004. The sequence goes on from CANJQI010000054.1 coordinate 16,706, forward strand.
CCCCCTTATGCCAGGCACTCACACAATGATGACGAGTAGGTAAGCGTGCCTCGCAAGCGAAGTGCTGCGGCAAGCGCTGCGTCGATAGTTGCTGCAACGCAAGTGTAGTGGCCCATCTTGCGACCGCGTCTTGCCTCCGCCTTGCCATAAAGGTGCAGGGTTGCGCTGGAATCGGCAAGGAGCGCCTGCCAGCGCGGCGTGCCGTTGTCCCACAAATCCCCCAGCAGGTTTTGCATGACCACCGGGCTGCGCATGGCAGTGTCTCCGAGCGGCAGCCCGGCAAGGACACGGACCTGCTGCTCGAACTGAGAAGTGTGCGACGCGTCGAGCGTGGCGTGGCCGCTGTTGTGTGGCCGCGACGCGAATTCATTGACCAGCAGCGTGCCGGCCTCGTCGACGAAAAATTCCACGCACAGCACGCCCTGGTACGAAAGTGCCTCGGCGATGGTCAGCGCTGCTTTGCGCGCCTGCGTGGCGAGCGCCGCGGGAACGCGCGCCGGAACAATGGACAGATCAAGAATACCGTCCTTGTGGCGGTTCTCCGCTATCGGCTACAACGCGGTACGGCCGTCATCTCCTCGCGCAAGTATCGTTGCGAGATCGGCAACCGCAGCGCAATCATCGAAAGACTCGCGCGCAACGAGGATAACCTGACCGTCATGTCCATGCCACCGCGCGGCATGGACATCGTCAGTCATCCGTTTGCGGAAAATCCGCTCATCATCGTCGCACCGCGCGGACATGCACTGGCGCGCAGCCGTCGTATTCCCTTGTCCAGGCTGGCCGGCGAGCCGTTTCTGATGCGCGAACAGGGTTCCGGTACGCGCCTTGCGGCGGATCGCTTCTTGCGTGAGCGCGGAATTCGTCTGAACGTCAAGATGGAAATAGGCAGCAATGAGGCGATCAAGCAGGCGGTCGCCGGTGGGCTAAAACTGTCGCTGTTGTCAGTTCATACCCTTGGACCTGACGCTGCGCCGCGGTCAATCGTTGCCCTGAATGTCGAGGGGTTGCCCATCCGACGCCACTGGTACATCGTTCATCCGGCGGGCAAGCGGCTCTCGGTCATCGCGCAGACGTTCTTTGCTTATCTCAAGGTCGAAAACAGCCGAATCAAATTTCCCATGCTGGCCGGATTCACCCCTCATGCAGGCACAGTGCAGCGCGCCTAGACGGAAAACTTGCTCAAGCTCACCCCAAGGTTCAAATTTTCCATAGACCGCGCATCGCTCATCCGTGAAACGTCACGGCATCGAAAATCGCGTTCAAATCCGGTGCAGCATCCAGTCGCCACAATGCATCCAGCGCCTGCTCGACCTTTTGAGCAGGCAATGCGCGCTTCGCCATTGCCCTGAACTTGGCGCCGACTTCCTCGTCGCTCATCGGATTCTCATAGTGACCGCGTGGGTAGTCGGTCGTGGCGATCTTGCGCTCGCCGCTGCGCGTCACCAGTTCGATGCGGCATGGCACCTTGTCGGTAAAGGCGCGCGTAATCTCCGGGTCTTCCTGTACGTCGACTTTGTCCAGCACCCGCAGTATGCGCGGATCGGATAGTTTTTCTTCCGCGAACAGCGAATCGCTGAACATGCCCTCGACCAGAACCGCGGCAACGATATAGGGCAGGCTGTGATCGGCGGCTTCACGCGTCGTCGGACGCCATTTCTCGCGCTCGCGTCCGGTCACTTCCCATGCGAACTTGTAGGTATACAGCGTGACTTTTTCAATGTCCTCTACGGCGACCTGGCGGCTTAGCTCCAGTGCCGCGGTAATCGGCGACAACGCATGCGCCACGGCAAGAAAACATTTCAGCGTGACATGATGGATGCCGAACGGATGCTCGGCACCACCAAACGGCAACAGCTCGAATTTGCCCAGCAGTTTGTGCAGGCCGTGATCGCCTTCGATGGGCTTTTCCGGGCCGGTCATGCCGCGCTGCGCGAGCAACGCCGCGAACACGCCATTGCGCGCCGCGTTGCCGGCCGCGCAGCCTTTCCACATCGAAAGCAATCCGTAGCGCGTGGAGTCCAGCGGCACGTTGGGCGTCAGCACCAGCGACACGGCCTCGGCTATTCCCTTGCGATCCAGTCCCAAGATCTTGGCGGCTCCGACCGCGCTGCCCAGCGTCACGTAGAACACGTTATCCACACCTTTGTGCCGCGCACGCGCAGTCTTCCAGAAGTTGTGATACACCTCATAGGCCGCGGCTATGGCGGTGATGATGTCGCGGCCGCTGCTGCGGTTAACGTCGGCGACTGAAAGTATTGCGGACATCGTGTCGCTCGGGTGACCGCCGCCGCCCAGGTAAGAGTCATTGCCATCCAGGTACCGAATCATCACACCATTGGCGAAGGCCGCGAGTTCGGGCAGGGTTCGATGCCCGCTACCAAAAACTCGCGCGCCGTCCTTGACCACCGCACGCTGCGCCATGTTGCGCGCGATGACGCACGGCTCGGCATCGTATCCGCCGAAGGCAACGCCGACCGCATCGATCAGGCAACGCTGGCAATGGCGTACCACCTGCGGCGGCAAGTCCTCGAAACGCAGCCTGTGAACATAGTCGGCGATCCGTTCAACACTTGCGTCCATTTACTTTCCTTTCAAATCCGGTTATTTCCCGGTAATCCCGCTGGTCTCCACGACGATTTCATCGCCGTCGCATCTGAATTTGTGCGCATGCTGATCCGACACCCATTCCATATAGTCGAGCATCTCGGCGAACTTCGGATCCTTGCGCTTGACCACCGCGGGCTGCGCCTTGCTGTTGATATGCGCCGGCAGAAACGACACCCTTTCCACGCCTTTCCGGCTGAATACGGCCTTGGCGACCATCGTCATGCGGCAATGGCTGGGCAAACAGTACAGCCGGTCGCGCAAACACTCGGCATCGACGCGGTACCACATCAGGTTCCAGTCGAAAAATTTGCTGCGTGAACCGGTGCCGTTGGTCATGAAATTGCCGATACTGTAAAAGCATACCTTGCCTTTGTACACTTCGACGGCCTTTGGCACGTGCGCGTGGTGCCCGAGTATCAAATCCGCGCCGGCGTCGATCGCCGCGTGCGCGACCGTCGGCTGGTACGTAGCTATGGTCTTGGGCGCGAAGCGCACGCCCCAATGAATGGACATCACCACCACGTCCGCGAGCTGTTTGGCCCTGCGGATATCGTCCTGCATGGCGGCCACATCGCCTTCATGCGGCACCGAGATGACAGTGGGCGGCGTACCGGGTTGATAATCGTCGGCGACATAGTGCGTATAAGCGCGCAGCGGCGCCATGCCGGCCGTCCTCGGGCCGGCTGCCTGCCCATCGCGCAGCACCGAGGTATAGGCAAGAAAAGCAATCTTCACGCCGTTGCGCTCGACGATCGCCGGTTCGCGTGCTTCCTTGATGTCCTTGCCTGCGCCTATCGGGTACTTGCCCATTTTCGCGAACAGCTTGCGCGTATCCACCAGCGGCTCGGGGCCCCAGTCCATCGTATGGTTGCTGGCGAGCGAAATAATCTCGGTTCCTGTCGTCTCCCAGATCGACGCCATGTGCGGTGGAAGACGCGAATGACTGCCGCCGGTGCTGCCGGTAAATTGCGGTTCACGTCCGCGTGTCGAGTAAGTACGTTCACATTGGCCAAATCGCAAATCCGCTTTGCGCCACACCGGCATGATCAATTTAGCGTAGTGCTCCATGGGCTCTATGACCGGCCCTATATCACCGCCCGCAACCAGTGTTACCGTGCTGTCGTTCTTTTTCCGTATCGCCATTCCCTGCTCCTTATTCCGCGCTGATAGCGGCATCCTTGATCAGTTTTCCCAGCAATGTCATTTCAGCTCTTATTTTCCCCGCGAATTCCGGGGGAGTACCGCCCGCCGGCTCCACTCCGGCATTCAGCAGTTTCTCCTTCATCTCGGGGCCGGCCAGCATGGCGCCTATCTCCTGATTTAATTTCCGGATCACCGCCGCGGACGTCCTGACAGGCGCCAAAAATCCATAGATAGTTGCCGATTCGTAGCCGGGCACGCCGGAAGCCGCGACCGTGGCCAATCCCGGAAACAGCGCCGACGGCTGTGCCGTGGTGACCGCCAGCGCGTTCAACTTGCCGGATTTGACATGCGGCGCGACCGTGGGCGCGGTGGCGAATATGACCTGCACCTGGCCGCTCAGCAATCCGATCAGCGCCGGCCCGCTGCCTTTGTATGGCACCGACACGATGTTGACGGCTGCCATGGCCTTGAACAGCTCGGCGGAGATATGCGACGAACCGCCGGCACCCGCCCTGCCATAGTTGAGTTCCCCCGGCTTGGCCTTGGCGAGCGCAATCAGATCCTTGATCGATTTCACACCCAGCGATGAAGTCACCACCACGATATTGGGTGATGATGTCGCCAGCGCTATTGGGGAAAAGTCCTTGACCGGATCGAATCCTGAGTTGGTTCGCGTTACCATGAATGGCGACAGCCAGTGGGTCGAACCCGCAAAGAGCAGCGTATACCCATCCGGCGCGGCCTTGGCGACGATTTGCCCCATGATAATGCCGCTCGGCCGGTTGTCGATGACGACCTGCTGAGCGACGCGTTCGGCGAGGCCGTTGGCCAGCAGACGCGCCACCACGTCGCCGCCACCACCGCCCGCCGGCGAGACAACCCGTATGGGCTTGCTCGGATATGGCTGTGCCGACGCCGTAACCGTCGCAAGAATAGTCATTGCGGCGGCCACCACCCAGACAGTACTGCTTGATACACGCATCGCTATCTCCCGACCATGGAGGTGTTCATGACGTCATCAACTGAAACGCATTCAGATCATCACGAAGTCAGACGGTATCGCGGCTACATTCTCCATCTTTTCAAGATGCCACAGGCGATCCAGGATGTGGCGCACGCGCTTCGCGCCAAGAACGTCCTCGGTGAGGCTCCTGAACTTCTCTTCGATCTGCGCGTCGCTCTGCGGCGCCCCCAGGCTCAGTTTGTCGTTTCCCGTTTCGCCGACCAGCCGCTCGCCGCTCGCGGTCACCACGGTAACGCGTGCGCGCTGCTCGGCGGGTACCCGCGCGTAGCCGGCAGTGAACTCCGGATTCTCGACTATCTTGATCTTCTGCATCAGTGCGCGGATTTCAGGGTTAGACAAATGCGCGCTATCGAAAGAACGCGTCGACACCGTTCCATCCATCAGCGCCACGGCAACGAGATACGGTGCGCTGTGATCGGCGGTCTCCTTGGTATCGGGGTTCCACAGGTGCGCACCGCTGCCTATCGCATTGTAGGCGCGCTTGTACATCTCGATGGTGATCTCCTTCACGTCCCTGATGTTGCGCAGCGGCGCGATCTTCTCGGCCGCGAGTATCGACGGTATGCCCAGACCCACGGTTGGCCGCAACTTGATGCTGGTATCCTGAATCTTGAACGAAGTCCCGTTGCCACCCATGGTATCGAGTGCGAAGCGCTTCAGCGCCACGTGATCGCACCAACCGGCTTTGCCTTCGAACGGCAGATGCGGTCCCTCCATTCCGGCCTGCGCCAGCAGCGCCGCGAACACGCCGGCACGGCCCGCCTGCCCGGTCGCCGCCACCTTCCACATCGACAGGTGACCCATTCTGGCAATGCGCAACGCCACATTGGGTACGACCGCCATAGCGATGCAATGGGAAAGTTGCTCGGGCGTGAGCCCCAGCATCTTGCCGGTACTGACCGCGGTTCCCAGACAACAGAAATTGGTATGGTCGAAACCCATGTTGTCGAAGATGTCATCAATGCGCAGATAGATCTCATATGCAAGGACGACCGCAGTGATGAATCCGCGCCCGCTTGCGCGCGCATACTCGGCTGCTGTCAGCACCGGCGTCACGACATCGCTCGGGTGACCACCGAAACTGCCCGGCCAGTGGTAGGTGTCCGTCAGTTCTATGTAGCGATGCGTGGTGCCGTTGGCGAAAGCAGCCATGTCCGGTGACGTTTTCATACGCGTGCCAATGACCGTCGCGCCATCGGGATTCGGCATCTGTGCCGCGAGATCGCGTGCAATGCGGCACGGTGGCGCGAAAAATCCCGCCACCAGCGCGCCCAAAGTATCGATGACACGCACTTTCGCGGCGTGCACGGCCTCGGCTGTGAGATCCGTGTACTCGAGCCGAGAGGCATACTCGGTGAGCCGTTGCTGTATGCTGTCTACAGCCTTATTTACTTTATTATTCATAAGGTTACATTCGCCCTTACCAGTAATATCATGTCCAATCATAAACGTGGGCAAGATGCATCACTTACCTGCGCGTTACTCGCCGCGTATCCCCAACTGCTTGATCAGTTTACCCAGGCGCTCGGTATCGACTTTGACAATAGCCCCGATTTGCTCGGGCGAGCTGCCCACGCCGTCGATGCCGGCATTGAAAAACCGCTCGCGGGCTTCCGCACTCTTGAGATACGTGACCACTTCCTGGTTAAGTCTGCGAATTACCGCGCCGGGTGTTCTGGCAGGCGCAAATAATGCGTACATGGAAGCGGACTCGTAGCCGGGCACGCCGGACGCAGTCACGGTCGGCAATCCCGGCGCCAGTGCCGACGGCTGGGCGCTGGTCACCGCCAGCGCCTTCAGCTTTCCCGACTTCACCATGGCAAACGCCGACGCTGCATTGCCGAATGCGAGCTGCACTTCGCCGGCCATCACCGCGCTCAGTGCCGGCCCCGCGCCCTTATACCCGACACGCACGATATTGACCCCCGCCATGGCCTTGAATAATTCAGCCGCGACGTGATTCGGCGAGCCCATCTGCGCCGAACTGTAGTTGAGCTTGCCCGGACTCTCGCGCGCCAACGCGATGAGCTCCTTGACGTTGCCAGCGGCGAGCGACGGATGCACGACCAGTATGTTGGGCGAGCTTCCGACCAGCGTGACCGGCGTGAAGTCCTTGACCGGATCGAATGTAGCATCGCTGTAAAAAAGCGGCGCGATCCAGTGGCTGCTTGCAGCAAGCAGCAATGTGTAGCCATCCGGCGCCGAACGCGCCACGATTTCCCCCTGCACGATGCCGCTCGGACGATTCTCGACCACGATCGCCTGTCCGAGCGGCGCGGAAATCCCCTGCCCTATCATGCGCGCCACCAGATCGGCGCCGCCTCCGGCCAACGCCGTAACGATGCGTACGGTTTTGGTCGGATAGGTTGTGACGGAATTGGGCGTGGCCGCATGCGCGATGCACGACAACGACAGGCATGCCAGCAAGCCTTTCCATATGGCACGCATGATCAACACCATCATCCCGATTTAGTCACGGCGTAGGATGGGTCGAGCGCAGCGACACCCATCAGCAGGTTCCCGCATCGGCAAGCTGCGGATGATGGGTTTCGTTCCTCTACCCATCCTACAGGCGCTGCATTCCTCTTACCATTCAGGTTTCCCATTTCTACACTGCAGGCCATTATTTTTTCCTGTCGATCTTGAAGTACCCCTCAAGGGGTATTGAAAAGAATCTTTGCGATTAATCGGATTTTTCCAAGTTCAATCCATGGCAAACACAGGTGCAAGTTCCGCCATATCCTGCACGTTTTCGAGATCACGCAACTGAGCGATGACCAAGCCGACACGCGCTGTCCCCAACATATCACCCACCAGTGCGCGAAACCGCTCGGCGATCTGCTCATCACCCAATTGCTCGGCCAGATCATCGTCATCGCCGCCGGCCGCTCCGACGAGCGTTTCACCGCTGCCGTAAACGACCGTGACGCGTGTGCGGTGCTGCACCGGCACCTGATCGAACGCGCGCGTGTATTCCGGATTTTCGACCACCGTAACCTTGCCCATCAGCGTCCGAAAATCCGCATTCCATAAGCGCGAGTCGCTGTAGGAACGTGGCGTGATCGTACCATCGATCAGCGTCGCAGCGACCACATACGGAATGCTGTGATCGGCGGTTTCGCGCGATTGCGGATTCATGCGATGTTCGCCGCTGCCGGCACGTTCCAGCGCATACTTGTAGACCTCCACCGTGATTCGCTGCACGTTACCGACGTCGCGGAGTGGCGCGATCTTCTCCGCCGCGAGTATGGATGCGATCGCTTCACCACAGCTGATGCGATTCTTGATTCGGGTATCCAGTATGCGATAAAAAGCCGCGTCACCGCGCATCGGTGCTAGCGCAAAGCGCTCGCGCGCGACGTGATCGCACCACCCTGCCTTGCCTACGAACGGCAGGTGCGGGCCTTCCATGCCGGCGCGTGCCAGCAACGCCGCAAACACACCCGCGCGTGCGGCGTGGCCCGATGCGCCTGCGCGATACATCGACAGCTGCCCCATGCGCACCTGACGCAGTATGACGTTGGGCACGGCAGCCATGGCGATGCAATGCGCCATCGCATGCGGCGCGAGACCGAACAGCTTGCCGGCCGCAGCCGCGCTGCCTATGCAACCGAACTGGGTATAGTCAAATCCCTGATTGTGAAAATTATCGGATAGCCGCAGGTAGACCTGATAGGCCACCACCAGCGCGGTGATGAACTCGCGGCCGCTGGCATGCGCATGTTCCGCCGCGGCCCAAACCGCCAGCACCACGTCGCTGGGATGGCCATGGTAAGTCCCCGGCACATGATAAGTGTCACTCATTTCCATGTACGCCGCGGCCGTGGTATTGACGAAAGCCGCCATGTCGGGCGTCGTTTTCCGACGCGTACCCAGCAAGGTCGCGCCGCCACGGCTGGGCATGCTCGCCGCGACATCGCGCAAGATGCGCGCTGGTTCGCTGAAATAGCCGGCGAATAGTCCCGCCAGCGTATTCAACGTGCGAACCTTGGCGGCCTGCACCACGGCCAGCGGCAACTGCGCATAGGCTAGCCCGCACGCGTACTCCGCCACACTCGCCTGTATGGTGTCCACTTCCTTGTTACTTTCGTGTTGCCCGGACATGCGTCTGGTTAACCTATGACAAAGTCCCGCGGGACTACCGCAACATTGTCCAATTCATCCAGATGCCACAGCCGGTCCAGGTTATGCCTGACCTGTTTGGCGCCCAGGCTGTCCTCGGTGAAATCGCGAAACTTCTCCATGACCTTCTCGTCACTCATGACGCGGCCATGGTCGTCCTCGTCGCCACCGGTCTCCGCCACTAATTGCTGACCGTTCTTCATCGCGACGGTAATGCGCGTCCGATGTTCAACCGGAAGTTTTTCATACGCGGCCGTGAACGCCTTATCTTCGACCACGCGGATTTTCGGCAGTAGAGCGCGCAATACAGGATCGTGCAATCTTGCATCGATGAATGAACGATGCGTGACCTTGCCGAACAGCAGTCCCGCTGCCACCACGTAGGGGATGCTGTGGTCGGCGGTTTCACGCGACTCGGGATTCCAGTGATGATCGCCCGTGCCGGCGCGATCCAGCGCATGCTCGAAGACCTCTACGGTCACCTGTGCGACGTTTTCCGGGTCCCTCAACACCGCCAGCTTTTCCGCCGCCAGTATGGGTGCAATCGCATTGCCCTCCGACGGACGATTCTTGAGACGTGTTTCCAATATCTGGAACGGCACGCCCTTGCCCCCGAAGACGTCAAACGTCATAGGCTCGCGCGCCACATGCGCGCACCAGCCCGCCTTGCCCTCAAACGGCAGATGCGGACCTTCCATGCCGGCAAGCGCAAGCTGCGCGGCGAACACGCCCGCGCGCCCGGCATGTCCCGAAGCCGCAGCCTTGTACATGGACAAATGATTCTTTCTGACCTGTTTCAGTATCACATTCGGCACCACCGCCATCGATATGCAGTGCGACATGGCCTGCGGCGTGAGTCCCAGGAGCTTCCCCGCACCGATCGCGCTTGCAACCACCGTGAAGTTGGTCGCGTCGAAGCCTTCGTTGTGAAATGCATTGGAAAAGCGCAGAAAAACCTCGTATCCGAGAACCAGACTCTCGATATACGCACGCCCGCTCGCACCGCGCTGCTCGGCGACCGCCAACAGAGGCGTCACGATGTCGCTCGGGTGCCCGTGAAACGAACCCGGATAATGATAGGCATCGGTCATTTCCGAATCGCGCGCAGTCGTGGCATTCACAAACGCCGCGATATCGGGCAACGTTTTCATGCGTGTGCCTATGACGGTCGCGCCATCAGGCTGCGGCAAACCGGCGGCAAGATTGCGCGCCACACTTCCAGGTTCGCCAAAAAACGCGCCTATCAGGCAGCCCAGCGTGTCGATCACGCGCACCTTGGCGGCATGTATGGCCTCCGGCGTCAGCACGTCAAACCGAAACTCCGATGCATATTCGGTTAACCGCTGCTGTATGGTATCCACTGCCTTGCCGACTTGTTTTGCGGGTTCGCTCATGATGATAGCTGTCCTGGTTACGTGATTGATGGCCTGATGCTATTCAGTTCCGACTGTACAGAGTACAGCCGGTGCCCGTCAAATTGGATCGCGCGATATAATAACGCGCACGCAACGCATGGAAATCATGGAATTCTTCCGTCATTGAACCACGATAAGCCGCGCTCGCGTAACCGTTCCTGATTCATACGACACCTTCCAGGGAAAAAAGATGAGCGATACGATTTATGACGTCATAGTTGTGGGCGCGGGCAATGCCGCATTATGCGCTGCGCTGTCGGCCAAGGAACAAGGGGCCCATGTAGTGATGCTGGAACGTGCTCCGCAGGAACTGCGCGGCGGCAACAGCGCTTTCTCCGGCGCCGGCATGCGTTTTGTCTATCATGGCGTCGAAGACATCAAGAGCATCGTGCGCGACCTGACGGAAGAAGAACTCGCCACCAGCGACTTCGGCGCTTACACTGCCGAGGAATACCTCGACGATCTGGGCACCACCTCACAGTACCGTACCGATCCCGACCTGGCGGAGAAACTGGTCAAAGGCAGCACTGACGCCGTGCAGTGGCTGCGTGAAAAAGTCGGCGTGCGTTTTATCGCGAAATACGGCGACGCCGCGCTCAAACACGAGGGACGCTGGAAATTTTTCGGTGGCTCGGTAATACGCGTCAACGGCGCCGGACGCGGGCTCGTCGAAGCGGAATTCAAGGCCGCCGAGAAACTGGGCATACCAATACGCTACGGCACGCGAGCCATCAAGCTGCTGCATGGGCTGAACGGCGTGGAAGGCGTGCGCGCGATAGTCGGCCGGGCGCAGGAAGACATACGCGCGCGCGCGGTGGTGCTCGCGTGCGGTGGATTTGAAGCCAACCGCGAATGGCGCACACGCTATCTGGGGCCAGGCTGGGATCTCGCCAAAGTGCGCGGCACGCGCTACAACACCGGCGACGGCATCGCCATGGCGCTCAAACTCGGCGCCCTGCCCTTTGGCAACTGGTCCGGTGCGCATGCGACGGAGTGGGACTTGAACGCACCGGAATTCGGCGAATTGGCCGTCGGCGACGCCTTCAGCAAACACAGCTACCCGCTCAGCATCATGCTCAATGCAAACGGCGAACGTTTCCTGGACGAAGGCGCCGATACCTACAACTACACGTATGCCAAGTATGGACGCGCGATTTTGCAACAGCCGGGACAGTCGGCATGGCAGATATTTGACTCCAAGGTGATAAGCCGGCTGCGCAGTTCATACCGGATCAAGAAAATGACCAAGGTCAGCGCCAATACGCTAGAAGACCTCGTCACCAAACTGGACGGCGTGAATGCACAGCAGGCGTTGAAGACCATCCACGAATACAATGCGGCCGTGAAAAAGGAAGTGCCTTTCAATCCCAACGTCAAGGATGGACGCGGCACCACGGGTCTGGCGGTGCCAAAAACGAACTGGGCGCAAACCATAGACGCACCGCCTTTCGAAGCCTACGGCGTCACCTGCGGCATCACCTTCACCTTCGGTGGCCTCAAGATCACCACCGACGCCGAAGTCGTTGATGCGGAAGAAAACCCGATACCCGGTTTATACGCCGCCGGAGAACTGGTCGGTGGCGTGTTCTATTTCAACTACCCCAGCGGATCCGGTTTGATGAATGGCGCGGTGTTCGGGCGCACCGCGGGACAGAACGCGACGCGCTACGCGAAAAAGTAAAAACCCGTTTGAAACCTGACAGGCAACGCATGATCCCACTCACCCTGAGCATACATTTCTACACATCTCAACACCCGCCCATGCGCACGCAGTCACAGTGTAGGATGGGTCGAGCGCAGCGACATCCATCAAAAAGCCTTCGCAGCAACATGCCACCGCTGATGGGTTTCGTGCCTCAACCCATCCTACAGGACGCAAGATGTGTAGATACGTCTACCCCGCAAGCAGAGGAAGGAGTTTGGCGCTGGGCGAAGATATGCAGCTACGCATACCCCCTCGCAGCAGTCATCGCGAGCATCTGGGCGTTACTCCCAACCACCTCATCCAGCCAGGATTACCCAACCAAGCCGATCCGCATCATGACCTCCGAAATCGGCGGCGGCACCGATATCCTGGCGCGACTGCTCGCGCAGGGCATTTCCGGACCACTGGGCCAAACCGTCATCATCGAAAATCGCGGCAGCCGATTTTTGGGCCCCTTGGGCGCAAAAGCAGCACCGGACGGCTATACCTTGATAGCCGCCGCCAGTACCTTTCTGTTGAGTCCGCTACTGGAAAAAACGTCCTATGACCCGATCCGCGACTTTGCGCCTATCACCACCGCCACCCGCGCCCCCAACGTGCTCATCGTGCATCCGTCCTTGCCGCTCAAGTCGGTCAAGGAACTGATCGCACTCGCCAGATCTCGGCCCCGCGCCCTCAACTACGGGTCCGGCGGAACCGGCTCGTCCGCGCACCTCGCCGCCGAGTTGTTCAATTCCATGGCCAAAGTCGAGATCGTGCGCATCAACTACAAAGGCACCGGACCCGCCCTCAACGATGTCATCGCCGGGCAAGTGCAGATGATGATAGCCACCCCCGGCTCGGTGGTCCCCAACATCAAATCCGGCCGCCTGCGCGCGTTGGCGGTTACAAGCAGCGAACCCTCCCGTCTGTTTCCCGGCTTACCCACCGTGGCGTCCACCCTGCCCGGCTACGAGATCACCGCGAAAGCCGGCGTATTCGCCCCCGCCGGCACGCCCGCCGGCATCGTCAGCCGACTCAATCAGGAAATGGTGCGCACGCTCAACAACCCCGAAGTCAAGGAAAGGCTGTTCGGACTTGGCGTCGAGGCGACCAGCAGCTCACCCGAAGAGTTCAGCGCGATCATCAAATCGGATATCACGCGCATGGGGAAGGTGATCAGGGATTCGGGGATACAGATGGAGTGATGGGGTCAAGGGTTTGGGATGACATTGAACAACTTGCGAAACCCTTGACTTGCGACAATGAAAGCTCTGCACCCAATGCCCATTCGCCAACCACTACGCGATAGACCGCTTGCGGGGCCAGCGACATAGTTGGGAATCTGCGAAAAGGGATTTGAATTTCCTGTTTCCCTGAAAAAAACAGCCTCGCAAGCGAAAACTTACGAGGCTGAATCAGGACAACCCTCTCGCCCTAACGCCGCCGAAGCAGAGTTAGACGAAATTTCGACGTAACTTGATTACGCGGCTAATGTTTCGCGTTGCTTTCTGCGGCGCGCCATGAAGCCCAACAGGCCAAGACCGGCGAGCATCATCGCATAGGTCTCGGGTTCCGGAACTACCGCGATCTGAATGGACGTAATTGCAAGAAGTGCACCACCAGCACCGGCTTCAAACACCGAAAGCTTGATGTCATAAGTGCCCAGTGCGTTGAAATCGAAAGCGGGACCGAATCCTGAGTCCGCAAAACTTGGATTCGACGACTGCCGGAAACCGTTTTCGCAGGCCAGCGCGTCTGAACCAGCATCATGACGCTTCACGGCGCCGGTCACGTAATCGTTGTCAAGCCAGTGTGTATATGCATCCGTGAACGACACCAAGCTCACACCCGCGTGTCGGATCCTTATCGCAATCCAACTGGACACGGAAGTAGCTCAAATCCAACCCTGTGCCAGCCGTATTCACTGAAAAATCGTAGTTCCAGCGCGCCTTGAAGTTGTTGAGCGGACATCCTGGAGTCGCCGCCGGAGATCCGCAACTGCCACTCAGAAACGTATAGGCCCCACTGGAGCCGTCGACTAGTGCGAACGTGCCGCGGTCCAGGGCGCGGAGACCGACTTCGATACACCAACCGTGTCAATGGTGAAGTCGCCGTTAGTCGCCGTTAGTCGGCGTGGTGCCAAAGTAGGTTCCAGGGCCGGGGAGAGGACCATACGAAGGAACCGCATATGCGGTGCCGGTACCGGCTGCCACCAGGCCTGCTGTGGCGATGGCCGTCCAAACTTTGGATGCTTTAGTCATGATTATTTGTGACTATTCAGCCTGAGGCAGGCATAGGCGTCTGCCCCATAAAGGTCAATCGCAACACCTCAAACAGATTATGTCCTTGCTTGTGCATGGTGTCGAGATAGGAGCGGATAGTGCAGAAATTCTGCGCGCCGATGAGCGTGCGAAAGCAGCCGGAGATTTTCTGCTTCACCTTGGGCATACGGATGGCGCGCTCGCCCAGGTTGTTGGTAAA
>CANJQI010000055.1 GCA_947476215.1 Betaproteobacteria bacterium
AAACGGAGAGTAAAACCTGCCGGTTGGTGGCAGAAATGCCTCTCTCCGCAGTCCGCCAGAACCCGCAGGAACCCGCGCAAACACGCGGTAGTAGGCAAAAAAAAGCCAACCGGTTAGGGTTGGCTTTTAAGGTATTGGTGGAGCCGGGGTCAATCACATTCTGCCCGGAAACCCGCGTGAATGCTTGATTTGCCGGAATAAAATTCTAGAGTTGCCCCCAAAGTTGCCCCCGCGAGTGATCAGTGTTACTGGTCCGACAAGCTTGAAGTTGTGAGAATGCAAAAACTGACTTTTTCCCCGCATAGCTCTAGCGGACGGTTTCTGAATTCTACGCTTTCCAAGAACATTCAATTTTTGCAGCCAGGACGGGGGGGAGATTGAAAAGCAATTTGAAGCGTCGCTACACAATTGCGACGAGGCCCTTTAGTCCTGCGGAAGTAGAGCAGCTAAAGCTGCTACTTGCCAGTCGTGCAAAAAAAGGAAATTTCGAAGCACTTGGACTAGTTCGTCAACTTGAATCCGTAATTCTCAACTATGGCCGACAAAAACGGTCAACAGTAACCGCAAGCACGGTCAAAACTGAGTTGCGCGCTATCGGCAAAGCGTCCGAAGCTCTTGGCCGGCGATTGGATGGCATTTCAACCGTTACCTGGAATTTGCTGGAAGCCAATCTTGCACAAGGACTTTTAGACGCGTTACGGGAAAGCAACGCAGATGGGGAACCGATTGCGAATGTAGACAAGGGAGGTCTCGCACAGTTACATGTAGGTGCAAGCCTTTTGAAACATTTGGTAGCAAAGACAACAATTGCCTCCGAATTGGTAGCGGGACAATTTTCCGCCCGCGGCAGACCAATTGACATTGAGCATCCGGCCGATGGATTAGTAATCCGAATACGGTATGTGTTGATCAAGTATGGGATTCCAGTCCGGCCAAATAGGCGAACACTTTTCGAGGCCGTTTTGCGTTTGGCATTTTCTGCCGCTGGACTTGCCACAATTGCGGATCCGCTTGCGATTGCGAGAAAAATCGCAATCTCTCCCAATTGAGGAATGCAGGGATTTAATTCGAAAATTTAGCCTCATATTTCTCCCGGATACAAAGCGGTTTTACGTTGATCTAATTGGAACAATCCAACAAGCGCCAATGCGCGTTAGGAGTGTTCCATGTCAATTGCAATGCAACGCGTTCCCCACGTGATCTTGATCAGTGGACAAAGTCGTTCCACCATCTATTTGCGCGTCTCCCAGGGTTTATGGCCGAAGCCCGTCAAATTAGGCCCACGGGCTGTTGGTTGGCCCGAGAGCGAATGCACCGCTCTTATTGCCGCGCGAATCTCGGGAAAATCAGATGACGAAATCCGAGCACTTGTTGCAAATCTGGAATCGGCGCGCAAGTCCGCGGCCTAACGACGCGGCGATGAGCATGACTACCAGACCAGGCAGTGTACGGTTGAAGTACCGAAAGGTAGCGCCAGCGATATGGAATGACGAAAAGTTTAGGTCGCTAGATGATTCAGCGAAGCTAGTTTTTTTCTTGCTGCTCACACACCCGTCGATGACGGCTATCGGAGCCATGCGTTTAACGCTCCATGGACTTGCGGTCGAAGTGGGCTGGCAGACCTCGAAACTCCAAAAAGCTTTTGAGTCGATACGAAATCAGGCCATGGTTCGTTACGACGAATCGGCCGGCGTCATATGGCTTCCAAACTTCCTGCGCTACAACCAGCCGGAATCGCCGAATGTGGTCAAGGCATGGCGGGGCGCACTGGAGTACCTCCCCGAGGGAAAGTTGCGTGATCAAATAATGGACGGTGTCCGCGCCTTCGTTGAAACCTTGCCGATAGCCTTTGGTAATGCCTTTAAGGAAGCCTTTGGCGAAGCTTCCGCGAAGGCTATGCCTTATCAGGAGCAGGAACAGGAGCAGGAACAGGAGCAGGAACAGGAACAAGAGCAGGAAAAACTACACGCGTGCTTCGCTCTCCCCGATTGGGTGTCGGCAGAAGCATGGCGAGGTTATGAGGAAATGCGGAAACGCAAAAGAGCGCCGATGACCGTGTATGCGAGAAAACTGGTTCTTAATAAGCTCGAAAAGCTGCGCGGTAAGGGACACGATCCGATGGCCGTACTTGAACAATCGATACGTAACAATTGGACCGACGTGTTCGAGCTGAGAGCGTCAACGAAAAAGGGGCAAGCCAAGGATGTTGGGCTGGACAAGATTGACTACTCGCAGGGACTGCCGGAGAACAAATCATGATATTGGCCGCCGTTTCAATGCGAACTTGTCCAAGGCATGGCCAATACAGCCGGAAAGACACATTCGAGTGCCCAGTCTGCCGTACAGAGCAGGAAGCCACCGCGGAGCGCAGACGGCGCACCGAGCGGATCCTACAGTTGACCGAGTCGGCCACTATCCCAGTACGCTTCGCGGCAAAGGGCTTTGCCAAGTACATTCCCAAGACCCAGGCGCAAACTGTTGCACGGGAGGCTTGCGAGGCGTTTGCAGAGGCGATCTTCGAGCGAGTGGAGGCTGGCAGCTGCGTGACCCTGATCGGTCCTCAAGGAGTCGGCAAAACGCACTTGTTGGTGGCTCTCGTGGCCCAAGCTGTGGCTCGCCTAGTAGGGGCGCGCTACATCACCCAAATGGACTTCCTAGCGGCAATCAAGGGCAATTGGGCATGGCACGGCGCCGAAGAAGTAGCCCAGGGGCTGATAACCGTGCCGTTGCTCGCACTCGATGAAATGTTGACCCCGGCGCACGAGTCCGACCGCCAAGCGTTGTTCGAGTTGGTGGACGCGCGATATCGAGCGCTGCGGGCGACACTCGTCGCCAGCAACCTATCATGGCCCCAGATGCGAGTGGCATTCGGCGAGCGACTATGCGACAGGCTGCTTGAGAACGGCGGCAAGGTCATTTCGCTCGATGGGACGAGCCAGCGTTGCCAAATTGCTGGAATCACAAAGGAAATCCAACATGGCAATCAAGCCTGACGACAACGAGCCCAAACGATTGCGCATGCCGGCCACTGCGAATACCAGCGTTTCCGCCACACAAACACTGGAAACCAAGAAAAAGCCACCGCGCACTGGTATTCATCCGAGCTTCCTGAAATTTGCCGCCGCCTTGTTCGAAATCGGTGATGCAACAAAGGCTTACTACGTGACCCACCCTCGCTGCAAATCAGCGAGACAGGCAAAAGAACGGGGGCGTGCGCTCTGCCAGTTACCGGAGATACAGCTTGAATTGCGGCGTTTGAGGGCTCAAGCCATTGACGGAACTGGAGAAAATGGCACCAGTGTTGGGAATCGCTCTGATGCGGAAAAAATTGATTGGGAGAACGAGGTTCGCTTGCTGGCGTACTCCAAGGTGGAACTGAGGAAGGTGCCCGTCAAGGAAAAGCTTGCAGCGCTCCGCCTGTTCGGCGAATCCCGGAACTACTTGAAGCAGTCCCCAGGTGCCGGAACTGGGATCAGAGCCACTTTCATTTTCAGAATGGCAGACGGCAAGACTTTTCCGAATCTAGGCTCCCGAAGCCGCGATGAGGCGATTACGGTTGCCGTAGAGACAAATCAGAACGAAGAAGGGCTACGTGCGCCAGAGGAGGACAATCTCGCAGCGTCCGGTGGCGGGGGCCGGGAGCAAAACACAGAAGATCCAAATAAATTTGATTGACACACCAGAAATCGATTTGGAGGGGTAATCCATTGATTCGTACCGCGATACTCAGGAACGGGAACGCGGGTTGCCCCCAGATATGCCCCCAAGACGATGGCCAACCACGGGTAAGGCCGTCATTGGCACCGGATCGAGTTGGCAACAACGGCGCGCCCCGGCACCCAGATTATCGCGGTCGATCCAGGATACGAGGTCGGCGCAAGTGCTTGGCCAAGTATGCTATCAACGACGAGGCACATCGATCAAAATGGGTCCCATACAGGCCGGCCCTGTGAGGACCTGGTTGTCTCGCCGTCCTTCACACTTCGAGTTTGGGCAGGCGATGCATGAAAACAGTCGGGTAGGGCTCCCGATTTTTTTGAAAATGCCTAGGATGTTTGAGCGATACCTAGCTTTTTTCGAGAGCTAATCCTCTTCGTCCAACTCGCGCAGCAACCTATTCTTTTCAACCATCGCGTCGTAGACCAGAGTCAGACCCTCCGGCCATTCTTCCGGCAGTAGCAGATAACGTTCTTGATTTGCTTCCCATGCCTCATCTGGGAGCATTCCATCTTCTTCGTCCTCCTGCATTGCTTGCAGTGTTTGATCCACTGCTTCGGCCAGCTCCTGCTCCAACGTGCCCTTTGCCATGAGGTCCGCATACTTTTTAGGGAGACATGTTCTCCAGTGATTTCGACCCATTTCGATTAGGGTCTCTCTCCTGCATGAAATCACCTCAGCCTCCCACTACCACCGAATATCCCAACCGGCCCAGATTAGAAACCCCGCAATGGCCAGCCAATAAAACCAATCAGGCCATGCTCTAGTTGCTTGAACTGCAATCGCAGTTTCGTTATAAACAACGGCAGACAATGGATCTTCATAAACTGGCCACTTACGATGTGCGAGGACCTTTGCAACCCCCTTAGTGAACTCGCCGCAATAAGTTTCATTGCGGCGGAATGGTGATTGAAAGTACTCCAACAGTTCCCGATGTGTAGCCCATATGACTTCACCATTGTTCAAGATGAACATTCGCTTTTCCGGTTTCGCCTCCAAAACCACGTACCACCGCTCAGTTGGCCAGTAAGATAGTTTCGGATCTGGAAAATAATCGTCCATTGTCTTGTGACTTACCGGCATTGCGCTTCGCAACGCAATCGTTGTTTCAAATATTCGCGATCCACGGCACGCTTTCTATCAACGTTTGACAGAAACGCTTGAGCCTCTACAAATAAGATAGGAGAAGCCAAATTTGCCATGGCAATGTTGCAGTTAGTCTGTAAATGTCACGAATAGTGGGTGTTCCGATCAGTGTACATGATCGACAGTTCGCCGCATGCGGACTTCCCTCAGAAAGAGATTCGGCAAGAGAGTTGCGGCCCTAAGGAAGGCGGCTGAATTGACTCAGGAGGAGCTTGTTGACCGGTGCGGTTTTGCCAGGTCATACATGAGCCGCATCGAAAGCGGGAAGGCCAATCCCTCGCTGGACGCCATTGAGACGCTGGCTGATGGCCTGAAGGTTCCCGTAAAGGCGTTATTCGAGGATTAGCGCCGGCTGGCGCAGGCAGATGCCCTTGACCAGATCATGAATATACTTATGCATGTCCGGTTGCGGCCAAAAAGCGGACACGCGACCAAATTGCTGCGGACGACCGCTCCTCGGCCAATCCTGGCGCTCGATGCTTGGGTTGTATACGTCCGCAGCCGAGTCGTTACCGGACATTCGCTGGCAAGATTAGGCAAAATGACCGCTTTTCACTTTGGAGACCGACTCAAATCGACCCGAAGCGGTAGTTGAAGAATCCAGAAAGCGGACGTTTAACGTTTGAATTCACCGGCCTGCGCGGCTTTTCGCGCAGGTCCGGTGGAATGATAGGTTAGGGGGCGTGGTAGCAGCAAAGCAAAACATATCAATTATGCGCATAACCTATTTGTCCAGGCACGAATCCTTCCCGCAAACTAAGAGTCGGAATTCCATCGCCAATGTCTGTATGCGGGTAGATTGGCAGGTAGCACAACTGTCCTTGCATAGGCGTAACCGCAACAAGTTCCCACACTTCAAGGCCCAGAGTGGGAAGGGCGAGAGATTCCGACTTCATCAAAAGTGACATTTCAAGCATTCCGCCGAGAGCGATCATTAGCTCACGCCACAGCCCATTCTTGCGCAAGTAGATACGTATGCTTGGTTTCCCATCTTTGTCGCGCGCCCAGAGACCAGGCGCTTCTTGCCCATCAAGAGATTCAAGAAATGAAATCATGCTTCCCTCGATAAAGTAGCACGGTCCACTAAGTCCAGAAGCGCTGCCTGCGGCATCCAGAGAATATGCTTTGGCAAATGCCATATTCATCTGAAAGAAGGTTGGTGAATAAACGATAGTTCGGTCTATGTAACCTTCGCCATACTCTCCATGGAGCTGATGAAGACTCAGGGTCGGCTCCGTGTAGTGGAGTCTTTCACCGTATGCCATAACAGTACGTGCGCCTGGCAGCCCATTTTCTGCTTCAATCAAGTTCAATCGATGATGTGAAATTATTGTGTTTCGTAGCCAGCGGAACATTCGCATGTACCCATGTTCAGGTACGTAGTCATACGCTCTTGCAACACCATCGTTTATTAGGAGAACGGTCTCCGTAATATCCGTTCCACTGTCCAACGTCAATTTGTGAAGACGCGATACTCTCTCCAAGTTGTGAGCGCTACTAGGCGTAATGCGCCATTCAGCTGCGCGAATTGGCCCGCCAAATCCGAGAAGATCTGACCACATGCATAAGCACAACTGCGCCTCGTTGGCGGTACTAGGATCAATCACCTTCTGCTCCGGTATGCACACGCGCACGCCTTGCCCCCTAACGTTAAGTGGTTGCAGATTTTGATTGCGGAAATTGGTTGAACTTTTTAGTTGACAGTTTGCGCTTGGCAACTATCTGGGTGATGCCATCAGGCTTTTGAGCGTCATCTAGCTTCCATTTCAACATGTTAAGCCAATTCATTGAAAAAAATATGATACCTCCTCAGTCTTCCTGCCGCGACCAATCTGCGGCTGCTATTGCGCGGATTGAATGCGCGGTTCGTGAGGCTGCTTCTGGCCGAGAGTACGCGAAGGCCTTGCTTCCACAAAGCGGCCGCAGCTTGAAGTGTGTGGCCGATTTGTTATCGGCCACACTGCCGCTACCTGCTAAATCTCAGTCTGTTCGGATATTTCCAAAGCATCATCGACTTCAATACCCAGGTAGCGCACTGTTGATTCCAGCTTTGTGTGCCCAAGTAACAACTGGACGGCCCGCAGGTTCTTGGTCCGACGATAGATTAAGGTTGCCTTGGTCCGGCGCATCGTGTGCGTGCCATAGACTGACGGATCGAGGCCGATAGAACCTACCCATCGGTGCACAATTCTGGCGTATTGCCGGGTTGATACGTGAGGAGAATTGTGTACCCGGCTGGGGAAAAGGTACTCCTCCGATTTTAGTTCGGCCTTGGCAATCCACGAGCTGACAGCGCTTCTGGTTTGATCGGTTAGCTCAAACTGTACCGGCCGCTGAGTCTTCCTTTGCACAATCATTGCTCGTGGCAGAATCTGACTGCCATGAAGAACATCCCGAACCCGTAGGCTCACCAGGTCGCAACCGCGAAGCTTACTGTCTACGGCAAGATTAAATAGCGCCAGATCTCTAATGCGCTTCTCAAGTTGCAGGTGAATGCGAATCGCCCAGATGTCTTTCAATTTTAGGGGCGGTTTCTGACCGACTAGCTTGCCTTTGTTCCACGGTTCGCGGGGTTTTATGGTTTCCATCTCAGACTCCTTTACGGTTGAAAGGAATCTAATTTTGTGACGAGTCATTCACCATGAAATTGACCTGGAGCATGCGACAAAGGTCCGGTATTTGCCGCCCGCACCAGCGCGTACTTTCGGCCATTTTCTGCCGGTCGCGAACTGCTGCTTTTGCGCGAATGTAATTGCAGAAAGAACTACCGGCATGTGCAACTTGCGAATATTCAAGAAGACTTAGAATTCCGGAAGACCACTCGTTGGGCACTCGTGCAATGTGACATTTAACTGCGCGCTGAGTGGTCGTCAACGGGGTGGTCGAATCCTGTGCCACAGCGAACCGATAATCAATGTAATGAAATTGCAGCAACCATGAAAACAACAACAGATACCACATCCGTATCAGATCAGACCTACACGCTCACCCACAAGACCATCGGCGGAATACGCGGCCACTTTGTTGTGGCTGATTATCAACGCGGGTATAGGTGGGATAAAAATGACGTGACGCGCCTGCTTGACGACATTTGGGGAAGCAAAGGTGCACTCTACAGCTTGCAACCGATTGTCGTGAAACAGGACAAGCAAGGGAAGATCGAAACCGAAAACGAATGGGAGTTGATTGACGGCCAGCAACGACTAACTACGCTGTATTTGATATTGCGCTATATCCAACATCAAGGCTGGAAGAAAACGGGAGCACCGTATTCGCTGCGTTACACAACGCGCCCCGGCAGTCAGGCTTACCTCGCTACGTTGGACAAGGCGTCGCACAACACCAATATTGACTACTGGTACCTCTTCCGCGCTAACCGCCGCATTGCGGCTTGGTTTCGCAGGCATGGCGATGCGTATGCTCAAGAAGATGCTGCAAATACACTGCACAGCTACCTGTTTAAATCTGTGCGTGTCATCTGGTACGAAGCCCCGGTTGACACGGTTGCCACAGAGCTTTTCACCCGGCTCAATGTCGGACGCATCCCGCTTACCGATGCCGAACTCATCAAGGCCGCTTTGCTGTCTGCCGCTCGCCGCCTTTCGACCGACCGAGCACATGAAATTGCTGCTCAGTGGGATGGCATTGAACGCGATTTGCACCATGCCGACATTTGGGCGTTCGTAGCAGGACTGGCGGCCAATGAGAGGGATGAAAAATACCCCACGCGTATTAGTTTGCTACTGGATACCCTAGCTGATGAAATAGCCACGCCCCCTGGAAGGCGCCCCCGGTATCACACGTTTGACACTTTGCAGGGAGAGATTGAACAAGATTTTTCAACTTTCTGGAAAAAAGTCGTGGCAATGCATGCGCAAATTTTGGGTTGGGTAGAGCTACCAAATATTTACAATAAGATCGGTTTTCTTGTTGCCAGCGGCGATGTATTTGGAGAACTTGTCCGCGATGCAAAAGGCAAGAAAAAGAGCGAGTTCGAGGCGTCACTGGTTGATCGAATCCGGGAGCACCTCATGGTCAAAGATATGGAATTGGAAGGATTGAACTACGAAGATAGAAAGCGCGGCTACCCCACCCTTTTGCAAATTCTGCTCCTCATGAATGTAGAAACCACAACTCAATCTGGACTGCGTTTTCCATTTTCCCGGCATGTGGGACAGAAGTGGTCGTTGGAGCATATCCACGCCCAGAATGCCGAAGCATTGAATAGGGCGGAGCAGTGGAAAATCTGGCTGATTGACCACAAGTCGGCATTGGATGCGGTTGCCTCTGGCTTGAACAGAAATGAGATTGCGCAGTTAAAGGACGATGTGGATGCAGCTATTGGTGACATCGATGCCGGTAAATCCGGGAATTTCTCCGGAGAAAGATTCAACGCCATTAGCGCCCGTATGTTGAAAATGTTAGATCGTAATGGAAGCCCGGATCACTCCATTCGAAATATGGCTTTGCTCTCTAGTGCTGATAACAGTCGCTTGAGCAATTCGGTGTTTGAAGTAAAGCGGCAGATGATTTTGGAACTCGATCGAAAAGGCGATTACGTGCCGGTATGTACAAGGAACGTTTTCTTGAAATATTACGCAGAGGCGCATGCGCAACAGCCTCACTTCTGGAGTGATCCCGACAAAGACAGCTACCTTAAAGAGGTACGTAATAGGCTCAAGCCCTACCTCATTGAATTCGGCCAAAATGAGGACTCAGCGCGATGAATACTCCCGTATCACCACCAGAAACACCAACTTCGCTCACCAGTTTTTCGCAATTGTTTGGGCGGCCCATTAACGGCCACGTCATTCGAGAGATTGAAGTTCCTCTTATCCAGCGCGACTATGCTCAGGGCCGAAAAACAGAAAACGTAAATCGCATTCGTGAAAACTTTGTTGACACGTTGTGTAACGCACTGCTGCCGGGCGCTTTTATCATTGACCTCGACTTTGTTTTTGGCGATGTGGAGGAGACGGAGGGCGAAGATCAAGGAAAGTTTTACCCTTTAGACGGACAGCAACGCTTGACCACCTTGTTCTTGCTACATTGCTATCTGGCGTGGCGGACTGAGGTACGACCGCAAGATCAATCGTGGAGTAGATTCAGCTACGCCACGCGCCCAGGGGCACGGGATTTCTGTGAGTTTCTTGTGCGGTGCCAGCCGGATTTTTCCGGCGCGCTATCAGCATGGATCAAGGACCATGCCGACTACCTTCCGACTTGGCGGCATGATCCCAGCATTCAATCCATGCTGGTCGTACTCGATGCACTTCACGACTGGTTTGCTGCGAAACAGCCTGACCTGAAAATAGCTTGGGCGAAACTGATGGATGAAAAAAACCCAGCCATCCGCTTCCATGTGCTCCCGATCAAGGCCAACGGACTCACCGACGCCCTCTATATAAAGATGAACTCGCGAGGCAAACCGTTAACCCCGTATGAAAATTTCAAGGCGTATTTTGAAGACGTGCTGAAAAAGGCGCACCCCGAAAGGACTAAAGAGTTTGCTAACAAAGTGGATGTGGATTGGTCGGATATTCTCTGGCCCTACAGGGGAAAAGACAATTTAATCGACGATGAGTTCATGCGCTATTTCCGCTTTATCACGGAGGTTTCTGCATGGAATAGCGGAGTCAGTTTTAGGGACAATGTGCGCGATGATTTTCTTGCCGAGCAGGTGTATGGGGCTAGTGCAACGAATGCCGCCAAGAACTTGAATCTCCTTTTTCAGGTTTGGGACGTCTGGAAAGGAAGAAACGTCAAAGCTGTATTCGAGGACTTGCTGACCAGCCAAGCCTGCGGTGCATCCGCACCCTTGTTGATGTTTCACTCATTTGACAAGGAAGGTGTCGATTTATTCCACGCCTGTTGCCGGCACTACGGAACGCCTCGCCAGTGGTCTTTGGCGGACACTCTGCTACTTTATGGCGTGCTGTTGAGATTCATCAACCAGGCTTCAGAATTCGACTTTTTAAAAAAGCTTCGCATACTTCGCAATCTGGTCGAGGCTTCGAGCGATGAAATTCGGGCTGGCGAGCGCAACAATATGCCTAAACTGCTGGCCGAGGTCGAACAAATCATTGTTTATGGTGATTTGCAGCAAGTGAGCACATTCAATCAAGTGCAGGTCAGGAATGAAGAAGCCAAGGCAGCAATGTTGCAAGTCATGCCAACGTTGGCAGCAGACCTGTACCAGTTGGAAGATCACGACCTACTGCGCGGCGGCCTAACGGCATTTGATCTTGATCCTAAGCAATTTCAGCAACGAGCTCAAGCGTTCATCACAATTTTCGATAAGTCGGCTTACTCCGGCAGTATGCCGTGGAAACAGATTTCCGGTGCACTGCTGGCCAAAGGCGACTATTCCCGGCAGGAAAATCGATGGACGGGTCATCGTTTAGCCGATTTTGGCGCACCGAAAAATGATGAACCCTGGCAAGTACTGTTCCGGGGAAAGAAAGGAGAATCGGTACATCCGACATCTAAGCCATTGGCAGCCTTGATCGATGCTGTTGTGGCGGGGGGCTCGCTGCAAGAAATTATCGGTGCTTATCTCAGTGACCCCAACACTCAGAAAGACTGGCGCTATTATTTCGTGAAATATGACGCTATGCGTGAAGGGGCTTCAGGCCGCTACACCATTAGCCCGAGCGGCTATCAAGTGTGCATGATCGACAAGGAGCGAATGAGCAGCGATTATTATGATCCTTATCTGCTCGCAGCGGTTAAACAAGGTTGTATATCCCCTGACAGAATTTCGAACGCCAAGTGGCCTCGCTGCTTTACCAGTGACGAGACCAATCCCCGAAAACTAGTTTTGAAAAATAGCGGTCTTCAGATCGAGTGTGTCGATCAAGGTTGGCAAATAAGCGAAATCCCCACCAACCCAGCTCAAAAATTAGGCTTCGATAAGGTGTGCGCAGACTTTGGAGTTGGTGAAAATTTGTTGTATTCCGTGCCGCAAAACTGTGGAATTGATACCGCTGACCGTGTGGAACTGGGGGCGGAATTGCTGGCGAGATTTGTAAAGGGTGGATTCTAAGGAAGGTCCTAGATGAAAACCATCCAGAAATGAGGATATTAGAGTTTCGGTTCGGGATGTTTTTCGAACAGCCGTATGCCTCTATTGCAGCAGGCCACGACCGTCCGGTTTCAGGCGTCGAATTCACAAAGCTGAGCGTCGGCAGTGGGTCGGGAGTGTGATTCCGCCATTTGAGGGAGCGGACCTTGGCCGCATTTCATTATTTTGGGCGGCGAATCTCAGTGAGTCAAACCGGCCAGAAGCGGGCACTAAGACTTCTGCTTAATACCGGACGCTGACAGTTCGTCTGCAGGAAGACTCAGGAGGTATTATGATTTTCAAAGCTCGGGCATAACGTCTTGAAAGAGAGGGTAGATGAGGCTCAGATGGGTGAAAACATCGCCGAAATAGTTACCAACTGGCAACTGGCAACTAATAATGTCAACAATTAACGTTAGTTGGCAATAGGAGGATAGAGAATGACCGACGAATTGAAAATGCTATTCAAAGGATTGTCGTTTGATCAAAAGCGGCAATTCTTGACCGCCGTTCGGGCGCTACTTGAGAGCACCTCCGAAAAGCTTGCCCAAGATTACGACAACAACATGACTTCTGAACAAAAGCTGGCGGCGGTCTCCGAGACGATAGGGCTGAAGCAACTGATCTACTCTTATAGCGACGGACTACGAGATCTCGAGAAGAACCCACAAGCGCAGCTCGACACCCTCTGGACTGCAGTGGAGAAATATGTGGGCAGCACGGAATCAAAAAATTGACGCCGTTGCCAACTAACACCACGCTTGAGAGGGACGCGCCGCAAGCGGCGCGCCCCTCACCGTGAACGTTAGGCAGCTCTCTGGGGTCGCGAATCATTGACTCGCCTAGTCTTCGTGGGAGTGCTAGTTGGGACCCTCATTGGGCCTCAAACCACGTAGCGTCACGCGCCATCCCCGTCCGAATGACGGGAGGCCCAACCCGCTCGGGCCGTGCATCCCGGCGCTCTAGGCGGCCCAGCTCGAATGCCGCCTCTCCTAGCTCGGTGATCTGGACGCCTCGATTCTCCGGCATAGTCAAGCTGTCCCACGGATCCGCCCACCGGCGTCCGACTATGTCCCGGCCCAGCATGGGGTGTGGGTCGAAGCCGACGGCTTCTCGGAGCTCCGCGGTCGTTACCACCCTGCGGCCCCTGGCCACCAGCGCTCGCAGGATGGCGTACGCGCTGTTTGAAATCGTCGGCGTCATTTTTGGGCGCTCCTTACTGCAGACGGAATTGTCTGTTGGAGAGGAGAATATGACAGGCAGAGTTGTCTGTCAAGGGCGAGAAGACCTAGAACGAATCAGAGGTTGAGGACCGTAGTTCGTTCTCCACTCGTCAATGATCACTCGAGGTCTACCTAACTACGGTTTGAAGTTGACAGCGCCCACCGGTAACTTGCACTGACTGCTGTGCCATAGCCGCGCCGAAGCTTAAACCTGTTCGTTGAACGTCTGCTTTCGAAAAGCTCGACCGACTGCTTCGGGTCGATTTGAGCCGGTCACGGAAATGAAAGTGGCCGTTCTGCCTGATCTCGCCAGCCAATGCCCGCTAACGACTTGGTTGCGGACGTAAACAACTCCAGCATTGAGCGACAGGATTGGCCGATGAGCAGACGTCTGGTAATCGGCCATTGCAGCCGTTCGCGCGAGGAAATTCAGTCTAGTCGTGTGATTGGTTCGAGCCCAGGCCGGCTCCCCGAGCCAACCAAAACTGGGCACTGGTGCGACTTCGATTCATTAGCCTAAACGGCCAGACCCAACGCGGACCTTGATGATTCTGTTTTAAATGACCGCAGGCCGCGTAATGAGTCGATGGCGAATACCCGCTATCTGGCAGGCAAATTACATGATTTTTTGCGCCGGCCAGCCGCCTTTTGTAGTCGGCTCCTTAGTGCTCTTACCCGACATTTGGTGTCGTGGAATGCTAGTGATTCTCAGCCTGTCATGACTTCGGCGACGTTCAATGATTTTAAATTGGTTCTAGTCCGGAAGGGAAGTCCCAAGCGCTCCGCACCAATCAACGCCTCTTCGTCTAGATCAAATGGGAGCACGACCAGAGTGAGCCCGCCCCCTAAGTCGAACGGTGCCAATGGCGCGGTGAATGTGTCAGTTCGCGGATAAATCAACGCCATCTGCCCTTGACCATTCAGGTACTTCTGACCATAGGCGAAAAGTTGGTAAAAGTCAGATTGACTGAGCCCGTAATTTTTTGCCCGATCGAAAGAATCAAGAAGCTTCCACTTCGTATCCAGCACCCAGCGCCGATCTCGCGATGTAACCAGGACGTCAGGCTCCAGCTGAAAGATAGAGCGATCCAAGTGCAGACACAAAGAGGCACTTCGTGCTGGAGTCTGAACTTTCAACTCAGACGAAAGATGGCGGCGTAACCATCCCGCTACAAAACCCTCAAAAAGCTTCTCCATTGGAAACAGCAAGCTGATGCCATGATGCCTACCCATGACAGCCAGCGGCATTTGCTGATTCAGAATCAACTCACACCAAGGCCTAACAGATCGGTAGTGATAAATCAGTCGGTCCTGCCCCCAGACTCTGAGGTCTTCAGCCACACGCTTACTTGCCGGGATTTCGGCCAACCGGATGCTCAACTCTTGTGCCAAACGCCAGCTCTCCACCTGTTGCGTAGACATCCGAACCCGGTCCAAAGCCAGCTTTAACAATCGGTTTTCTGCCCGATTCGGAATATAGACGTCGTGTCGGAGATGAAATTGGTGTCCTTTTCCCGGCGGCTGGCGCAGCTGCGCCATTAAATTCAGTTGCCCACGCAAGAAAGGCAGTTGATCCTCAATTCGATGGTAATCGAATCGCAGCCCGCGCCGGAGAAGTGCGTGTAATTCGTCTAGAAAACGTCGCATCACCCACTCAGAAAGTGGCGCATCGAACACCATCAGTGGTGCCTGGCCTACTTCCCTGGCCGACAGATCTAACATGGATAGCAACAGTTTGCGAAGCAAAGCGCGGGATTCGCCAAGTTGACCTCCTACCGCATGGTGCTTAGGCACGATCTCCAGTACCGTACCGCAAGGCGTTTGCACCACGCCAACGAAGTTGTCGAGTTTCAGTCGGCGGCGTCCTGCAACTTGGGCCAGGCGTGCGCCGCCACTGGTAAAAGACTCATTGAGTGCACAGAGGTAGTCGAACGCGGTTTCGCTCACCTGCCCGCAGTCCAAAGACGGAATTACCGCCTCCGTGGTCAGCCATGCATGCTCGCGAACGCTGACCAGCGTTGTCTTCACTCGGTTGCGTCTAGATGGTCAATTACCCCCAAATAGCTCTGCTCGCTAAGGAATGCATCCTCATTGATCTGCCAAAGCTGGTTGCGGTTGCTCATAGTTACAGATTCGCCGAATAGTGCTGCGCTGTCCACCCCTACCGCCGATAGGAACTGGAAAGCCTCTGGCTTGCGATGATCATTAAGCACCCATTGGATGCGCTGCCAGTCATCGAAGAAATACTCTTGGAGCAGCGGAAAAACCTGGTTGCGAAATATCTCGCCCAACTTGCGCAAAGTCGGGGTTGCTTGAAGCGGCATGAAGTAAGCGTGGCCCAGGCAGTGGTCTCGGTCCAACAGTGCCTCAATTCGCTGGTTCAGCACCGTCAGCAACGAATCAATGGCAATGCCTTCCACCTTCAAAGCCTTTAACAATCCGCTGCGAGGCGGCATTTCCTTGAACACGAAGCGCCGCCGCAAGGCTACGTCCATGCCAGTAAGTGAACGATCGGCTGTGTTCATTGTGCCAACCAAGTAGACGTTTGCAGGCACACGAAAACGAGTCTTGGAATAAGGCAGTACGACCTCCAGTGCTTCTTCTGCGCCATCCCTTTTTGAAGGCTCAATTAGGGTGATCAGTTCGCCGAAGATGCGGGAAATATTGCCTCGATTAATTTCGTCAATGATCAACACCCGTGCAGGGTTGTCATCGCGTCTCAAGGCCGCCGACAAACCGTTGTTGCCAGAACTCAAAAAATGGCCGATGAGACTAAACAGAACGTTGCTGTATCCGTTCACTAGGAAGGGTTCCAAACCAGCATTCGGCAGCTTGGCCATGACTTTCTTGTCGCGAATATCAGCTAATGTAATAGTCCCGACACGCACAGCCTCTGTCAACGTCGTTAGCAGGTTCGTTGCGAATGGGAGTAGATTGCCGTTTGGTTTTTTTAGCTCCACAAGGTCTGGCGTAGTACGTACTACTTCGTATTCCGTACCTAAGGTTTGTCCCGGCACCAATCCCAATCCAGTCCCATCCTGCCGAACAGGACTCGCCAGCAATGCTTGTAACTTAGCCACATCGATGGAGCCCGGATGAAGCTCATACAGGGTCATCTGACTGAACTGATTGTTCATCAACTCGCTGAACGGCAATGAGGGCTGGTATTGCCTCAACCACTTTACGGGTCGCATTTGCGAGTAGCCATCCTCATAGTCCGCGTGCTGTTTGAACACGTAGCCTCCGATAATCTCACCAATGGCTCGGAACTTTAAGTTGCCGTCACTGATGACCACAAGATCTCCCACCTTCACTCGTGCGACAAAAGCGGCCACGCTGGTAATGTTGTAATCAGTCTGAGGGTTCTCTGGTTTGATCCCGGCTTGTTCAAACCGCGCCTGCACCTCGGCACGACTGCTGCAGCCATTGAAATCGACAGCGCCACCGTAGCCTAACAATACATATCCGTTTGCGATGCATTCGTCATAGATTCCAGCGTCGTCACCCAGAGTGTTGCCCAGGGACATTTTCCAAATTCGTCGCCCTTGAATGTCTAGTGGAGCATCCGCTTGCTGAGTGACTTTGGCCGCAGCGGTCTCGCACAAGTTTTTGAAAACGCCATCCACGATTTCGTAGCGCAGTTGCCCAGTGGCTTCATCAGTCTCTGCTCTGATCCCCTCTACGAAGTCTTCATAGCTGAAACTCTGATGAAACGTCACAAAGCGGACCCGGCCTTCATGAGTGAGTTCATCGAACCGCGTTTTCAATGCCAGTCTATCGCTACGATGTTCCGTCAGGAAGACGGGGTCCAAAATCTCCAAAGTCGCATCAACTGTGGCGTAGGTCTTTCCAGTTCCAGGTGGACCGTACAGTATCTGGTTGAGTGGCTGCACGATCATGTTGGCCGGGGCGGATTTACCAATGCGGGGGACTGGCTTGTCGTTCACATCGACTGAGGTGTCTGTGTCTTTCGCTGGCGCCAGCCCAAGTCGTTCGCTGTAGAGAGCCCTCATAAAGCCTCTGGGCGTGAGACCTGGGACTGATTGTCGAACGAGTTCGAGGTACTCTCGTAGCAAAAGCATGCGAGCAACGGGCTGGCTCGTCGGAGGAATATCGGCCAGCGGACAGCCTAAGGTTTCCAGGAAGTGGCCGAGATGTGCAGACGAAGAAATTGGCAAAATTGTGTCGGGGTGGTAGCAGGACAGCAAACGTAGCTTGCGTCCGTCGCCCACGGTAACTTTCGGTTCCAAGCCTGCGCGCTGGTAGATCTGCTGATCATCGTCCACCCAGCGCAGGTCTTTGGCTGTGTCTGCCTCTGCAATACATGCTTGTATGCGCAGGGTGTATTCCAACGCCTTCTGATCACTCAAGCTTTGCAAATGACGATTTTTGTAGACTTTACCATCCTTCAAAAAATACAGAATATGCCCACGTGACGTGCCAGGCATGTAACGGCCCAACAGCGGTTGAAGACCGCGCTCCAGCCACCAGCAGAAGGATGAACCATCGCCTTTGCCAACACAATATTCGTTCAGCGTCAGCGTACGAAGCCGCGATAGCGGAAATCGCTGGATGAACTGCTTGTAAACCGGTTCTTCGGAGGGGCTGCTCATTGCCTCTTCGCCGAGAAACTGAATTTCTGTGAGGACTTGCTGAAAATTTGAATTGGTCTGTGGAGTCATTCCAGCGCTTTCTTGACGGCAATTGGGCTTTCTTAGTTCACCACGATCCTATAAGTAAAAAATGTCGGAAGAGATAGGCAAGGGGTTATACCTGCGATGACCGCAGCCAGTATGAACCCGTCATTCAATTGATGCTGAACAAATGTCTGCTCCTGGCCAAGACCGTATGAAAACAGGAAGTCAGACCGATTTTAGGTTTCGCTTTACCATTAGTTGAAGACCAATCATCGATTCTGGAGCGATCTAAGGGGTCGAATATTCTCCAGCTGCTCGAAATTTCTGTTTTCACACATCCTCGGCCGATTGCAGCCGTTGCTTTTGCGTCCCCGACAAGGGCGTGAACCATACCCCAGTTCTTCGACGCACAGGATGACCGCTCAGGCCGAGGAGCGGACGTCCGAGGCAGTGCTTTTGTGCGTCCGCGTCAATAGTGCGAGTTCGCGGCCGCGCCTGCAAACCGACGTTGAAGAGCGCGTTCCCAATGCCACGGGTCACCCCCGGCGAGCCCAACCACCAGGAAGCAAAAATTCGCTTGTATTTTTCTTCATTGAAGAGCATTATTTCTGCACGCCGATTTCCATTTACTTGCGGGCGGGGGAGTGATCCCCAAACAGCTAAGCGAGGAAACCCGCTCTGGCGCCAGCTTCAGCGGGTTTTTTTATTGGCACGACGGATTGGTCCACCTTAAGGACCAGGAGTATTTGATACCAGCTTGTGGCTCCCGGCAATCTTGCCAAATCCCACTAAAAGGAGAAATGTATGGACGCAAGCCAACGGTTGGAAGTTGCCGATGTCTTCAGTGACTACATGTTCGCGAAGAGCAGCAACGGGAATTATGTTGTCCCCGATGGGTGGTACCCGCTGTTGGGCCTGCCGGGGTCCCTGGACATTGAAGAGGGTGCGTTGCTGTTCTGCAAGCTGCAGACCTCTATCGCTACGGAAATTCAAAAGTTCTGCCAAAACGGTGTGATCGAGAAGATCCGCGTCCACCGGTCCGCGCGAGTCAACGGCCCTGACACGATGCGGGTATTTGCGTCGGACCTGATCCACGAGTTCCAGGTCTGCAGCGTCCCGAAAATTGCTGATGTCGAAGAGCTGATCTCGGCGATTCGCGAGGGCAGGGGCGTGATTCCGCTTGATTCCGGCAGGACACAAATCCCGGCCGAAAAGATCGAGGCGTACCTCAAGACCGATTATCGGTTTGGGGAAGGGATCGACGCTGTCACGTTGCGAATCGACGTGCGATCGGAGCCTTTGGCGCGGCTCTACGCGCCTTCCGGCATCACGTGTGGTGTATTCATTACGGCCTACAACCCATTGGGGCAAGCCTGCGACATCGAGACCAACGATGCCGCCAATCAATCCCTTGCCGCGGATCTTGCTGCCCTAGCTACCAGGGTAGTGGAAGGGGCTGGTGCAGATCCGTCAGGGTCTTGGCCGGAGGAGAAGAGTTTCTTTGCGCACGGAATCGAACTTGAAGTGGCAAGATCTCTGGGCACTCGTTATAGGCAAGACGCCATCGTCTGGGTCGGTGCCGACGCCATACCAAAGCTGATTTTGCTGCGCTAATCAATCTCACAGTACAGGAAATAACTCGGCTGGCTCACTTGGTGAGCCACCACCGGCTCCAAGATGGCTATCACGTGCCTGCCATCGAAGTCTAATCGGATTGGCCCACCTCAAGGGCCGGGGAGATTTGATCCAGATTGCGACCCCCGCCATACCGGCACAGTCGCTAAAAGGAGTTGTTCAGCATGGAATCACCCAACGCAGTAGATCGTGGTGTATGGCCGAAGTAAAGTGACCACGAACCTAGAGAGAGGGCGTTCTGTTATTGCCGGGATGGAGAGGGGCACTCTTTTCCTTGTGGTTATTTCCACCTTTCACGGCGGTATCAGGCTTAGCTGACCAGTTGCAAATCGCAAATATCTGATCCGAAACCGGCGGCCTATAATTCACGCATGTGCTATTCAGCCATGGTCCAGCAGGACTTGAAATCCATCGCCCGGAAGTTCCCCGGTGCCGTGCCGGACCTCGGGGCATTCGAGGACATCTTTGCGCGCCGGGTTGATGACAAGGCGATCAAGATACCGCGCGCCATGGAGGCGAACTTCGCAGACCCGGCCACACCGCAGGAGAAAAGGATCAGGGCCAGCATCGACAAGTTCAATGGTCAGTTGCGCACCGTGCTAGAGAAAGAACAATTCACCCAGACCAAACGGTTCAACGACGCAGAACGTTCGCTGAAGGTCAAGGAAACTGTCAAGGCCAAGGAGGATTTGCGGATTTCCGGCGACAAGATCACAAAGGCCAAGGCCAGGCTGAAAGCGCTGAATGACAACGTTCTCAGGCCGAACGATTCCCGCATATTCCCCATGGTTTACGCGCCGGTGGTAGTGATGAAGGACGGCAAGCTGCTGATCCGGCCAATGCGGTATCACTGCCGACCGAATGGCCAGTTGGAGTCCATGGACAGGAAATTCCCTGGCGTCTACAACGCGCGGCGCGACACTATGAACAAGCCGAAATCATTGTGGAAGCCGTTATTCGGCCACCATCATGGCGTGATGATCGTAAAGAGTTTCTTCGAGAATGTTCTGCGACACAATTTCGAGCATCGTGCGCTGAAAACCGGCGAGGAGCCAGAGAATATCCGCCTCCATTTCGATCCCCAGCAGCCCGACCCTATGCTGGTGGCCTGTTTGTGGGATCGTTGGACGGCTCCTGGCAAACCGGATTTGCTGTCCTTTGCCGCAGTAACAGATGAGCCGCCGAAGGAAGTGGCTGCCACTGGGCACGACCGCTGCATCGTCCCATTGAAGCCGGAAAGCGTCCGCACATGGTTGGATGCGGAGGCCTCGGATACTTCGACGCTCGACGGTCTGCTTGAGGATCGCCAGCGGCCTTATTACGAGCATCAGCTGGCGGCCTGAGCCAAATTCCTAAAAGCCGGAGGCATCATGGAATGGGAATTGTTGGTCAAATAGCCCATCTCGACCCGAAATGAAACTGGAAGCGCGGCGGGCATTCCATGAGAGACCACAAAGAATTGCGCGAGGGGACGCGTAGGGCTACGCTCGCGTGATGTCTTGGCCGCCGAAACGCGAGAAATGAAGCGTAATCTCTCCAAATCAAAACTTATCTCGTACAGGCAGTGCGCCAAGAGAATCTGGTTAGAGGTTCACCATCCTGAACGCGCGAAATTTTCTGCCGCGACCGAGGCCATTTTCAAGATTGGCCATCAAGTCGGCGGAATTGCTCAAGCTCTTTATGACCCGGATGGGATAGGAGCGATGATCGACCTCAAGGCTGAAGGCGTTGATGCAGCCTTGGCCAGAACCTCCACTCTCCTTAAATGGCGGCGTCCCGTTTTTGAGGCAGGGTTCGCATCGGCGGGAGCCATGGCGTTCAGCGACGTGTTGCTTCCGGTTGGTTCGCACGCCTGGAGAATGGTGGAGATCAAGGCTTCTGGCTCAGTCAAGAATTACCAACGCGACGACGCCGCGATCCAGTCCTTTATCGCCCGTAAGGCTGGCGTGGAGCTACAGGCGGTCGCGCTGGCGCACATCGATACGAGCTGGGTTTACCCTGGCGGTGGCAACTACCGTGGCTTGCTCAAGGAGGTAGACCTCACCGATGAGGCATTCGCCCGCACCGATGAAGTCCAAGAGTGGATCGCCGGGGCACACGCCGCGGTCGATTCCAATCGAGAGCCAGAAATTGCTGTTGGCAAGCAGTGTCACGAACCTTTCGACTGCGCGTTTCTCGGGCACTGCGAAAGAGGCACTGTGCGAGCGTCCCATCCGGTCGAGTGGTTGCCTCGGATCGCCTCAACAAAATTGAAGACCTTCATCGCAGATCAAACCGTCCGGGAGCTGAGTGAAGTTCCAGACCACTTGCTCAACGCTTTACAGAAGCGCGTTCGTGACTGCACCGTAGCGGATGAAATCTACTTCGATGCCCCGGGTGCCAAAAGCGATCTGGCTGGACACGCCCTGCCTGGGTTGTTCCTTGACTTCGAGACGATCTCCTTCGCCGTGCCAATTTGGGCCGGCACTAGGCCCTTCCAGCAGATCATTTTCCAGTTCAGCGTGCACCGACTGGAGCCTTCAGGAGAGGCTTCCCACCGCGCCTTTCTCGACGTGACGGGCGAGGACCCTTCTCGCCGCTTGGCTGAGAATCTGGTTGAGAGCTGCGGCGAGCACGAACCGATATTTGTCTATAACGCTGGGTTTGAAGGCGGGCGCTTGGCCGAACTGGCTGGGCGTTACCCGGATTTGGCTTCCGGCCTTCGAGCAATCGCTCGACGCCTTGTGGACCTGTGGCCAATCGCCGTTCGCCGGTACTACCATCCAAAACAACAAGGTAGTTGGAGCATCAAGAAGCTGCTGCCGGCGCTTGTGCCGGCGCTGTGCTACGAGGACCTTGGCGGGGTTGCAGACGGCGGCGCTGCACAAGGTGCGTACATGGAAGCGATTCAGGGGGGCGCGAGCGGCGAGCGCGTTAGCGAGTTGCGCGCCCAACTGCTTGCCTATTGCAAGTTGGACACGTGGGCGATGGTGGAAATCTGGAACGTCTTTGCGGGCGCAGGGCTCAATCTCGCCAAATCGGAAAATTAGAACCCTTTGGAGGTCGCAGTGAACAACATGGAAAAGAACCTAGGATGGTCGTATTTGGATGGCAAACGATGGGCGGACATCAGCCGCGAAGAACGGTTTTTCTGTTCACACCTCTACGCGCTCGCGCACAAAAATCTCCTACCGCTGATTCGGGCCATTAACGAAGCTAACGCCGACAACGTGAAAGTTGGTTGGCTGCCACTGTCGGAAACCGTCGATTGGGAGGTCGGCTTCGAGGTATGCCTCTTCCGCGATTGGAGGCACTACAAGCGACGTCAAGACAGAAGTTTCACCGTTGAGGACGTTTCTCTGAAACGTACATTTGATCTGGGCCTTTTCTCGGAGAAAAGAATAGTCTTGATCGAAGCCAAGGCCCAGCAGGGGTTTGAAAACGACCGTGAGCAGTTCCAGGGATTCAAGGCGGACCTGGAAAAGGCAGCTGCGGCGCTTGGAATCGCGTCAGCAGTGCCACCAGACCCAAGGCTGGACCTCCTTCTTCTCGCAAGCGGGGACGCAGTGAAGAAGCTCCGTGAGGCGGGCCACTACTGCCTGACTTGGGCGGCCCTGGGCGCAATATACGACGATAAGGTGTTGGATCGAGCAGAGCGGATTTACAGGGACTATAGGGATGTGGGAGGGTCAAATGCTGACGGATTGATGAGCGGACACGAGCTGCGGCTCGCGCACCTTAATCAGATCGCGTCGTGTCCCAAATTCGTTGGTCGCGGCAGGGGGCTAGATGGACTGCAGGCGGACCTGACTACTGGCGTGTGGCGAACAAGACTCTACGAAGTCTCAATCGCCGAGGTCAAGCCTAATAGCAACTGGTTCCCGCTCGCAGATTTTATTGAAGCCGTCGAGCCGTACTCAGCGCCCGAATGAGCATTGAGCCTTGCAGCGAATGTCTGCTTTTTGCGTTGCTGAAACCATCCATTCGCTGATTCCAGGTTGATGCGCTTACCCAATCGGCAGAAAATCAATCATTACTGTATATTTAGACAGTATGATTGCCGATCGCAGATTGCTGGAATTTCTCTGCCCACTTTGTGGGTCGAACGTGGCTACCTACGTGCACGTGCAGGGCCGCAGCGGTAATCCTGTTCGCATGCCTTTCTATCGGTGCGCTGGTTGCACTGTGCAATTCGGTGACATCCAGCGGTTCAAGCAGTTGATGCGGCACACGTTCGACACCAACCTGCACCGCGTGAATGAGAAGCCCACGATTGGCGCCGCCGCAGTGCCTTCCTGGTCGCCGGTGGCGAAATCGTCGGACCAGTAGCGGTCCAGTTTTGTCGCCGATCTGGTCGCATGCGCATTTAGGCCAATCAGGTAACAATGTAGAGATGGAATCCGCCAATGACGCCCGCTATAACTCAATCCTGGCCTTTGCCGAGCGCTTCATGTTGCCGTTGGTGATTGTCGGTATGGTCGCGCTTCTGGCTTTCATCTCATGGGGATTTAGTCTGTAGGTGATGACCTCCCTCAGCCCGAAAAAGCTCCTGCTGACAAAGTGGACGGCAGTGAACCCGGTAGCCAAGCAAAAGCATTTCCTGGTTCTGAAAGTGATCGAGCCAGAAACTGAAGGTGGTGCCGTCGAGTGGATCGAAATCGAAGCGGTCTATTCAAAGAAAGTTCAGCGGATGCACTGGCGGGAGCTGCGAGATTCATCGGTGTGGGTACGGGGATGGCAGTAGGGGCGCGGAATTTGGTGTGCGTGGCGCTGATCTGCATAGGTTTGCCTTCTATTTGCATGGCATGGGGAACCCAAGGCCACCAGATTGTCGGCAAGATCGCAAACGCATACCTATCCGAAACTGCCAAGCGAGAAATTGCGCTACTCCTTGCGAATGATCTCGACATTTCAGGGGCGCCATCGGGACGGATGTCACTCGCCGAGGTAGGAACTTGGGCCGACGAGTTCCGAAGCACTCCAGGAGGCCGCAGGACGGCTCCATGGCACTTCGACAATGTTCCCTTGTGCGGGGCAGCGTCACCTGCACAGGTCTGCCCCAACGGTAACTGTGCCTCCACGCAACTGGAACGTCATCTGAAGATTCTGGCAGACAGGTCTGAGACAACAAGAAATCGCAACGAGGCGCTCAAGTGGATCGTCCACCTGGTCGGCGACATCCACCAACCGCTTCATGCTTCAGACAACGGAGACCGTGGCGGGAATAGCGTCCTTGTCCGTGGTGCAGTCAATCTGCACGCGGTCTGGGATGTTGCTGTCGTCCAGTACGGAACCACGCAAAAGCTGCTTGGTCGGCCAGTCACGCCTGATCAGGTCGCCGAATGGCAAGCAGGCACCGTCTCGACGTGGATGGCAGAGTCACACCGTCTAGCGGAAACCTTGGTCTATGCGAATCTGCCTACTGGCTGGGCGTGTAATGTGGTTCCTGACGGGCGCGTTGATTTGGGTAATGAGTACCTGGAATTGTCGGCGCCGGTGGCTGTGCAGCAGCTTCAGAAAGCTGGGGTCAGGCTCGCGAGATTGTTGAATGAGGCGCTGAACTGGGGCGGCAACGGTCGCTTTTAATCAAGAAATACATTCGACTCATATTTAAAGGAGCGGAGCGCGGAAATCGGACCTTCAACATGGCGCTCAGGCACGCTCGGCTTCATGCACGGCGCTGCGATGTACTGTTAGGCGATGCTCTTCACGAGAATGAAAAGCTGGATGAGGAGCACATTCTTTGCGACCGAATGGTGGATGCCAACGTGAATTTAAGTTCGGCCTGCGGCCGGTCTGAGCGGTCGTGCCTTCGGCTATTGGTTGGAGAAAGACTGCGATTTCTCTCTGATAATTTCCAATATCTTTCCGAACTTGTTTTTCCACTTCATGTGGCCGCCGACGAAAGCTGTGCAGTCGATATTTTCTATCCTGCCGCTCGTGTGCGTAATGACGTCATACCCGATGGGTTGGCTAAGCCCAAGGTTGGCACCTCGGTAGATATAGCCCAAGGTGCCGTCATTCTTGGAATAGCAGTTGTAGATTTTCCCTTTAACCGGCATTTCTGCTTTCCTCCACCCTTCAATATCCCCTCTACCAACGGCTCCCCCAAGCAAATAGACGTTTGCAATTCGTTGTGCTCGTTGCGTTGAGAGCGCTTCCAGTGCGTAGTAAATGACGCGCGCACCGAGTGAATGGCCCGCCAGCGTAAAGCGCCAGCCAGGAGTTCTCGCTATTGCGTCGGCAAGCATTACACCAGTCATTTGGGCCTTGACCATTGATGTATGCCAAGGGTTCGATATCGCATCTGCGATATTTGAGACAAGAGACAACGGCCCAATTTTTTTGGGTGCAGACTTTAGGGCTCTTTGGCCAATAGATTTGGCGAATTCCATTCCGGCCGCCTTTGGCACAGAGATCAACTTTCTTCCAAGTTTGGCCAGGTTGTGCGCTTCCCAATTCAGGTGGTACCAAGAGTTCCGTGAAAAATGATTCCCGGAATGATCTTCCCAGTCCTCAATGTCTTCATTTTCTTCTGACAGAAAACCATTCACAAAGATAACAGCATGTTTGCTGCCATCTTGGATTTTTCTAATATCGAAATTCTCTACCTGACCAAAATAGCTGTTGCTAACAACCCCACCGTAGTATCCACCCAACGCCGCGCCCGCAGCAGTAACCACAACCGCACCGGCAGCCATAGTTCCGCCACCTATTGCCGCCATAGAAGCGCTTGATAGTGCCGCGCCTGACAAGGTGCTTATCGCCGTTCCTGTGCCCGCGGCACCAAGCACGCCTGTCGCACCCAACGATCCTGCAATGGCCGGCCCCGCAACGATGGCAACCGGCGCAAGAATGACTGCGCCTCCGATCACTGCCCCCGCATATTTCCCAGCTTTAAGCAGATCGATTGAATCTCTCTCAAAAATTTCCTCAAAATGTTCTATGTCTGAGAGCTTATTTCCAAGGCGTTGAAACGATGCGACTTCACCAGAATGTGCAGCGCATAGCTCATCATCCCAACCGTCTTCACTCCCTCTCGTCATGTTCTCGCAATATCTGCATACCAAGGTTCTCTGCTTGCATTTCCTGCACTCATAGATATTTCTTCTACCCAAAATATAATGCTTCTTGATGAACTTATGACCTCCTTCCCGAAAGCACCAAGAGCAATAACCTTCTACATCATCGTCTCTGCAGTACATTCTTGTTCTCCCCAAAAAACGAACTCTTGGTTCTAACGGTAATCGGAGGGCTAGATCATTTTCTCCAATAACGTAGCACTGGGCGTAGTTGCGGTAAAAATCAATCCGGCCTCCAATAAATCGTAACCCCGCCTGGCTATTTCTGTGCACGTCCCATCAACATTGATTTCTACCCCCAAAACAGTCCATAGTTTGTCTGCGCCGATTTGAGGTTTTCCAGCTTGCGGGGCGCGTTATAAATTCCAGCTAAAGCGGGGGGCAGTATCCAAACCCGTTCATGCGCGCAAGCCGGAACGGGTTTTTTGCATTTCAGGGTAGCCCACTTCGAGGGCCGGGGAGATTTGATCCAGCTTGCGACACCCGCCATACCGGCACAGTCGCTAAATAGGAGACCTGCATCATGGAAACGCCCAACGCAGTCGTAATTGACCTTCACTACCGCCCTTCCTCGTACTTCTGGCCTCACGGCCTTGAAAATCACCTGCTGGCCTAAGTCAAGGGCGCGGAGCGCGAGGCCGCTCTCAAGGCCCTGATTGACGCGGGGCGGATCGACGATATTCCCGAGTACCTGGCGAAATCGTTATTGACCGGAGCGGAGCGCAAGGCGATCGGCAAGATTCACCCTGTATTCATGGGCGGCGAATACCTGCCCGACTTGGATGAAACTGAGCTGTCGATCGCCAGCATCAGCATCCAGTCCACCACCGGCGACGTGACCAGCGTCTATGCGCGACGTGGGGAAGGGTGCATCCATTACCGCGTCGTCGATGAGTATGGTGGTGATACGCTGACGGGCGTTACCGAGCGCACGTCGGAGAAACCGCTCAGCCTTGGCGAACTGTGCGACTTCTTTCTTGACGCTTGGCCCCTAATTGACGTGGTGCAGATGAACTATGAGGGCGATCTGGATGCGATGCTCGGTTTCTTCAGTGGGGACTCCGAGTTCTACGCGCAGTTTGATGAGCTGCTGCGGGAACGCGTGTGCTCGGCGTTTTCGCCCGTGGAAGAGGATGAGGAGGAAGACGAGGCGGAGTGAGGTGCGTCCTCCCAGGGGTTGGGAAGGGGGGGCGGCGACTGCGGCGACGCCAGAGCCGCCCCCCCGGACTAGGGCGCGGAGGCCCTTGCTAGGTCCCGCAGTAAGCAGCCTAGTCAACCACCATCGGGCGGCGCAGATCGGTGAGCAGGTATAAAATCGGGGTCTCGCCGAGGTAACGCAGCTTGCAGGGCGAATCATAAATACTGCTTATGCGTGGCCCTACCGGAAGTCCGGTGGCCGTTCGTGCAACCGAACCGGAGGGTATGTAAGTGAATCTGATCTTCGAGAAGTGGGCCGCAGCACCGCCTTCGTGATCCTTAGTTAGTCAATTTCTTTGACCTGTGCGGACGACGTACGTCCGCTCGCCGCGAAGGCGTCGTTTTGCCTTCGTAGTCCCTGTTCGGGAGGTCGATGCATTTTGACTAACGGAGGCGAACAATGAGGGTCATTACAATCATGCCGGATTTCGGACTGGGTCCGTATGCGTGGCAACGTGGCGAGGGCCTTATCGCAGACGCAGTAACAGGCTTCAGGCTCAGCGAATTTAAGGTGTCCCCTGAACTTGAGGCGGAGTTTGCGGATTGGATTGATTGGTTCGGGGGCGGTGCTTTGAACCCCGACTTCAGCTGGCAGGCATTCCACTGGCTGGGAATTGATCTGTCACGAAAACTGAAGGCTGAGTTGGGTGACCAGGCGCGGGTGATCTACTGCAAGCCCTTGGAGGACCCGGCATGCTGGACAGCCCCGGACGTGGAGATTGAAATCCTGGATGACGGAACTCTGAAACCAATAAAACGTCGTCGGTGGGCTAACTCGTGATCAGGGACTTGGCGGGCGGGCTTCTCGACGCATGGTTTCCCCGTTTGTTAGACTTATTTCGCTGTCGGGGTCCCCGCGATTGACGTGGGATCGGCCCCGGCAGTTTGAGCTGGTAGACCGCCGAGGATTGTTCCAGGCCCCTCGCCAGCTTTTTTTTGCTTTGCTGCAGTTATGTCTTCTACACGCGATTCAGCGTCTCTCGATCAGGCGCAGCACCCCAGCGTTCAAACTACAATCTTTCATAAAAATGATTTCGTCGCGCTGACTGGATAAAAGGCGCTCTTCAGGTTTTTTGACCTCGACAAAACAGGCTCTACATGCGCGTTTTTTGCCGTCACGCGCGAACAGAAAGAGGTCCGGCACACCTGATCGA
The DNA here is from genome assembly GCA_947476215.1 of Betaproteobacteria bacterium. GTDB lineage: Bacteria > Pseudomonadota > Gammaproteobacteria > Burkholderiales > SG8-41 > PALSA-1004. The sequence goes on from CANJQI010000055.1 coordinate 28,834, forward strand.
CGGGACGGGCCCCAGGTCTTATGGCGATCGACCAGCTTTGAGAGACTTTCTGGTCTGCAAACTGCGATCAATGCGTGCACGATCTCGGCCCCCGGAATTTTTAGACGATTTTTGCGGAGATCGTTGGCTTTTCGCTTTTTCAGTCTTTGTATTTCAGGTACGTCATAAGCAGGCCACGTCTTGAAATCCGTGCCCAGTACAACGGGAAGAGCGCGCCATAGAGTCGGGCTTAGCCTCGTGCCAGAAAAGGACAATGTCTTACTGGTCCGCATTCGCCAACGGGCAAGTACGACCTGCTCGGGAATAGCCCGCTCGTTTTTTGGTCTCGGCGGGCCGACGAGGTACGTGACCCTACGGTTCACCGTCTTGCGACCGTAGACGATATTGCTGATCCGCAGCGAGGGCTTAATAGGTGGGTCAGTTGTATCCATGCGCATTACTTCCGAATATCACGATTTAGCTCAGCGTAGAAATCGTAAAGAAGCTTCACACGTATTTCTTGGTCTGGGACTCGGGAAAGTACAAGAGAAATCGACTTACGGTGGAGTATGTCCGCGTGTCGTACGAGGTTGTCCGGCAGGCGATCGTTTGGTGGATAGTCATCGAAAGGGGCTTTCCAAACAGATTCTGCGATTTCAATTTCGATCTCGATTAATGCAATTGCAGCGTCATGTTGTGAAAGAGGTTCTTCGTGCAATGCGTTTGGCCTATGCAGGTAGTCCGCCAGCCACCCGATGTATTCTTGGAATTCGACCTCGTTCGTCGCAACAAGCATGGGATTGCCGCATGAATCTGTTGGCATTTCATCGAATTTTGCTTTCATCGTGATACTGGCGCTCCACGCTTTAATGCAGCAGGGCATTGCAGCTATTTTCCGGCATGTTGAACCACGTTCTTTGGGTTTCTCTGCCGCCCGAGGGTGGTCTGCAAGTCATCAAGCAGATCGCCAAAACTTGCAATTTTCTCCATATTCTCTCTGATGTTATTTGCTCGAGCAGTTTGAAGAACTTCGCTCGCGGCGGAATCATTGGCAATTCGTGCAAGAGCAATCCCCCGGCGTCCCATTTCCCGAATGGCCTCTGTCGTCTGCTGAGCATGGTCCTGCAACGAGGCGACGGCGCTTTGCGTATCGACGGACAGATACTCGCCCATCTGCCCACCCAGCAGTGCGGCAAGGGCTATCACGGCAATTACCTCAACATTGAGGCCGAGATCAGCGGCATGCCGGAACAGGTCATCGAACTCGGCAGCGAACCCCGCGTCCCGCAGCAGACTAATTGCGTGCCGCGCATCAAGTCGGTCCGGTGCCTCTTCTATCAATGAAAGGAGCCGGCGGAATGGTTCCGGGATGTCTGGGCCAGGTATCCGGCGTGGCGCATCTCCGATGGAATCCTCAAAATCTGCCATTTCCGAAAGGTTGGCGTCGCTACGCGAGAACATCGCCATTGGCTCCATCGCACCCATACTCATGCACAGGTCGACCGACCCCACTCCACCCCAGCCTGCCGCCACGGTTTGTGGCACCTTGCGTAGCGCGGGAAGGTCGAGAGTTTTGTCCGCGTCGGATCTCTCGGCTATCACAAGCCAATTTGTCCAACGACTCACCAGCCGATAGCGTAGCGCCGTTTCAAGGCCCGCGCGATCATCCAATTGCCTTATTCTTGCTGATGCTGCCAGCCGGGAAATGATTGACAAACCGTCTGCGGTTTCCGACGAGGGCACCATCGAGATGGGCAATTCCTGCCGCGTCACTTCACCTTTTTCAGTCTCCACTTCGAGAACGACGGTACCGCTGATCACCGCGTGGTCGAAGTGCGCGCAGGAAATGATTGTGTCGCCTTCGAAGACTGCTCCCAGTTTGAAGGGGGCGACGCCTTGGGCGCCCTCGGGCCAGTGGATCGCCACGCGACTGGCGCGCGGTGCGCGCATGCGCTCAAAGTGCCGAATAACCCGGTCTGCCATGCCTTCTCGCGGCGACACGAGCTCGCACTCGCCGCCCGTGTCAGCCGCCAATCCCCGAACGAACGGTTCCGAAACGGCACTGCCAACCCCAACCGTGAACATACGATGCCCGGACAGTTTCGCATCCTTGATGACGGTTTCCCAGGACGAGACTTCTCCGTCGGTCACCAGAAAAATATCTGCATGCTCGGAACCGCGTAGAGCCGCATAGGCGTCATTCAGCGCTTTTCCGATTTCCGTTCCGCCCATGTTCGCATCTAGTTGTTTCGCGAAGCGCTTGGCTTTGACGAGGTTGGATTTGTTGCAAGGGAGAGGCCGGGCCGAGAGTAGGTTGGTTGTATCGCCGAACGCGATCAGCGTTATGCGGTCGTGAGGTTGCAGGGCGTTGAG
>CANJQI010000056.1 GCA_947476215.1 Betaproteobacteria bacterium
CCAGATAACCCGGCACGGTCTCGGCTATGGCGGGTATGTCCGGTAAAGAGGCGAGCCGCCTGGCGGAGGTCACGCCCAACGCGCGTACGCGGCCAGCCTGGACCAGGGGCAACGACGGCATCAGGCCATCGATCATCAACGGAGTTTCTCCAGCAGCCACGGCGATGCGTCCCGGCGTGCTGCCCTTGTAGACGATGCCAGTTAACTTGATGCCTGCCATGCTGTCGAACAACGCCATATTGAGATGCAGCGTCGAGCCATTGCCGGCGTTGACATAACCCAGTTTGTTGGGATGCGCTTTTGCCAGCGCGATCAACTCCTTCACCGTTCTCGCCGGCACCGAGGGGTGAGTGATCAGTATTTGCGTGGTGTTGGCTATCAGCGCCACGGGCGTGAGATCGCGTTCGGGATCGAAAGTGAGTTTGGCGCCGTAGGGGCCCGGATTGATCGCGATGTTGCCTGCGGATGCAGAAACAGGGTGTAGCCATCAGGTGGCGAATTGACCACGGTCTCTACGCCGATAATGCCGTTGGCGCCCGCGCGGTTTTCCACCACAACCTGTTGCTTGAAGGCATCGGTCAGTCTGTCGGCGACAAAGCGCCCCAGCATGTCGCCCGTGCCGCCAGCGGCTATCGACACCACAACGCGGATGGGCTTGGCCGGATACCCCTGCACGCATGCCGCGCCCACCAGTGCGGCCCACGCGCACAGCATGGCGCCAATACTTCGCACGCTTATCCCCGGGCAGACCGTATTTTTCTTCGCGCACCTAGAAAATTTATACGTTTCTTTTGACTGTCTGCGACTATATCGCCCGCATTGCAAGCGGTCAATCGCACGACATCGCACGACGACAGGCAAAACCTTGTCTCTCGCGTGAATTCTTCGACCACTGCGTCGCTCCGGGAGGACAGACTTCGACTGATGCTGATGCTGATGCTGATGCTGATGCTGATGCTGACCAGCCCTACCGTGTAAAATGGTGTTCTTGAACATATTGCAACTCACAGAGGCGTTAATTGGCATGCCGAAACTGATACTGCGTGTAATAGCCCTTCTGCTGTCGACCGGCGCGTTTACCGCATCCGCGCAACAATTCCCGACGCGCGCGGTACGCTACATCATCCCCGCCCTTGCCGGAGGCGGATTTGATTTCGTAGCACGCACCATCAGTCCCAGGATCGCGGAGGGACTCGGACAGCAGCTCATTGTCGATAATCGCGGTGGCGCCCAGGGCAATCTCGGAACCGCGCTGGGTGCCAAGGCAGCACCCGATGGTTATACGGTGGTGCTTACGTATATCGGCACGCTCGCGATTGCGCCGTGGATGTATCCCGATCTCGGCTACGATCCGTTACGGGATTTCGCACACATCACCCAGCTCACCTCGTCGCCTTATCTGGTGGTTGTGCACCCCAGCGTTTCCGCGAGGACTTTGAAAGAACTCGCTGCGCTTGCCAAGGCACACCCAAATCAGCTCACTTTTGCGTCCGCCGGCACCGCGAATCAGTTGGCGGGCGAACTGTTCAAGATCATGACCGGCACAAAGATTACGCACATCCCATACAAGGGTTCATCGGGCGTCCTGGTTGATTTGCTGGGTGGCCATATCGCGCTCGGATTCACCAGTCCCGAAGCCATGACCGAGCATGTAAAAAAGGGCCGCTTGCGCGCGCTCGCCGTTACCGGCGCGGCGCGCTTGCCCGGATTGCCCAATGTGCCGACGTCTAAAGAAGCCGGTTTCCCCGGACTGGATGTGAAGGGCTGGTATGGCGTTTCAGCGCCTGCCAATACACCCCGGGATATCGTCACCCGGCTCAATACCGAATTTACAAAAGCATTGCGGCTGCCGGAAGTCAGGGATCGTCTGAGCAACGCCGGCTACGATCCGGTGATGGGAACTCCGGAAGAATATACCGCGTTTGTCGCAAGCGAATACGCGCGCTGGGGCGAAGTCGTCAAGAAATCGGGCGTAACCGCTAACTGATCGCGGCGGGATCGCTGCGACGCAGGTCCAGAACCAAGTCGCGCTTCTCTATGAACACGCGCGCCAGCTTGGGACGCCTGCCTATCTCCTTGAGCAGCTTGACCAGCGGCTGATCAAACTCATACTGTGTCTTGATCGGCCCCGCGGCGAGCATGTCGTCAACCTGCGACCCCGCATACTCATAACGCAGCAACCGTTCTTCGTCACTCATGTTCGGATACTTCCGGCGTAACTCAGGTACTGCGGGCTCAAGCTTGGGCGGCTCCGGCGCAATGGACTGCGAGCCATTGTTGAGTATCCTGTCGAGCACGTTGGGCTCCACCGGCGCCAGCAGCTTGCCATAGTAGCCGAACGCATATTTCTTGACCTCGTCGGGCACGATCTTATATCGCTCGCCGTGCACGACATTCATCACCGCCTGAGTGCCCACGATCTGCGAGAACGGCGTGATCATGATGGGCCACCCCAGTTCTCCGCGTATGCGCGCGCATTCATGCATGACTTCCGTGAGCTTATGCGACAGTCCGGCCTGCGCAAGCTGATACTTGAAATTGGTCTGCATGCCGCCGGGCACCTGATGCTCGAAATGAAATGCATCGTATTCCATCGGCACGCCCAGCGGCTTGCCCTCCTGCAGCGCGACCTTGCGGAAATGTTCTCCAACCTCGTCTATCAGCGCGTCGTCGACATTGACCGTGTAACCCATGTCGCGAAGATTGCGCACTATGGTCTGCGTTGCCGGCTGCGCTTCGCCGTTGGCAAGCGGCGCAATGGACGTATGCACAAGGTCCACGCCCAGTTTGACCCCCTCCAGATAGACCAGCGGTGCAAGCCCCGTAAGGCAGTGACTGTGCAGTTCCAGAGGCAGGTCACCCATTTCCTTTTTCATGGCCGGAACCAGCGTGCGTATGCGGTCCGGCGTCAGCAGCCCGCCTGCATCCTTGAGCATCATCGCGTCCACGTCCGCGCGTGCAATCAGCTCGCGCGTCTTCTGTGCGTAATGTTCGTCGGTATGCACTGGACTATGTCCGTAGGCGAGCACGCCGATGGTGTAGAGACCCTGCTTTTTCGCATGCCGCAACAGGTAGTCGATATTATCGAGATCGGCCAGTGCATCGTATAAACGAAAGCGTTTCATGCCGTGGGCAATCAGCAGATCGAGCCATAACATTGGTATGTCATCCGGTACCACATCGAAGCCCGCGCCGGTCTTGCTGCGCACGGGTCCGTTCAATGGAGTACGCGTAAAGGCGTTGCAAAGCAGACGCAGCTTCTCCCACGGATTCTCCTTGAGATAGCGCACGCCCACATCGATGTGCACACCGCCTATAGGCAAATCAATGGCATCGAATCCGATGCGATCCATGCGGTCGGCGACCGACAGCATCATGGCTGTCGTCATGCGTGTCGCCCATAAACACTGGTGCGCATCGCGCAGCGTCGTGTCCATGATCTTGATTTCCTTCATACCCTGCGCTCCTGTCGTCTTACTCGTGTTTATTGTGCAACACGGCGATTTGCCATGCCTGGATTCTAGCGCCGCGCGAGCCCGTCACCAAATGCTCACCTGCGGTTCGCGTTTTCTTCACACCGGACATCGGTATCGAAGCGAGCCGCACCGGCGGTGTGGCAAAATCCCGACCGTATGGTGAAATTCAGCATAACAGCCTGCCATAGAACACCGCATGCCGACCCGAGCATACTTGAAAGGACCATTCATGTCGCCAGTACGGTTTCCAATGAGGATGCTGGTCGTCGCGGCAACCCTGGCGCAGCAGGAGTGCGCGCTGGGCCAGGCGGTTATGGGCAGACCCGTGCGCGTGATTACCACCGAATCGGGAAGCGCCAATGATCTGCTGGCGCGTCTGATCGCACCGCTGTTGACTGGCAGCCTCGGACAGCAGGTCGTCGTCGACAATCGCGGCAACGCCAGCGGCATAGTCGCCGCGCAAATCGTCGCCACCGCGAAACCGGACGGACATACTCTGCTCTTTTATGGCAGCGGCCTGTGGCTGTTGCCGTTCATGAAAGAGCGCGTGCCGTATGACGCGGTACGGGACTACGCGCCGATCACGTTGGCGGGTAGTTCTCCGAACATACTGGTCGTGCATCCTGCCGTGCCGGCAAGTTCCGTCAAAGATCTGATCACATATGCCAGGACCAGGCCGGGAGAGCTTAATTATGGTTCCGGCTCCACCGGGACAACGCCACATCTTGCCGCCGAGCTGTTCAATGCAATGGCGGGGGTGCATACCGTGATCGTTCCCTACAAGGGCGGAGGGTCGGCACTCAATGCGCTGGTCGGCGGAGAAGTGCAGCTCATGTTCCCCACCGTGGGTCTCGGCATGCCGCAGGTAAAGTCGGGCAGACTGCGTGCGCTGGCGGTCACCAGCGACAAACCGTCTGCTTTGGCACCCGGCATGCCCACCGTCGCGGCATCGGGATTGCCTGGTTATGAGTCCGTGCTGATGAGTGGTGTCTACGCGCCGGCCGGTACACCATCAAATGTCGTGAGCCGCCTGCATCAGGAGATCACCCGCATTATATCCAGACCCGATATCAGGGAGCGATTCCTCGCCGCCGGCCTCGATCCCATAGGCAGCACGCCGGAGCAGCTGGCGGCATCCGTCAAGGCGGACATGGCACGCTGGGGCAAAGTCATCAGGGACGCGGGCATCCGCGTCGACTGACTATCCTTTTTCGAAGCGTACTGCCCCTTTCGAGACACTGGCCTTGATGGTGTCCTTCGCCGCAAACCGGCCTTCGAGTATCTGCCGCGCGAGCGGATTTTCAAGCTCCGATTGTATGGAGCGCTTCAGCGGCCGCGCGCCGTAAACCGGATCAAACCCGGCCTGCGCCAGGTGCGCCAGAGCCTCATCCGTAACCTCGAGCTTGATTTCCATCTTGGCCAGCCGTTTCTCGAGATAGCCAAGCTGAATTGCGGCGATGGACTTGATGTTCTTCTGATCCAGCGGATGAAACACCACGACTTCGTCTATACGGTTGACGAACTCGGGCCTGAAATGCGCTTTGACCTCTCCGAGCACCGCAACCTTGACCATGCCGTAATCGCTGTCCGCCATTTGCTGGATCATCTGTGAACCCAGATTCGACGTCATGACGATGACCGTATTCTTGAAATCGACAGTGCGTCCCTGCCCGTCCGTCATCCGTCCGTCGTCGAGCACCTGCAGCAACACATTGAACACGTCGTGATGCGCTTTCTCGATCTCATCGAGCAGGATAACCGCATAGGGTTTGCGCCGCACTGCCTCGGTCAGGTGGCCGCCCTCTTCGTAGCCGACATATCCCGGCGGTGCGCCGATCAGCCGCGCAACCGAATGCTTCTCCATGAACTCGCTCATGTCGATGCGGATCAAATGCTCTTCCGAATCGAAAATGAAATTCGCGAGCGCCTTGCATAGTTCGGTTTTGCCTACGCCGGTCGGCCCCAGGAACAGAAATGAACCATAGGGCCGGTTGGGATCGGATAGTCCGGCGCGCGAACGCCTGATCGCATCGGACACCAGTCGCACGGCTTCGTCCTGCCCTACCACACGTTGATGGAGCTTATCTTCCATCTGCAGCAGCTTGTCTCGCTCACCCTGCATCATCTTGGATACAGGAATGCCGGTTGCGCGCGATACCACTTCGGCGATTTCCTCGGCGCCGACCTGGGTGCGCAACAACTTCGGCCTTTGCTCCTTGTCGGGCGACTTGTCCGCCTGCTTGAGCTGCGCTTCCAGCTGCGGAACACGGCCATACTGAATCTCGGATACCTTCTGCCAATCGCCTTTGCGCTTGGCGGCTTCCATCTCGACCTTGAGCTTCTCGAGTGCTTCCTTGACGTGTTGTGTTCCCTGAACCTGGCCTTTCTCGGTCTTCCAGATCTCTTCCAGATCCGCGTACTCACGTTCCAGCCGTTTGATTTCATCTTCGATCAGGCCAAAGCGCTTGCGTGAAGCCTCGTCTTTTTCTTTTTTCACCGCCTCGCGCTCGATCTTGAGCTGTATCAAACGCCGCTCGAGCTTGTCCATCACCTCCGGCTTGGAGTCTATTTCCATCTTGATGCGCGCCGCCGCCTCATCGATCAGATCAATGGCTTTATCGGGCAAAAAACGATCGGTGATATAGCGATGGGACAATTCCGCGGCTGCAACGATAGCCGGGTCTGTGATCTCAACCCCATGATGTAATTCATATTTTTCCTGCAAGCCGCGCAGTATCGCGATCGTGCTCTCGACCGAAGGCTCCTGCACCATGACCTTCTGAAAGCGCCGCTCAAGCGCCGCATCTTTTTCGACATATTTGCGATATTCGTCCAGCGTCGTCGCGCCCACACAGTGCAACTCACCGCGCGCCAACGCGGGTTTCAGCATGTTGCCGGCGTCCATTGCGCCTTCGGCTTTGCCCGCACCCACCATGGTATGAATCTCATCGATGAAGACAATCACGCGCCCTTCTTCCTGCGCGATTTCCTTGAGCACGGACTTAAGACGTTCTTCAAACTCGCCGCGATACTTGGCCCCGGCGAGCAGTGCCGCCATGTCGAGCGACAACACCCGTTTGTTCTTCAGCGTCTCGGGCACCTCGCCGTTAATGATGCGCTGTGCCAGGCCTTCCACAATCGCGGTCTTGCCCACACCGGGTTCGCCGATCAGCACCGGATTGTTCTTGGTCCTGCGCTGAAGAATCTGGATCACGCGGCGGATTTCATCATCGCGGCCTATGACCGGATCGAGCTTGCCGCCGCGCGCCCGCTCCGTCAGATCCATGGTGTACTTCTTGAGTGCCTCGCGCGCGCCTTCGGCTTCGGCGCTGCCCACGGAGTCGCCGCCGCGCACCGCCTTGATCGCCTGTTCAAGCGCGGCGCGTTCACCACCATGCTGTTTGAGCAACCGCCCGGTATCGCCTTTGTCCTGCGTCAGCGCCAGAATAAACATTTCCGACGCAATGAACTGGTCGCCTTGTTTCTGCGCTTCCTTGTCGGTCACATTCAACAGATTAGCCAACTCGCGCGAGACGTTGACCTCGCCGCCCTGCCCCTCGACTTTTGGGAGCCTGCCGATGGCAGCGGTGAGCGCGGTCGTGAGCGCAGGAACCTTGACACCGGCACGGCTCAGCAACGACGCAGTGCCACCATCATCCTGTTGCAGTAACGCCAGCAGCAGGTGCTGCGGTTCTATATAGGCATGATCATGGCCGACGGCGAGGCTTTGTGCATCGGAGAAGGCCTGCTGGAACTTAGTGGTAAATTTGTCCAAACGCATGGGCATCTCGAAATGAGTTGAGTTAACTCATATATTGGGCATATTCCGCACAATTCAATAGCCCCTACGCGCCGCCGCAGCGGCCGAGCCAAACCGGCTACAGTGCAGCCGGCGAGCGAAATGGAGTTATTTTTGACACCGGCGCGCCCGGCACCGGATAGGGATGCAACATATTGAGTGCCACGCTCTCGTTCGCTGAGCGCACGATGCGCACGTACTCGCGTTTGAGTTCGCGCGCATGCCGGCAGCCGCACGAATGAGCAATCATGTCGATTTCCTTGTTCATGTTCTGCACATAATTGGCGACGCGAATATACTTTTCCTCGACGACCAGTCCGCGCTGCAGGCGCTTGTTGTGGGTCGTCACGCCGGTCGGACAGGTATTGGTGTGACAACGCAATGCCTGGATGCAGCCCAGCGCGAACATGAATCCGCGCGCGGTGTTGATGAAGTCCGCACCTACGCACAGTGCCCACGCCGCTTTCGCCGGCGTCACCAGTTTGCCGGCCGCGATCACCCGGATGCGGCCCTTGAGATCGGACTGCACCAACGAATCGACGACGCGCGGCAATGCTTCGGCTATCGGCAAACTCATATGGTCCATCAGCGTTTGCGGCGCAGCGCCGCTGCCGCCTTCACCGCCATCGATGGCGATGAAATCCGGCGCGTATTCCTTGCCCCGGCGCAATACGGCATCGCACATCTCATTGATGAATCCCCAGCCGCCGATCGCCGTCTTGACGCCGACCGGACGCCCGGTCAACTCGCGCACGTAAGCGATTTTGTCGAGCAGATCATTGACGTTGGCAATGTCCAGATGACGATTCGGGCTGATCGAGTCCTCTCCCATGGGAATACCGCGTATGCGTGCTATCTCCTCGGTCACCTTGCTCCCCGGCAGCACGCCGCCCTTGCCGGGTTTGGCCCCCTGCGACAACTTGATTTCAAAGGCCTTCACGACCTTGGCCAGCTCGCGCGCCTTCTCCGGTGAAAACTCGCCGTGCACATCGCGGATGCCGTATTTCGCCGTACCGATCTGCATGATGACATCGCACTGGCCTTCGAGATGGTACGGAGACAGCCCACCCTCTCCCGTGTCCATCCAGCAACCGGCAACCCCGGCACCGCGCGAAAGCGCGCTCACGGCCGGCGAGGAAATCGCGCCAAAGCTCATGCCTGAAATATTGACCACGGACTTGCCTTCGAAGGGATGTTTGCAATAGTCGGAGCCTATGATCATCGATGGCGTCGGCAAGCGGTCGTCTTCGAGCACCGGATAAGGATGATTCACGAATATGATGGAGCCCGGTTCGCGCAAATCGTTGGTCGAGCCGAACCCTATGATCCCGCCTTCATTCTTGGCCCCTTTGTAGACCCAGGCACGGGTGGCACGGTTGAACGGCATCTCCTCGCGATCACCGGCGAAGAAATACTGGCGAAAGTACTCGCCCAATTCCTCCATGAAGAAGCGCAAACGGCCTATGACCGGATAGTTGCGCAACACGGTGTGCTTCTTCTGCGTAATGTCCTGAATAAACCAGAACACCAGTACGCCTATGATGATGAATCCGACTACCGTCCCCAGACCATACGAAATTACCCCCATGATTCCGCTCATAGTCACCGCCTATCAGGTAAAATTAACGTATCTATAATGGCGAAATAATAGTGCAAATTGAACGATTTAGCACCTGTTATCGAGAATAACGTTGCGCTCGCCCTGGCCGAGGACATAGGCGCCGGAGACTGGACCGCGCAACTGATACCCGCCGATGCGACCGCAGCGGCGCGCATCATCTGCCGCGACGAAGCCGTCATTTGCGGCGCGCCATGGCTGGACGCCTGTTTTCGCAAACTCGACCCCGCAGTGCACATCGAGTGGTCAATTCGGGAAGGCGAACGCGTCGCCGCCGGCCGGAAGCTGTGCGCCATACAGGGCATGGCGCGCGCGTTGTTGACCGGTGAGCGCACGGCGCTCAATTTCGTCCAGTTGCTGTCAGCCGTGGCCACCACGACACGGCGTTATGTTGACATGGTCGCGGGCACTCACGCCACAATTGTCGACACCCGCAAGACGCTGCCCGGTTTGCGCATCGCCGAAAAGTACGCGGTGCGCATGGGGGGCGGCGTTAATCATAGAATAGGTCTATATGACGCCATTCTGATCAAGGAAAACCATATTGCGGCCGCTGGCAACCTCATCGCGGCGGTGAGAAGCGCCAGAAACCTTGCGCCGCCTGATGTGTGGATAGAAGTCGAGGTAGAAACCTTCGAACAGCTTGAGCAAGCGATATCCGCCGGCGCGAAAATGATCCTGCTCGACAACATGTCGCCACCCCAGATGCGCGAGGCCGTCGCGATTGCCGCTGGCCGCGCGAAACTCGAAGCATCGGGCGGCATTACGCTCGCCAATGTGCGCGAAATTGCGGAAACCGGCGTAGATCGCATATCCATAGGCAGCCTTACCAAGGATATCAAGGCGGTGGATCTGTCGATGCGGTTTACATAAACTGGCCGAATTCCCTGGATCGCGGGGCGACCCGCGAACGAGTTTCGAATGTAATCAAAACGTCAGTCGACCTATCCCGTCATTTCCCGCCTCGCGCCCCATCGGGCAAAGCCACGATCGCGAACCAGTAATCCGTCAGTGCACGGATTACCTTAACAAACTGCTCCATGTCGACCGGCTTGACGATGTATGAACGTGCGCCATTGCGGTAAGAAAATAGGATATCTTCCTCTGACCCCGAGGCGCTCAGGATAACCACCGGCACATCGCGCAATTGTTCGTCAGCCACGATCGCGGCCAGTACCGCGAACCCGTCCATCATCGGCATATTGAGGTCGACTAACACCAGACCTGGGATGCGGGCATCGGCATACGGCGCTTGGCGGCGCAGGTACGCGAGACACTGCACACCGTTTTCGACGCGGTGAAGCTTAATGTCCGGCGCGACCTTGCTAAAGCAGATGCGCGTCAACACAAAGTCGTCGTCGTTGTCCTCGGCCATGAGGACTTCAATCGGGTGGCTGCGTTCAATTGGATTTCTCATGCACGTGCTCCAGAGGCAGGGTGAACTTGAATTGGCTACCAGCGCCCGGTTGCGACTCGGCCCGGATGCGTCCGCCGTGGCGGGTGATGACACGATGACAGACCGCGAGTCCTAAGCCGGTGCCGGGATGGGTCTGGTACGAGTGCAAGCGAAAAAATATGTCGAAAATCCGCTCGTGTTGAACTAGATCAATACCGATACCGTTATCGCTCACGCAGATCGTCCTGAGCGCTTGCCGGCACGCGGACATCGCTAGCATACGTCAACAGGATTCCCATCCTCTCGTGAGCGGCACGCATCGCTTTGAAATTCTCGCTCGCCGCGAATGCGGAGAGCTTGGGATACTCCACCAGCAGCCGACCTATCTGCGAACGGTGTGCGGCGACCTGCTGCGCCGCGCGCTCGTGTCCGTGCATCGCGAGTTCCTGCGCAACGCTGCCCAGCTGGGTGATTTCCTTAAACAGCTCCTCGGTCTTGACATGCAAGTCGACCAAACCGGCGGGCTTGCGCGAATCTTGAACGACCACGCCCACCAGGACCACCGTGGCGATCAAACCAATAGCGCTATTTATGAATTCGTGGCCCGTACTGGACTCCGGACCAGATACCCTGCCGTCGGTGCTGGCGCGCATGCACCACCCTACGACGCGTAGGTATCAGTTACGCATGGACAACTGAAAATTGTTGAATCACCGCCCGCAATTGTGCTCGATGAAATCCTTGACCGCAATCACGTCGGGATCGAGAACCGTGAAGCGCTGAGGCTGGTGCTCCAGATTCTCCAGCCCAGGTGGCACGTCGGGCTTGCGGCCCAACGCCTCGACGATGACATCGGAAAATTTGGCGGCGAGCGCGGTTTCGAGGCAAATCAGCGGCACGCCTTGTTCGCGGCGCTCCAGCCCGACCTTAATGCCGTCGGCGGTATGGGTATCGATAATCTGGCCGTGATCGCGATAGACTCGGCGTATGGTCTCAAGACGGTCCTGATGCGTGCTGGATCCCGACACAAAGCCAAAGTCCTCGATTCTGGAAAAGTAAGCGGTACGCGACAAGTCGAACGCACCATTGCGGTCCAGTTGTTGCCACAACTGCCGTACCCGTGCGGCGTCACGGCCGGTCAGGTCGTAGACAAAACGCTCGAAGTTCGAGGCCTTGGAGATGTCCATCGACGGGCTGCTGGTCTGGCGCACCTGGTCCGCAGGCCGCGCGCGATAGACGCCGGTGCGGAAAAATTCATCGAGCACGTCGTTTTCATTGGTGGCCAATATCAGGTGCTTGATGGGCAAGCCCATGCAGCGCGCGATATGGCCGGCGCAAATGTTCCCGAAATTTCCCGTCGGCACGGCAAACGACACCGGCTGGTCGTCGGATTTGGTGACCGCGAAATATGCCTTGAAGTAGTAAACAACCTGCGCAACCACACGCGCCCAGTTGATGGAGTTGACGGTTCCAATGTGAAAACGCGCCTTGAATGCGAGGTCATTGCTGACCGCTTTGACGATATCCTGGCAATCGTCGAATACGCCGCGCACCGCAATGTTGAATATGTTGGGATCCTGAAGCGAGAACATCTGCGCGGTCTGAAACGGACTCATCTTGCGATGCGGCGACAGCATGAACACGCGAATTCCGCTTTTTCCGCGCATGGCATATTCGGCGGAAGACCCCGTGTCGCCCGATGTCGCGCCGAGAATATTGAGCTGGCGACGGCTTTTTGTCAGTGCATACTCGAACAAATTTCCGAGCAACTGCATCGCCATGTCCTTGAACGCCAGTGTCGGTCCGCTGGACAATCCCAAGATATGCACGCCGTCCTGCAAACGGCGTACCGGCGCGATGTCGTCCGAGCCAAACGCGCACGCGGTATAGGTGCGGTCGACTATCTTACGCAAATCACCTTCCGGAATGTCATCCGCGTAAAGGCGCATGATCTCAAACGCGAGACCGCGATAGTCAAGGTGCCGCCAGGAAGCAAGATTGTCGCGACTGACGACCGGATAAGATTCGGGCAGCGCAAGACCGCCGTCATCCATCAGGCCGCCCAGCAATATGTCGGTAAACTTGGCGGATACGTTGTTGCCGCGCGTGCTGAGATAACGCATGGTGCGCCGCCTACTGGGTGCCCAGTTGTTCCATGCGTATGCGCGTGACCTTGCCGATCACCACCGGCAGCGTCTCGATTTTTGCTATCGCCGCGTTGACGTTCTTCTCCACCGTCAGGTGCGTCAGCATGATGATATCAACCTGGTCGTCGCCTTCCGAGGGTTCCTTCTGCACCATGGCGTCTATCGAAATGGCGTTGTCGGCGAGTATGCGCGTCACATCCGCAAGCACCCCAGGACGGTCATAGACCCGCAGTCGCAGGTAATACGAGGTATCGACCTCGGTAATCGGCAGTATCGGCACGTTCGAGAGCTGGTCCGGCTGAAATGCAAGATGCGGCACTCTGTGCTCGGGATCGGCGGTGTGCATGCGCGTAACGTCCACCAGATCGGCGATCACCGCGGAAGCCGTCGGATAAGCACCCGCGCCGGCGCCGTAATACATGGTCGCGCCCACCGCGTCGCCTTTAACCAGAATTGCGTTCATCACGCCTTCCACGTTGGCAATCAGCCGTCGCGCCGGGATCAGCGTCGGATGCACGCGCAGTTCTATGCCCTTGGCCGCACGCCTCGTGATAGCGAGCAATTTGATGCGGTATCCGAGTTCTTCCGCATAACGGATATCGGCCGCGGACAATCCCGAAATACCCTCCGTATACGCATCCTTGAAGCGCATCGGGATACCGAATGAGATGGCCGCCATGATGGTGAGTTTGTGCGCGGCGTCTATGCCTTCGATATCAAAGGTCGGATCCGCTTCGGCATAACCCAGGCGTTGTGCCTCCTTGAGGACGACGCCAAAATCCGTTCCTTTTTCACGCATTTCAGAGAGGATGAAATTGCTGGTGCCGTTGATGATGCCCGCTATCCATTCGATGCGATTCGCGGTCAGCCCTTCGCGCAAAGCCTTGATGATGGGAATACCGCCAGCCACCGCCGCCTCGAACGCGACCATCACGCCGTGTTTACGCGCCGCGGCAAATATCTCGTTACCGCAGGTGGCAAGCAATGCCTTGTTGGCGGTGACGACATGCTTGCCGCACTCTAGCGCTTTCAGCACCAGCTTTTGCGCGATGTTAGTGCCGCCTATCAGTTCAATGACAATATCGATGTCGGGATGCTGGACAACCTCGAATGCGTCGGCGGTTACCGTCGCGGAATCGCCCACCAATTTGCGAGCCCGCTCCAAGTCCTTGTCGGCAACCATGCGGATGACGATACCTCGGCCGGCACGGCGTGTGATCTCCTGCTGGTTGCGCGCCAGCACTTCGAATGTGCCGCCGCCGACCGTACCGATACCGAGCAAGCCGACGTTGATAGGTTTCATGTCTGTTACCACAGTGTGTTCTATAGCAAACCGTCTTTGCGGAACATGTCCTTGATACCGCGCAGAGCCTGCCGGGTGCGTGCCTCATTCTCGATGAGCGCAAATCGCACATGATCATCGCCATAATCCCCGAAACCGATGCCGGGCGAGACCGCCACCTTGGCATCCGTCATCAGCTTCTTGGAAAACTCGAGCGATCCCATGCCTTTGTACTGCTCAGGTGTCTTGGCCCATACGTACATGGTCGCGCGCGGCTTTTCGACATGCCAGCCCACGGCTTCCAGTCCGGCGCACATCACATCGCGCCGCTTCTGGTACATGAGACGCACTTCCTCGACGCATTCCTGCGGGCCTTCAAGCGCGATGATGGAAGCCACCTGTATCGGCGTGAATGTGCCGTAGTCGTGGTAGCTTTTCATACGTGCTAGCGCATTCACAAGGTCGCGATTGCCCACCATGCAGCCCACGCGCCAGCCCGCCATGTTGTAGCTCTTCGACAACGTGAAGAATTCAACCGCGATGTCGCACGCACCGGGCACTTCCATGATCGAAGGCGCACGATAACCGTCAAATACAATGTCCGCATACGCAAGGTCGTGCACGACATAGATATGATGTTCACGTGCAATCGCGATCAGGCGCTCGAAGAACGGCAGATCAACGCACTGGGTGGTGGGATTGCTCGGAAAATTAACGATCAGCATCTTGGGCTTCGGATACGAATCGCGTATGGCGCGGTCCAGCGTCTCGAAGAAATCGACGCCGGCGATCATGGGCACGTGCCGGATGTCGGCGCCGGCGATTACCGGTCCATAGATATGTATCGGATAGCTGGGATTGGGCACCAAAACAATGTCGCCCCGGTCGAGCGTGGCCAGCGCCAGATGCGCAATCCCTTCCTTGGATCCGATGGTGACTATCGCTTCGGTGTCCGGGTCGAGATCTATGGCAAAGCGCCTCTTGTACCAGTTGCAAATGGCACGCCGCAGGCGCGGAATACCTTTTGATACCGAATAGCGGTGCGTCGCCGGACGTTGCACGCTTTCGATCAGCTTATCCACTATATGCCGCGGGGTGGGCTGATCCGGGTTACCCATGCTCAGATCGATGACGTCTTCGCCGCGCTTGCGCGCCGCTGCCTTGAGTTCCGCCGTAATATTGAAAACGTAAGGCGGCAGGCGTTTTATGCGGGCAAACTCTTCCATGACTGTTGTCAAATCGTCGCTAAGGGCGTGAATAAGCGTATAATTTTAGCCGACCTGCACAGCTACGGCAAATTAATCGCGCCTTGAAACTTCAACTCGCAAGTCAGCCCGGACTGCTCGTATTCACTGGCTACGGCGCAGGTTACGTGGCGATCAGCCAACAACGCTACGAGCGCAGTCTGGTACTGATGCCCGATCGCGTGATTGAGGACGCATGGCAACCGGACGGCTTCAATGATCTAACCGCCCGCCATTTCGAGTTTCTCGCCACGCTGGCAACGGAAATCGTGTTGCTGGGCACGGGCGATACACTGCGCTTTCCGCCACCCGCGCTAACCGACTGCCTGCGCACCGCGCGCATAGGCCTTGAAATCATGGACACGCGGGCCGCCTGCCGAACCTACAACATACTGGTCGCCGAAAGCCGCAGCGTCGCCGCCGCCATATTGCTTTCCTGAAACACGCAGTGCATGCGTGAGACACACCCGCACTTTCTCATCGAAAATCAAACGAAATAATGAGTCAGCAACTCGATAACATCGTACGCCAGGTCGGAGAAGTCATACTGGGCAAGGAACATCAGATCCGCCTGGCGATTGCCTGCATGCTTGCGCGCGGCCACCTGCTGATTGAAGATATCCCCGGCGTGGGCAAGACCACGCTCGCACACGCTCTTGCGGTGACGCTTGGACTGCAGTTTCAGCGCATACAGTTCACCAGCGATCTGCTGCCCGCCGACATACTCGGTGTATCCATATACGAACGCGATGCCGGTTCGTTCAGATTCCATCCGGGGCCGATCTTCGCGCAACTCATACTCGCCGATGAAATCAACCGCGCCACACCCAAGACCCAGAGCGCTTTGCTGGAAGCGATGGAAGAACACCAGGTCACGACGGAGGGCGAAACTCGTCCGTTGCCGGAGCCGTTTTTCGTCATCGCAACACAGAATCCCTCGCACCAGATCGGCACATTTCCGCTACCCGAATCGCAGCTTGATCGATTCCTGATGCGCATAGAAATCGGCTATCCGGACGCCGGCGCCGAACGCGCTTTGCTGCAGGGCATCGATCGCCGTGATCTGCTGCCGACGTTGACGCCCTGCATGCAACCGGCGGATTTGGCGATGCAGCAGCGGAACGTGCGCGAAGTTCACGTGGCCCCCGCACTGCTCGACTATCTTCAGGCGCTGATCGATCACAGCCGCAAATCCACGGACTACGTACATGGACTGTCCCCACGCGCGAGTCTCGCACTACTCAACGCCGCGCGGGCGTGGGCGATGATGGACGACCGCAAACAGGTGTTGCCGGAAGACGTGCAGGCGATTCTGCCCGGCGTGGTCGGTCACCGCCTCTTCATGGCGCGCGACAATACGCGTATCAATGGCGCCGACATAGCCAGGCAATTGATAGAGGAGGTTGCCATTCCGTGAGAGGCGTGAGTTGTGAGTTGTGAGTTGTGAGTTGTGAGTTGTGAACGGTAAGTGGTTAACGCCGAGTAAAAGAAGTCGGAAGGGAAATCGGAATGCCAGCCTATTATTGTCAAATTGCTCAGATAGATAGAGCGTAACTACTTACTGCTTACTGCTTACTGCTTACTGCTTACTGCTTACTGCTTACTGCCTACTGCCGACTGCTTACCGCTTACCGCTTACTGCTTACCGCTTACTGCTCACCACTCACCGCTTACGCCTTACCTCTCACGAATTCACACGTGCTGACCGCGCTCAAGAACCACCTGAACACCTGGTTGTTCAGGCTGGGCGAACCCGAATCCGGAAGCATCGTCCTCGTGCAGCGGCGCATTTTCATACTCCCGTCGCGTCACGGCGTGTTGTTTGTCTGCGCGCTACTGCTCATGCTGACCGGGGCCATCAATTACAATCTGAATCTGGGCTTCGTGCTGACGTTTCTGCTCACCGCGATGGGCGTCAACTCGATACTGCATACATTTCGCAACCTCTCAAAACTGAGAATATCACCGGAGCGCACACAGCCGGTTTTCGCCGGAGTTGATGCGCAGTTCCCCCTGACATTCGAGGGCGCTGGCACCCTGGACCGTTATAGCGTGGGCATTACGCGGGACAAGAAAACAGTGATCTATGCCGACGTTCCGGCCGGCCAGTCCTCCACGGTCACCGTCGACATTCCGGCACTGCAGCGCGGCCTCCTGCGTCCCGGACGAGTCACCTTGTTTACTTATTACCCGATCGGCTTGTGTTACGCATGGGCGTATATCAATCCCGAGGTTACGTGCCTGGTCTATCCGCGGCCGGAGCCGGGTGTAATTCCGCTGCCTTTACCGGATGAGCAACAGGGTCAGGATTCAGCCCTGGGGCTGGGCAATGACGATTTCGCCGGGCTGCGCAGCTACCATCCGGGAGATTCGCCACGGCACATTGCATGGAAAGCCGCGGCCAGGGGCCAGGGATTGCTTACCAAGCAGTTCATTGGGCTGGCTGACCGCCAGCTATGGCTGGACTGGACCGCCACGCCGGAAACGCTGGGTATCGAAGACCGCTTGTCGCGGCTCACGCGCTGGATATGCGACGCACATGCCGCGGGAATCACTTTTGGCTTGCGCATTCCCGGCCTCACCCTGCCGCCTGCATCCGGTTCCGCGCAGCGCGACCGTTGCCTGGAAGCACTGGCATTGTTTCAAGGCGACTCTGAAAACAATGCTCACGCCGACCGATAAGCTCCATCCGCGCCATGTCGGCCGGCTGCTGCTCGCCGTGGTCATGGTAGCCGCACCTCATGTTGAGCGCCTACCATGGTGGACCACCACATTAGGCATCATGCTCATCGTTTGGCGCGCTCACAGCGCGCATTTCGATCTGGAACTGCCGCGAAAATGGCTGTTGGTTCTGATCGTCGTTGGCACTATGGGCGGCATCTATATCACTTACGGGCGAATACTCGGACGCGATTCCGGCATCACGCTGCTGATCATCATGCTGGGCCTGAAACTGCTCGAAATGGCGACCCTGCGTGACGCCATGATCATGATTTTCCTAAGTTATTTTCTGGTGATCACCAATTTCCTCTACTCTCAAAGCATACTGACCGCGATCTATATGCTGTGTGCCGTATGGGTGATAACCGCCGCCATGATAGGGTTTCAGTACCGCGTCAGGCAGCCGGGTTATCTGTCTCAACTGCGCACCGCCGGCGAAATTCTGCTGCAGGCAGTTCCACTGATGGTCGTCCTGTTTGTGCTGTTCCCACGCGTGCAGGGACCGCTGTGGGGCATGCCGCAGGATGCCAATGCGGGCATCACCGGGCTTTCCGACGAGATGTCTCCGGGATCCGTGAGTCAATTGATCCTCTCCGATGCGATCGCGTTCCGGGTTGCTTTTGAATCCCAGATACCAAACAGCAACCAGTTGTATTGGCGTGGCCCTGTGTTGTGGGACTTCGATGGTGTCCGATGGACTGCTCCGCGCCTGCCCGCGCCGCTACAGCACGAGTATCTGCCACTCGGGGTCTCAATCAATTACACGGTAACCGTTGAGCCGCACAGCCGCCGTTGGCTGTTCGCTCTAGACCTGCCCGCACGCACGCCGCCGCGCAGCATCATGACCAACGATTTTCAGCTTCTGGCGCAGGCGGAACTCAACACGCGCATCCGATACGACATGTCGTCATACCTGAGCTACCGGGACAACGCTGCGCCCGCGCGCTACGAACTGCGGCGCGCACTGGCACTGCCATCGGGAACTAACCCGCGCAGCGCGGCCCTCGCGGCACAAATGATGCGCTCGTCCAGCAGCGAACGTGACTATGTGTCAACCGTTCTCGCCATGTTCCGAAGCCAGAATTATTCCTACACGACCACGCCGCCGCCTCTTTATGAAAATCCGGTTGATGAATTTCTGTTTTCAACCCGCGCCGGATTCTGCGAACACTATGCGTCCGCGTTCGCGGTCTTGATGCGCGCCGCCGGCGTGCCGGCGCGTATCGTCACCGGGTACCAGGGCGGTGAAATCAATACCGTCGGCAACTATCTCACGGTTCGCCAGGCCGACGCCCACGCTTGGGTCGAAATCTGGCTGAAGGACGAAGGATGGATACGGGTGGATCCCACCGCCGCCGTGTCTCCCGCACGCGTGGAATCAGGTGTTGCCTCCGCCATTCCAGAATCCGAGGCGCTGCCGATACTGCGCGGCGATCACCCGTGGCTGCGCAACGCGCGCATGACCTGGGACTCGCTCGCCAACTCATGGAACCAGATGGTGCTCGGCTATACGCCGGATCGCCAACGCCAGCTGATGCGCCAGATTGGCATAGACGACGCCACCTGGCGCAGCATGGTCATGCTCATGTTGATCGCCGCCGGCATCGTTACGCTGGTGCTGACCGCGTACCTGCTGCGACGATTGCACGTCACGCGGCCCGACCCGGTCATTGCCGCATACGCCCGCTTCTGCGCCAATCTGGAACGCCGCGGCGTCGAGCGACATCGCAGCGAAGGACCGGACGCGTTTTGCCGGCGCGCATGCGCCGCGGTACCGGAGCTCGCGCCATCCATCAATACCATCAGCAATGTCTATATCAGGTTGCGCTACGGCAGTGATGCACAACCTGCGGATGTGCTGACTCTGCAACGCGAGGTAAACCTGCTGCGCGGACGGAAATACGCTAGACCGGCGCGTCGGGCAGCAGCTTGACCGGATCGACTGGTTTCCCGAACCGGCGTATTTCGAAGTGCAGCTTGACCTGGTCTGAATCCGAGCTTCCCATCTCGGCGATTTTCTGCCCCTTGACGACGTTCTGCCCTTCTTTCACAGTGAGCTGGTTGTTATGCGCATATACGCTCAGAAAAACCTTGTTGTGCTTGATGATGACCAGTTTGCCGTATCCGCGTATCCCGTCACCGCTATAAAGCACTTTGCCTGGTGCGCTCGCCAGCACCTGCTGGCCCAGCTTGCCTACAATACCTATGCCTTTCAGATTGGCAGCTTCGTTGAATGCGCTGACCACCTTACCGCTTACCGGCCAGCCCCACTCGACTTTTTCGTCATCATCGGCACCGGCCGCAGGTTTCTCGGGCGGTCGCGGCGCGTCCGCCTTGGCCACCGCCGGGGTAACTGGCTTTGCCGGCGCGGCACCCGACCACTGGGCGAGCGCCTGCTCGGAATAGGGAACTTTCAACGCTTTGGGTTGGGTAACGACGCCATCCGCCGCGGGACTCGCGGCGGAGGCAGTCACGGGTTTGCCTGCGGCAGCCGGCGGCGTTTGGAGCGGCGTTGTGACCACGGTCGAGGCCGGCGGCTTCAAGCGTAGCTGCTGACCGACGCGAATCACGTTGGGATTACTCAGGTTGTTCCACTCGGCAAGCTCCTTGTAATCGAGTCCGTTATCGAGCGCGATCATGTACAGCGTGTCGCCCGGCTTAACGGTGTAGGATTCCGGGCGCGGATCCAGCTCACGCGCGGCCTGCGCTGGTGCCGCTGTGGGCTTCACGCCTGCCGCAGGCTTGGCGGCGGGCGGTGCACGATCGACGACCGGCGCCGGCTGACGATTCCCGGCACATCCGTACAGCATCAACATTGATGCCAAAGCGGAAACAAACGCGCGTAACATACATCCCCGCTGCAACATCAGCTCAGCCCCGACAACATGGGTACGAACCTCACCGCATCAAGCTTGGTCTGGGTATAGCCACGTGCGGTGCGTTCTATCACGCACAAGTACTGTTCGCGCGCCCCCATGGGAACCACCATTCTGCCGCCCACCGCGAGCTGCTCCTTGAGAGCATCGGGAACATGCGTGGCGGCTGCTGTAACGAGTATCGCATCAAATGGCGCGGCCTCCGGTATGCCGACATGACCGTCGGCATGCTTGAGACGCATGTTGGTGATGCGAAGTTCCCGCAGGTTCTTACGCGCCTTGGCAAGGAGCGGCAGCAGGCGTTCAATCGAATACACCTCCACCGCCAGTCGCGACAGGACTGCCGTCTGATACCCGCAGCCGGTGCCGATTTCCAGCAACTTGCCGCGTGGCCTGCCCGACGTCAGCAGCTCCGTCATGCGCGCGACGATAAACGGCTGGGATATGGTCTGCCCAAAGCCCAGCGGCAGCGCGATATCCTCATAAGCATGGCTCGCGAGCGCATCTTCGACAAAGATATGACGCGGAATCTCGTACATGACGTTGAGCACCGCTTCATCGACAATGCCCTGCTCGCGCAGGCGCTCTATCATCCGCTTGCGTGTGCGCTGCGAGGTCATGCCTATGCCGGATATGCGCGTATTGCTCACTTGCCCGTTCCCAGCCAGTCCCTGATTTCCTGCAACTGCGAAAACCGCGTAAGGTCCATCTGCAACGGCGTGATGGATACGACCGAGCGCGCAACCGCATTGAAATCCGTGCCCTCGCCTGCATCCTGCGCACTGCCTGCCGCGCCTACCCAGTATATCGTTTCACCTCGCGGCGAAGTCGCTTTTACGACCGGTTCCGCCTTGTGGCGCTTGCCCAGCCGGGTGATCTCCGTGCCCTGTAGTAGGTCGCTAGTCACGTCGGGAACATTGATATTCAGCAAAACAGCCTGGCCCAGTGGAGTGCGCGCAATGCGCAGCACCAGATCCGCGGTAACGCGCGCAGCGGTCAGAAAATGGTCGCCGCCATTCGCCACCAGCGACACGGCAAACGACGGAATTCCGAACAGGAACCCCTCGGTCGCGGCGGCCACCGTGCCGGAATAAATCGTATCATCGCCCATGTTGGCGCCTTGATTGATCCCGGAAATCACCATGTCGGGCAAGGTATCGAGCAGCCCGGTAACCGCGAGATGCACGCAATCGGTGGGCGTGCCATTGACATAAAAAAACCCGTTGCCGGCCCGTCGGACGCTGAGCGGCCGGTCCAGCGTCAGTGAATTACTCGCGCCGCTGCGATCACGCTCGGGCGCCACTACCGTCACTTTAGCGAAAGGAGCAAGAGTTTCGGCCAGAATTGCGAGGCCGGGGGCGAAGTAACCATCGTCGTTACTTAGCAGTATGTGCATGAACCGATTTCAGAGATTCCACCGCAAAAAAAATGCCAGACAAGCTGCTCACTCATGTCGGACCACATGTCATGGCACGGGGAATATTGATCTTCACCTCCACGTTAACCCGTGAAATTATAACACGCGCTCTCCTCGCCACGGCTGTCGCACCGGCGGCGCCTTACTTGCCGGCTCGCCTGGCAATCTCCTTTAGAACCTGATCGGTGATGTCGAGCGCCGAGTTGGCATAGACCGCCTCCTGCACGATCAGATCAAACTTTCCGGCTTCGGCGATGCCCTGGATCACGGAATTCACCTGCTCCAACGCCCTCGACATTTTTTCGCGCCTCAGCGCCTCCAGATCCTCCGCCATACTGCGGCGCAACTGCTCGAATTGCTGCGCCACGGCGGCGAGACTCTTCTCCTTGGCTTGACGTTCGGCGGCCGGCATTTTCTCGCCTTCTTTTTCCAGTTGCGTCTGCAGATCCAGACCCTGTTTTTGCAGGGTCTGCAACTGCTGCTCACGAGGCCCAAACTCGCGCTTGATTTCCTCCACCGCCCGCAACATCAGCACCGACTCTTTTTCGAGTCGCGCGCCGTTGACAAACCCCACCTTGGGCGATTGCGCAACAGCCTGCGCGGCGCACAATACGAGCAACCCCGCGAAACAACCATGCCATAGTTTCATATGATGCGCCTTTGCGTCACGATTTCGATTAGTCGCCCTGAAACACAGGTCTTTCCTTCTTCACGAATGCGTGATACGCACGATGGTAGTCCTGTGTCTGCATGCAGATTGCCTGCGCCTGCGCCTCGGCTTCGATGGCTTCATCGAGGCCCATGTTCCATTCCTGATGCAGCATCTTCTTGGTCATTGCGTGCGCAAACGTGGGGCCCGTGGCGAGGCTCTGCGCCAGTTCCATGGCGGCGGCCTGCAGTTCCTCGGGGGTCTTGACGGAATTGTAAAAACCCATTCTCTCCGCTTCCTCGCCGCCCATCGCGCGCCCGGTAAACAATAGTTCAGACGCACGACCGTGCCCGACGATACGCGGCAGCAACGAACACGCGCCCATGTCCGCGCCGGCGAGGCCCACCCGTACAAACAGAAATGCAACCTTGCTGCGTGCGGTGCCCATACGGATATCCGAGCCGCATGCCATCATCGTGCCCGCGCCGGCGCATATGCCATCGATCGCAGAAACAATCGGCTGCGGACAGGCGCGCATTGCTTTCACCAGGTCGCCAGTCATGCGGGTAAATTCCAGCAGGCCGGGCATTTTCGTCTTGGTCAGCGGCCCTATGATCTCATGCACGTCGCCACCGGAACAGAAATTGCCGCCCGCGCCCGTAACCAAGATGGCCTTGACGTCATCGACATAGATCAGAGACCGGAACAGATCGCGCAGTTCGGCGTACGACTCGAACGTCAGGGGATTCTTGCGTTCCGGACGGTTGAGGGTAACGGTGCCTACTTTCCCATCCACCTTCCAGGCGAAGTGCGTTGGTTTGATATCGGCTGCTTTTGTCATTGTATTTTCCTTGTTAAATAATCGAAATTTTTCTGTAAGGTCTAATCCACCATCGTCAGCCCGCCGCTGACGCTGAGCACCTGACCGGTAAGATAATCGGAACGCCCGCTTGCAAAAAACAATACGGCATCGGCCACTTCAGACGGTTTCGCGAAGCGCTTGAATGGAATGGCACGCGCCAGCGCCTCGCGTTGCTTCTCGGGAATGGAGGCGAGCAGCGGCGTGTCCGTCGGACCGGGACATACGCAATTGACGTTGATCGTGTATCTTGCCGATTCGCGGGCCAGCGCTTTGGTAAAAGCAATGACCGCGCCTTTGGCGCCGGAATAAACCGCCTCGCCGCCGCTACCCACGCGACCGGCGTCGCTCGCGACATTGACGATCTTGCCGCTCTTGCGCTCCGTCATCTTGCCCAGGAAAGCGTGCGTTACCTTCAAAGTCCCCAGGTAATTGAGATCGATCAGTTTGCGCCACAGATCCGGTCCGGTATTCGCAAAATAGTCTATCTTGCTCCATCCGGCGCAATTCACGAGTATGTCCGCGGCGCCTGCCTTCTGCTCGACCGACTTGCGACATTCAGCGATCGATTCGTCGCTGGTCACATCCAGGCGGATAAATTCAGCGCTGCCGCCCGCCGCGTTGATCGCCGCCGCCGCCGAGGACCCGGCGTCCACATTGATATCTCCAATAAAGATCCTGGCGCCTGCCTGCGCCAACGCCTGCGCGGTGGCCAGACCAATGCCCGATGCAGCACCTGTTACTACCGCGACTTTGCCCGTTATTTTCATGATCGTTCCAATAGCTGTTGAGGATGGTAAAAAACTGAAGCGAAGCTTGGTACTATATCAGGATGCCGGCAGTTTGCTGAGTATCTTGCCCCACTTCGCCATGTCAGTGCGTATCACTTCCGCGAATTCGGTTGGCGTATTAGCGACTGCGTCGAAACCGGTGGCCGCGAGGTAAGTCTTGACCTCGGGCAATTGCATGACTACGGCGATATCCGCATGCAGCTTCTGCACGATATCGGCAGGCGTACGTGCAGGCGCCAGCACACCGTACCAGGTGCTGGCCTCAAAACCCGGGAATCCCGCCTCGGCCACCGTCATCATGTCGGGCACCGATGTAACCCGCGCCCTGCTGCTGACCGCCAACGCCCTTAATTTGCCCTGCTTGGCGAACTGCAGCGTGGTGGAAATCGCGCCGAACATGACTTGTATATGTCCGCCGACCAGGTCGATCACCGCCTGCCCGCTGCCTTTGTACGGGACGTGTGCCAGCTCGATACCTGCCATGGATTTCAACAGTTCCATCGCCAGATAAGGCGATGTGCCCGCACCTGACGAGCCGAAAGTCAGAGCGCCTGGCTTGGACTTCGCAAGCGTAACCAGTTCCTTCACGGACTTGACCGGCAACGATGGGTGCACGAGCAGCAAGTTGGGCGTAGACGCTACCAGCGTAACCGGCGCAAAATCCTTGACCGGATCGTAGGCAAGCTTGCGCTGAAAGGGCGTGATGGTGTGCGCGTTGGATATCATGACTATCGTATAACCGTCCGGCGGAGACTTCGCGGTAATCTCGGTCGAAATAGCGCCATCCGCGCCGGGCCGGCTGTCGATGACCATAGCTTGTCCCCACATGCCGGCCAGATGTTTGCTGAGCAACCGCGCCAGCGTATCCGTGCCTCCACCTATCGCGAACCCGACAACGATGCGCACGGGCTTGGCCGGATAAGATTGCGCAATCGCATGCGGTGCAAGCGATGCACCCGCGATCAGCGCCGCAATCCGTGGCAGCAGTAACTTGGTAAGTTTCATCGGTTCTTTCGCGTATTTCCAGGATAGATTTGCACTATTTCTTGCGCTCATTAAATGCTTTCAGACGAGCATTGAACTCCGGCGTGTCATACAGCACCGCCATGTGCGAGGCCACCGCCTCAAGATGGGATGCGAGCGTGTTGGTCATGCTCTGATAGACGGCACGTTTGGTAAAACGTATGGCTTCCTGCGGCTGCGCCGCGATTCCCGCGGCGAGTTTCAGCGCTTCGGCCAACACGTCGTCACCCGCAACCACGCGATTGACCAGGCCGATGCGCTCGGCTTCCGCGGCATCCACCACGCGCCCCGTCCACAACATCTCAAGCGCACGCGTGGTCCCTATCAGGCGCGGTAAAAAATACATACCACCATCACCCGAAATTAGTCCCATATTGATGTAACTCTCGGCGAATGTCGCGGAAGCCGCCGCCAGACGCAGATCGCACATGATGGCCATATCCAGACCCGCGCCGCGCGCCGTGCCGTTGATCGCCGCGATCACCGGCTTGTCGAGCCGCTCCAGCGCCAGCGGAATGCGATGTATGGCGCGTAGATAATTCCGGCGCGTGATGTTGTCGGCAGCCGCCATTTCCGCCATCTCATCGGCGTCGCCGCCCGCGCAAAAAGCCCGTCCCGCCCCGGTCAGAACGAGCGCCTTCGCACCCGCATCTTTCGCAACAACGTCGAGCGCATGATCCCATTCCGTTATCATGACGCTATTGAACGAGTTCAATTTTTGCGGACGATTGAGCGTCAGCAACGCGACGCCGTCGGGGCAAAATTCGAGTGTAAGGCACTGATATTTTTCCATGAATCCCTCAGTCATCTTGATTTGGCGAAATAGTCTCGTGAGCGAGTTCGTTTGTCAATGCGAAACGAGGCGTGTGCTGGCCGCATCGGCGGCGCTGTGGCAAAATCCCCTGGACACATTCCCGCTGCGCCGACCATGCGCCAGCCTGTTTGAACGGCACGCACACCGCGCCTATGCGTCGCCGGTGAATATGATCGGCCGCAACTGGCGGTCCATAGCAATGCAAATGAGGAAAATAGCGTGAGTACTGATCAAGAATACGACCTGGTCGTGGTCGGCGGCGGTATCGCCGGACTGGTAACCGCATCGCGCGCCGGTCAATTGGGCCTGAGAACATGCCTGCTGGAAAAAGGCAGCGCCGATCGCTATCTCTGCAACACGCGCTTTACGGGCGGCACGATACACATCTGCCTCGACGACATCATGGCGGATTCCGCGAAGCTGCGTAAGGCCATCGATACCGTAACGTACGGAGCGACGCCGGCGGCACTGGCTGATGCCATGGTCAGCGATGGCCCGCGCGCCATACGCTGGATGCAAAGCGTGGGCATACGCTTCATGAAGGCAAGCCCTGCTCCGTATCACAACTGGGTGCTGGCCCCGCCGCGGCCGCCGCGCCCCGGACTGGAATGGGAGGGGCGCGGCGGCGATGTGATGATGAGATCGCTCGGCGCTCTCATTGAAAAGCAGGGGGGCAAACTCGTGCGCGGTGCACGCGCCCGGACGTTGATCATGGAGAATGGCCGCTGCGTCGGCGTTGAAGCCGACACCGACGGCAAGTCCGTCGCATTAAGAGGCACCGCAGTGGTAATCGCTGACGGCGGATTCCAGGCAAATCCCGAACTGGTGCGGGAAAACATTTCGCCCCGCCCGGAAAGTCTGCGCCAGCGTGGCGCGGCAACCGGCATGGGCGACGGCCTGTTGATGGCCAGGTCGGCTGGCGCCCAGCTCACAAAACTGGATTCGTTTTATGGCCACGTACTATCGCGCGATGCCATGAAGAACGAGGCGCTATGGCCATATCCGGTGCTTGATTCTATCGTTGCCGCAGCCATCGCCGTCGACAGTCTGGGCAAGCGCTTTGCAGATGAAGGAGAAAGTGGTGTTTACTTTGCCAATTCGATTGCGCGCCTCGCCGATCCGCTGGGCACATTTGCCGTATTTGACGACACGATATGGAGCACCACGGGCAAACGCGATCTGATTCCGGTCAACCCTCTGGTGCCGGACAATGGCGGCACCGTACTCAAGGCGCAATCACTGGCGGAACTTGCATCGATAGCCGGCATTGCCTCGGAAACGCTGGCCGCAACGGTGCGCGAATATAACGAAGCGGCAAAGAATGGCACTACCGCACAACTCTCGCCATCACGCCGTGGCGACAAAACCAGACCGCAAGCTATCGAAAAACCACCGTTCTATGCCATCCCGCTATGCGCCGGCATTACCTATACGATGGGCGGCATCGCGATCAACGAGCATGGCCGGGTGCTTGGCACCAGCGGCGCTCCCATAGCCGGTCTCTATGCCGCCGGCTCATGCGTAGGCGGTGTCGATGGCGGCCCCAAGGCAGGATACGTGGGGGGGCTTTCCAAAGCTGCGGTACTCGGCTTGCGATGCGCCGAGGATATTGCCCGAGCATCGGGCAGGAGCG
Source organism: Betaproteobacteria bacterium (assembly GCA_947476215.1). GTDB lineage: Bacteria > Pseudomonadota > Gammaproteobacteria > Burkholderiales > SG8-41 > PALSA-1004. Next base: position 27,746 of record CANJQI010000056.1, read on the forward strand.
TGTCATGATTTACATGGTCGAACATACGATAGGCATGCCCGACATCGAGCCCGAGTGGAACGCGTGGTACGCGGGATATCTGAAAGTTCTGCTCGCGGTACCCGGAATCCAGGCCACTCAGCGTTTCAGGATCGCGGGCAGCAAGCCATCACGCTATATGGCCGTCTACACGCTCACATCCGGTGACGTGTTCGAAAGCGCGATCTACAAGGCCAGCGGCGGCGGCGGCAATGCCAGCGCGCGTTTCCGGCCCGCCTACCAGTCGTGGACTCGCAATCTGTTCGATGCGCCGAACGGCGTGCCTGGCGTGGCGATGGATCAGGTGCTGGTGACGGCCGATCGCGCCGCACCCGGCGGCAAACCCTTTGATTGGTTGACCACCGTGGGGCTGCACAAAACCACTCCATTTCGCGGCGTAGCGGTGATGTCCGTCGATGAAGCGGCGCGCCTGTCCGCGACGCTTGCCGGTGATATCACCATCTACACGCCCATGACACCACGGATGTCCGGCGCGCAACACTAGTTCGCGGGTTACGCGTGGTCTGTCACGGTCACGGCTGCAGCGGCATCGGAATCAATGGCGTCTTCGCCGGCGGGTGATTGACCGCCGGCGTTCGCGACACGTTCATCACCATCGCGAGCATGGTGAAATACGTCACGACACCCAGAACATCCACCACGCCGTCCTCGCCGAAACTCGCGACCGCGCTTGCATAGGTCTTGTCGGATACGCTTTTGTTAACAAAAAGCTCCGATAAAAAATCATGCAGCGCTGCTTCCCGCGTAGACATGCCATCCGGGCGCCGGCCCTCGGCTATCGCATCCCCAATACTGGCGTTGAGTCCGGCGGCTATCGACAATGGGTAATGCGAGGCCCACTCGTATTGCTGGGTCCAGGATCGCGACACCATGAGTGCGGTCATTTCGATGATCCATTTCTCCAGCGGAGAGCGGAAGCGCACATACTCGCCGAGCTTGTGCGCCTGCTCCATGAGTCCGGGGCTGCGCATGATGGCATCCCATGGTCCGCGCGCTTTGCCGCGCGGCCCCGCCTCCAGTTCCGCGATGACCCTTTTCTGCGCTTCGGTCTGCTGCTCGGCCGGGATACGCGGCATGCGCTCGTTGTGCATGCTACTTCTTCTCTTCGGCGAAGACTTTTTTAACCACGCGCAATGCCCCGCGCATCGCCGGAACGCCGCAATACACTGCGGCCTGTAGCAGTACTTCGCGTATCTCCACCTTGGTCGCGCCATTGAGCAACGCACCGCGCACATGCGATTTCAGCTCCGACTCGCAACGCAGCGCAGTCAACATCCCTATGTTCAGCAAACAGCGTGTCTTGCGCGGCAAACCTTTGCGCGACCAGATTTCACCCCACACATAACGCGTCGTAAAGTCGCGCAGTGGCATGGAAAAAGCATCTTCCTGCCCCATACGTTCCGCTTCGCGCTCCGATCCCAATACCTCTTTTCGGACTTTCATGCCCTTCTTGTGTATCGCGGCATTGCTCATGGTTTTTTCCTTTCGTTATTGTCGGTTATAGTTCGGGAATTGCATGCGTATCGAGATCAAGCGATGGTGAACTGTTTCTGTTTCTCCAGGCTTACCAGTCTCTCATAGAGCTTTGCAGCCGCGTCCTGGTCTCCGGCCATGGACAGCATGAATTTATTACGCAGTTCCGGACGGCTGAGCGGACTTTCCGGTTTGCCCTTGAACGTATCAGCGTCGCGCACGAATTCGCGTCCATCCTTGAGCTTGATCGTGACGCGCGCATTGAATGAATCGCCGACCTCCGGGCGTTCGACCATCTCCACGGTTTTGCGGCACGCCTCACGTATCGCGGGATCCTCCAGCGCACTGGCATTGATGGTCTTGGGATCCTCGGGATCCCGGAACAACGCGAGCGCGACACAAAACGGCACACTGTATTGTCCGTGCATGATCTCGCCCGGCTCGGTGATGTTGTGATGGCTGATGAGCTTCTTGCTTCCTCCAACGATTACTTTGGCAACATCGTTGCCCGTGAACGAGTGTTGCGCCATCAACTCGCGTGTCGATTGCACGGCAATCTGTGCCGAACCGTGTATTGCATAGCGCTTGATTGCGACTCGCAACGTCTTCCATTCCTTGCCCAGATCCGCGGTAAGCCGCGCCGCATCGCCATTGCGGCAATAGACTTCCAGATATCCGAATTTTCCTTCAAGCACGGTTTCCGGCCCGGTATAACCGGCAAACGCCAGGCGCGCCGCGAGCACACCAGACTCCGCCGCGCGCCCCAGGTGCAGGCGCTTGACCATGCCACCCTGCTTGGATTTGGTCAGCGCGAGTATGCCAGCCGACAACGACCCGGCGATGCCCAGCGCGTGCGTCATCTGTTCCGCGTTCAGGCCCAGCACACGACCCGCAGCGGCGGTCGCACCATAAGGACCGGAAAGACCTGGTGCGTGAAACCCCAACGGTTCAGGCGATGGATCACCGTGATGCGCCGCCGATCCTATACGGTAATTCAGTTCACAACCGGCGATGTATGCCGCGATCGCCGTCTTGCCATCCGCCTGGGCTTCCTCGCACAGCGCGAGCACCGGTGGCACCAGCGGAGAACCGCTATGCGCGCCCGCCTGCGGATAATACGAGGTATCCTGCTCGAATCCGTTCGCAAACGCGCCATTGGCCAGCGCGGCATACGGCGCATGCAACCGCACATCCTTGTAGCCGATAAGCGAACAGGGGCCGCCACTGCCATAGCGGCGCGCATAGTCAGCGACCATGCCGCTCCATGGAAACGTCGAGCCGAAGGTCGAGATTCCAACGACATCAATGATGCAATCCTTGGCGCGCTCGACCGCCGCCGGTGGTATATCTTCGAACTTGAGTTCAGCGGCAAACTTCCCTAGGATCTGTGCGGCAGTAGGCATGGCATGGGTTCCCGTCTATAGAAAGAATCATTCGGTGTTCGGATGTAACAAGAGTCGCATAGGATATCAGCAAGCCGCCCGATCTAGAAGTGCAAGACCCATAGGATGAAAACGCCGGCGTCCAACACCCCGGTAAGGCTACGCACTCTTCACTCCGCAAATTGCACTTTGCACTTTGCACTCTGCACTTTGCACTCCGCACTTTGCACTGCCAGCCCCCCCGCCCGTGCAGCGATATCTGCTACTATTCCGTAACGAATACTGATAAGGAAATCGCGATATGGATCTTGGAATAGCC
>CANJQI010000057.1 GCA_947476215.1 Betaproteobacteria bacterium
CGCAGCGCAGGCCGCGTCGACGCTTCCAAGTTATCCCTCCAAGTCAATACGCATCGTGGTGGGCATGGCGCCGGGGGGTGGAACCGACATTGCCACGAGGCTGTTTGCGCAAAAACTCAGCGAATCGGTGGGCCAGACGGTATTAGTTGAGAATCGTGCCGGCGCGGGTGGCATCGTCGGCGCTGAAATCGCCGCCAAAGCTACGCAGGACGGCCACACATTGATGATGACTTCGACCACTCAAACCGTGTTGCCGAGTATGTATAAGAGCCTGCCCTACGACATAGTCAAGGACTTTGCGCCCATCAGTGTCGTCGTGGTATCGCCTATCGTGTTTACCGCGCATCCGTCGGTGCCGGTGGCGTCGCTGCGCGAATTGATCAGCTTGGCCAAGGCCAAGCCCGGTGAAGTCACCTACGGATCTGCGGGCAATGGTTCCATTTTTCATCTGGCGATGGAACTTTTTGGCTCGATGGCAGGAGCGCGCCTTATGCATGTGCCATTCAACGGCGGCGGCCCGTCGACAAACGCCGCGCTTGGCGGACAAATTCAGTTGCTCTCCGGCAGTCTGCCGACGGCGCTGCCAAACGTGCGTGCTGGCAAGCTCAGAGGGCTGGGGGTCACGAGCGCGCAACGTTCGCAGCTTGCCCCGGACCTGCCGACGGTCGCCGAATCATCCGGCTTGTCCGGTTATGAAGCGGCGCTTTGGTACGGATTGATTGCGCCCGCGGCCACGCCCATGACGGTTATCAGAAAACTCAACGCCGAGGTCGCGAGTCTGCTCAAGCAACGCGACGTGAAGGAAAAACTCACCACGCTGGGCTTCGAATTGCAGCACAATTCGCCGGAGGAATTCGCGCAACTGATCCGCTCGGACATCGTGAAGTGGGGAAAAGTTGTGCGTGATTCGGGCGCGAAAATAGACTGACCGCCGCAAATGAACGAAAGCCGCGAACTGGCGAGATTTGTCGCCGAATTGAAATACAGTCACCTGACTGTGGATGTTGTGGCGAAAGTCAAGGACCTGATACTGGACCATGTCGGGATCATGATGGGATGCTCCACATTGCCGTGGAGCAAAATGATCTACGAATACGTTCGGACCTGGGGAACCGAAGTTGGCGAGAGCACAATTGTAAATTACGGGAATAGGGTCAAAGCCGAGAATGCGGTGTTCGCGAACAGCAGCTTTGCGCACGGCTTCGAGATTGACGACATTTACCTTCCGGGCATGTCGCATCCCGGGTGCATCGTGGTTCCGTCGGCGCTGGCCATGGGGGAACGTGAATCGATCAGCGGCAGGGACCTGATTGTCGCGGTAGCGGCCGGCTACGAAGTGATGGGCCGGATCAACAAGGCCATCGTGCCGTCGAGTATCATGCGCGGATTTCACGCGCCGACCTCGGTGTCGGGCCCGCTTGCGGCGGCGGCAGTCGCAGGTAAGATACTCGGCTTCGGTCCCGACATGCTGCTCAACGCGCTTTCGATTGCCGGCAGCCATGCTTCCGGATTGACCGAGTATTCGCACGGCGGGGGCAGCGTGAAACGCATGCATGCCGGCATGGCGGCACACGGCGGCCTGCGATCCGCGTTGATTGCCGAAATAGGTATTACCGGGCCTGCCACAATACTCGAAGGTCAGCACGGTTTCTGTCACGCCTTTGCGGACGAGTACAGGTTGTCCGAGATCACCGATAACCTCGGCAAGGATTTCCGGGTGGTAATGGGCACAAGCTTCAAGGCGTATTGTGCATGCGCCGGCATGCATAGTGCGATAGACGCCACGCTCAAACTCACGGCGCAGCATGACATAAGAGGCGAAGAAGTGGCGTCGATCACCATGGGTACAAACCGCCAGTCAATTGGCCATTGCTCGGCACCGATTACCGATATCGCCAGTGCTCAGTTTAGCGCCGCGTTCGGCCTGTCGCTTGCACTGATACGCGGCAGCAACGGGTTCAGGGACTATACGCAGGAAACACTGCGCGATCCGCAGATCCTTGCCTTGGCAAGCAAGGTAAAGCTGGAGGTCGATTCCGAAGTCGATAGCGAGTTTCCGGCCACGCGCGCCGCGCGCGTTACGATCAGGCTAAGAAACGGTGTCACGTATCAGGAGAAAGTGGACTATTGCAAGGGCACCCCGCAAAATCCGTTAACCCGCGCGGAGTTCGAGTCGAAATTCCGCGGGTTGGCATCGGCCGTGTCGAACGCGGACAAACTCGACGAAATCATCAGCATCGTTTCTCGGCTGGAGCAGTTGGAAGACCTGTCAGGGCTCGTATCGCTGCTCTCCTGATCTGTTTCATGCGGACGGTCCCGATTGTCGGCCGGGTGTGCAAGGTGCCATGGCGGACATGGTTATTCATTGGTTTGAATCCGTCTCAAACTACCATCTCCGCTCGATATTTCTCGTTCTAGTTTTATCCCTGCTTTAACGTCAGCTGGATCAGTTTGTCGGCCCGGTCCGTGCGGTCCAATTCGCGGCAGGTTGCTATTATGGATTCGAATTGAGACGCGGGTATGGGCAGGACTGGAATGACGTCACGAATGCGGCGCGCTTCTTCGTCGAAGTCCCAGATAAATTCGCGTCCGGTGGACTGCTTGGTGTAGCTCTTGCCGTCCTTGGTGAATATGGTGATGCGCGGACCAAACAATGTCATGGTGTGCGACGGAATCAACGTCACGCGGTGCATCAGCTCGAGTACTTCCGGCGGATCGTTGGCGCCGGTCGGATCGGAGTGCTGTGCCTTGGTGACCGGGTAGCCACGTTTTACGACGCCGTATGCGGTGAAGTAGGGCGTGGTGCCGACCTTGGCGGGCCCGTCTTCCCGGCGGCTGGGGAATGCAGGGCTCGGATACTGTGTTTCCAGCCAGTTCACGACCGCCTCCACGCGCAGCACGTTTTCATAGCGGATGTCGTGTTCGGTGCAGAGTTGTGCGGTCACATCGATATGGGCAATGTTGTAGCCTGCGGTCGAATAGATGCGGTACAGCGTTTCAAGGAACATCCAGTCCTTGCCCAGGTTGGTGGTGATGTTGGCCAGGCTCGCCTGAGTATCACCGATAAAGCTGTGCGTGAGCTTGCCACTGTTGGTCCCGGCGTAGGCGTGATAAAAACCCGCGTCGCCTTCGAGGACGGTCTCACCGCATTTATACCCATGCTGAGCCAGCGCCACCGCCAGCATCGAGTTGCGTACCGCAGCGCCCTCGCGTAGCGGCTTGCCGCCGCCGCGCCCGCTTTCAACGTTGCCGGCAGCCAGGCTCGCGCACAGGGCGATGGTGTCGTTAATCTGGTCCTCGTTGAACCCCATGATCTTCGCGGCGGCGACCGCCGGGCCGAATATGCCGAACACCGGGCTGGGATGAAATCCACGTGCCATCACTGTCGGAATGAATTCAGCAGACATGCGCTCCATGACTTCGTAGCCAGCCGCGAGACCGGTCAGGTAGTCCTTGCCGGATGCGCCGGCGGACTCCGCCGCAATCAATGCGCCCGGCACCAGTGCGGTGCCGGGGTGCGTGAGCATGCGAAAAGAGTCCAGCTTACCGCCCGACATGGCCATCTCCGAATTCGCGTAAGCCGCGCCGCCTTTGGTGACTCGTGTCCCATCCACCATGATGGTGGCGCCGTTACGCGCGCCGGCTTCCTCCGCAGTAACCATTGTTACCGCCTGGCGCCCGGTGGTTGTTTGCGAACCTATCAGTACCGACGCGAGGTTGTGCAGCGTGACACCCTTGGCACGATCGACGACCGCGGGCGGGAGATCTTCATAGCGTAATTTCGCGACCCATTGTGCGAGTGTGCGACTGAGAGTGGCCATACCTTGCTCCTTCTTGAATGATGGGGTTCAGCGGATATTTATATCACGTACCGTTGCCGGAGCGTAGCAATTTCCCGCCCGGCAGATCACTTTAAACGCGGCGCGTGGCACCCATCGTGCGACGTGATCTGTACCACTGCCGGCAAGCCGGAGCGGTTGCTCCAGGCGTGGTTGGTGCCACGTTGCACGACAACGTCCCCGACTTTCAGGTTCACTTCCTGGGTGTCCAGGACCAGTGTAATGAAGCCTTCGATGACGATGCAGAAGTCGAGGCTGGCCGTTTTCTGCATGTACGGGTGCGGCGCTTGCGCGGAAGAGGTGGACGCATCGGGCGATCCCATGGCGACGAAAAACGCCCGCACGTCGGCGGCACTCGTGTTTTTCCTCCAGCATTCATCAGGCGGAAATGTAACGACTCTGCATACCGATCCCCGTGCCGGCGGTTCCAGCGTGTGCGGGAGGTGCAGCGTCTCGAAAACGATGTTGGCCGGCGTGGAATCGGTGACCCACAGCCGCGTCGTCGCATAACCCGGTCGCGCCGGATCTATGCGCACGTCAGGCGACGGGCCGTCGCAGACCAGACTGGACTGCCCGGGGCCGCGGTCGACGACTACTATGCGCCGCGTGGGCTTTACGCCCGGCGGCAGATACTGCGTGGCACTGGCCATGGGAACAGCGCTGCCCTGACCCAGGCCGCCGTCGCCGTCGACAAAGTGCGCGGTGATCATGTCGAATGCCATGAGGCCTTGCATGCGTCGAAACGTCCATTGATGCCAGGCGCCCACCTGAATCACGACATCTCCGGGATGCATGGGTAACTCATGGCCGTCTATGACCAGCACGCGCTCGCCTGCCATCATGATGCCGTAGTCCACGGTCGTGGTTTTATGGATGGCGGACGAAAAAAAATTGTTGCCGCCGCGATCCAGCGTTCGGCCGGGCGGCCGAATTTTGGGTGCGTGTTCCGGCACGATGTGCGGGTCGCTTGCGGCATCATACTCGGCCGGGCATTGCGGCCATTGGACGACGCGCAAATGTCCGCCATGATCGGGGCCGGGAAAACCGTAATCCAGGTTTCCGTCGTCGTGCTCTCCCGACAGCGGCGCCGGGCTTTCGTTCCACACCCACAGATCGGTGTAATAGCGGTCGCCGAGATTCGAATGCACATTGGGTGCCGGGCCGTCCCACACGATTTTAGAGCGGCCGTTGATGTCGTTGCCGGTGACCACGCGGCGTATCGGTCTTGCTGCGGTTGCCATGCTTGCTCCCAGTGTCGTCGTATAGTGATCCCGTATTTTATTGCGTAAGCATGTCGCGGCGGACCGGGCATGCGCGCATCGTCACGGTCTGGGTGCCCTTCTTGATATACTACACGTGGACTATTGAGGAAATTAATTTTTGTCCGCACCAACAATGGAGCGGACATTCGAAGGAGCCGTACATGATGCTGGCAATTGACAGCCTGGCGCCCCGCGCCGACAAGATACACGTGGTCAGGGACAACGAGTGCGAAACCTGGCGCAGCGATTACACCGAGCGCAAAGTAGGTGTTCCGCAGGTGTTACTGGTGGAACAGAAAATCCCCGGCTCCCGCATCCTTCCGCATTTTCACGATCTTGATCAGTTCCAGGTTTTCATGGACAACCCTGCCAAAGTCGGCAGCCATGAAATTTCTCCGATCTCTATCCATTACACGAACGGTTACACCGGATATGGGCCGATAGTCGCGGGAGAACAGGGATCCTCTTACTATGTGTTCAGGCCGGACTTCGATAGTCGTGGGTCACACTATCTGCATGTCCCCGAATCGCGCGCCAAACTGAAACTCGGCGGCAAGCGCGTGTTGCTGGCCAATGGTGTCAAGCTCATGCCGCAAGAAGAACTTTCAAAACTTGGCGTGCCCCGCGTGGAACGCATCATGGGCGTCAAGGCGGATGATCCTGACGCCGGTGTTTTCGTCGATGCGGTCAATTTGGGGCCCGACATGCGATTCATCGGGTCCTTGCCGCAGGAAGGTGGCGGACAGGTATTTTTGCTGGTTCATGGCGCGATAACGAGCGGCGGGACCAGGCTCGCGGGACGTGCTTCGCTGGTGGTGACAAATGCTGAACCCGCGGTAATGGTCACCGCGGGCAACGAGGGTGCGCAGCTTTTGATTTTTCAGTACCCAAGGCGCGCATAGCGTTTGTGCGGTCGAACCATATCACCAAGAAAGGTATCGCCATGTATCGCTTGACCATCGTGTTTGGGTGTCTGATCGCATCCGCCGTGAGCGTGGCGGCTGATAATTTCCCGACTCATCCGGTGCGGCTCGTGGTGGGCTTTGCGCCCGGCGGTGGTGCCGACAATGCGGCGCGAAACGTGGCCCAGAAACTCAACGAAGCATGGTCGCAGTCCATCATCGTCGACAATCGGGCCGGTGCGGGCGGCAACGTTGCCGCCGACATTGTCGCGAAAGCGGTTCCCGACGGTTACACATTGCTGATCACGAGCCCGGGCCCCATCGTTACGAATCCGTATCTGGTGCGCGATCTTCCGTACAAACCGCTCAAGGATCTGGCACCCGTAACCCTGATTGCGTCGGGCGCCAACTTGGTCATCGTCAATCCGGCATCTCCCGTCCACAACGTTCGTGATCTGATTGCGTGGTCACGCTCCAAACCCGGTGGTCTGAATTATTCGACTTCGGGCATAGGCAGCACGCCGCATCTGGCGGCGGAGATGCTCAAGACCGCGCTGCAGATCGATGCAACGCATGTCGCATACAAGAGCGCGGCACCGGCGGTCATCGATCTCATCGGCGGCCGTGTCGATTTCATGATCGTATCCATGCCGACAGTGCTCGCACAAATCAAGGCGCAACGCGTACGCGGGGTTGCGATCGCCGGCGCCAAGCGATCGCCGCAACTACCGGATATTCCAAGCACCGAGGAGTCCGGGGTTCCGGGCTACGACGTCAGCACGTGGTGGGGACTGATGGCGCCCGGAGGCGTGCCCACGCCATTGATAACCAAGATCAATCAGATAGTGGTCAAGAGTCTGAAAAGCGCCGAGATGCGCGAGTCCCTGGCTCGAGATGGGGCGGATGCCATAGGCAACACGCCCGCCGAATTCGGCGCGTTCCTGAATAAGGAATCCGCTAAATGGGCTAAAGTCATCAAGACTTCGAACATCAAGTTAGACTAACTATTTAGTCGTGGATATCCTGCGGCTTTCCAGTAACGCTTTTATCGCCGGTTCCGGTTTCCAGTAATTCGGGCCTTTGAGAAATTTCCCATTGGCGTCATAGATGGGATGACCGTTCGCGTCGAGCTTGCTTTCGTTGCTGTCCATGATGATGTCGAGGACCTCTTCGAGCGGCAGGCCGTATTTCAGCGCTTCGGAGCGGCAGTACACGATGATGTCGCCCAAAACGTCGGCCAGTGCGACAGCGATATCGGACGCGCTGCCACCGTTATTCGCAAGGGTCACGATTTCATCGATTTCGTGAACTTCGTCGATGAGTGTGGCCTTGAACTGCACCAGTCTTTCGGCGACGTTTGCGGGCAAGGACGGGCTATGGTGCGCCGGGAGTTTATACATTGCATTCATGGCGGCAATGCGGTCTGCGAATGTTTTGTTCATGATTGCATGGGTCGAATGGTGATTATCGTAGTGCCACTAGCATACCATTAGCTAGACTGCGCGCTAGACGGCACGACAGCGCTTACGGGGGGGGCTGCCTTTCGAGTGCGAGGGCGGATGAGGCCCCGACGGCCCATGTAGAATCATGATCCGGAGCATGCAGTTGGGAATACGTGTAGACAGAAAAAAGGACTGACAATGGCGAAGCGAGATGTACCCGGGATCGCCGGACGGTTGGCGGATTTCAGCATTAGATTGAATTATGGAGACCTGTCGCCCGAGGTGGTGCTGGATGCCAAGAAAGGCGTGCTCGATACACTGGGTGTGGCGCTGGTGGGATCCCAGGACGAAGGCACGCGCAAGGTCGGCAAGGTACTCGATAGTCTCGGCGGCTGCGCGACGTCGACCGTGCTGGGCAGCGATATGCAAGCGGCGCCGACCATGGCAGCCATGCTCAATGGATATGCGGCCCATGTGCTGGATTACGACGATACCCAGCATAACTGCGGCACTCACATGAGTGCGCCGGTCCTGCCCGCCGCATTGGTCATCGCCGAAATGTACAAACGCCCGGGGCGGGATTTGTTGACCGCCTATGTGGCAGGGTTCGAAGTCGGTTGCAGGTTGGCGCGCGCCGCGCGCTACGGGCGCGTGCTGGCGGATCGCGGTATTCATGCCACCGGTTTCCTGGGGCATATCGGCGCCGCCGCCGCCGCCGGAAAATTGCTCGGTCTCGATGTCACGCAAATGCAGCGTAACTTCGGTATCGGTGCGAGCCAGTCTTCCGGATTGATGAGATCGTTCGGCACGATGTGCAAGGGTCTGAACGCCGGCAATGCGGCGCAGGATGCAGTGTTCTCAACTTTGCTTGCAAATCAAGGATTTACGGGGCCAGAAGAGATATTCGACGGCAAGCAGAATCTGTTCGCGCTGATCGATTGCGTGCCGGACGCGGAGGAAATGTTTCGCGATCTCGGCACACATTTCGAGATCACGCATAACACGCTCAAGATTTTTGCGTGCGCGGGCTGGCGCAATCCGATCGCGGAAGCGGTGATGCACATCGCCGCGACGCATAAGCTAGAGGTCAAGGACGTCGCGCGTATACGAATTTTAGCGTGGACCCGGGTCATGACGCTGCCGAACTATCCGCTGCCGGGTTCGGGGCTGGAGGCGAAGTTCAGCGCCCAGCACGTGGCGGCGGTCGCGCTGATCGATCGCGCGGGTGGCGTTGCGCAATTCATCGATGAGCGCGTGCGTGATCCCGTGCTCGCGGAACTAACCGGCAGGGTGACGATAGTCGGAGACGAGACGCTGGAGCCGTACCAGATCCGCGTGATCATGGATACGGTCGATGGGCGAGAACTGACGTATTTCATTCCAGCCCAAAAGGGCGATCCGCGTAATCCACTAAGCTGGGACGACGTGGTCGCGAAATTTAGCGCCAATGCTACGGGGGTATTGCCGCAGGGGAATGCCGACCGGATATGTGCCATGGTTAAAGATATCGAGTCCCTGTCCGATATCGCGCAACTGACGCGATTGTGCAGGCCGGGCCAGACGTAGGCATTCTGAAGTTGCGATACACGCGGTCGCCGAACTGCGGTATTCTGTGCCGGCAGCGCCGTCGCTGCTAATTCAGGAGGAATCCCCATGGCTGCACTTCAGGCGGGCGCGCAGGCGCCTGAGTTTTCACTTGCAACGCACACCGGAGCGACGCTTGCATTAAGCGGATTTCGCGGCCGGCGCACGGTTGTGGCCTACCTACCGTTTGCGTTTACCGGCGGTTGAAAGAATCAAGTCACCGGGTTCCGTGAGAACTACGAACAATTCAAGTCGCTCAACGTCGAGATTCTGCAAATCAGCGCCGACACCGTTCCCAGCCTGAAGGTGTGGGCGGAACAACTGGGCGGCCTTCCGTTTCCGCTGCTTTCCGATTACTGGCCTCATGGGGCAGTCGGCACGGCGTACGGGATCTTCAACGAAGAACGTGGCATGGATGCGCGCGCGATTTTTCTCGTCGATGCGCAAGGCGTTATTCGTCATTCGCATGTCTATGCTCAAGGCACCGTGCCGGAAAGCAAGGACCTGCTCGACCGGCTGAAAGCGATTTAGGCGCGGCAAGAGCAGATTGGAGCAACAGGAAGGGGAATGGTGGGAAATCCGCCATTCCCCTTTTTTATACCAGCGTCCGAAGTGAGATGGCCCGGAATGAATGAGGAAAGCCGGTGATGGGCCGGTGCGGTATGACCGCGCTGTACAATAGCCGGGTTAAACATTTGAGAAAACAAGAAAGGTTTGCGTATGGGAACGTCAGCGGGCTCGGATAACGGGGAGCGTGGGATACCATTGCCGCGCGGTGTGGATATCCTGCGTGATCCGTTGCTTAACAAGGGTAGTGCGTTTACCCGTGAAGAGCGCAAGGCACTGGGACTGGAAGGGCTGTTGCCACCCGAGGTAACCACCCAGGAACAGCAGCTCACTCGTTTCATGGAGTCATTGCGCCGGCTGCCGGATGATCTTGAGAAATTCATTGCATTGAATGCATTGCATGATCGCAACGAGGCATTGTTCTTCAGGGTCATCGTCGATCACATCGATGAGATGCAGCCCATCATTTACACGCCGGGCGTCGGGCTGGCGTGCCAGAAATTCAGTCTGATTTTTCAGCGACCGCGCGGCATGTTTATCAGCATCAACAACAAGGGACGCATCGCGGAGTTGTTGCGTAATTGGCCAAATCGCGCGGGCTTAATCGTGGTCACCGACGGCGAACGCATATTGGGTCTGGGCGACCTGGGTGCGAATGGCATGGGCATACCGATAGGCAAGCTCGCGCTGTACGCGGCGTGCGCCGGTGTCGATCCCGCACTATGTCTGCCTGTCATGCTGGACGTGGGGACCGACAATCCCACTTTGCTGGCGGATCCGCATTATCTGGGTTTGCGCCAACGGCGCGAGCGTGGCGCGGCGTACGATGCGTTTCTTGAAGAGTTCATGCATGCGGCACAGCAAGCGTTCCCGGGGGTTGTCATCCAGTTCGAGGATTTCGGCAATACCACCGCATTTCGTCTGCTCGAAAAGTACCGCAACAGCGCATGCGTGTTCAACGACGATATCCAGGGAACGGCCGCAGTGGCGCTTGCCGGGCTGTATTCCGCGCTGCGTGTTACGGGCGGCAAGCTGGAGGAGCAGACCGTGCTGTTCATGGGCGCGGGAGAAGCGGCCACCGGTATCTCCGACCTGATATCCATCGCCATGATGGCACAGGGACTGGACGCAGCGTCCGCGCGACGCCGTTGCTGGCTGGTGGATACGCAGGGGCTGGTCACCCGGGAGCGCAAGGGACTCGCTCACCATAAACTCCCCTATGCGCACGATCAGGCGCCGGTCGGTGATTTTCACAGCGCGCTGCGCATACTCAAACCGACCGTAATTATCGGCGTGTCTGCGGTGCACGGCGCGTTTGACAAAGCGGTGCTGGAAGAAATGGCGCGACTAAACGACAGGCCCATAGTCTTCGCGCTTTCCAACCCGACTTCAAAATCGGAATGCACGGCCGAAGAAGCCTATCGCCATACCGGTGGCCGCGCGCTGTTCGCCTGCGGCAGTCCTTTTGATCCGGTAAATCTGGACGGCAAGACTTTTGTACCGCGGCAGGGGAACAACTCGTACATTTTCCCGGGTATAGGGCTGGGGGCGATCATGAGCCAGACGCGGCGTATCACCGACGACATGTTCATGGCGTCCGCGCATACCTTGTCTAGCCTGACCACGGAGTCCGACCTGGCGCAGGGCAGTCTGTTTCCAGCGCTCAGTCGCGTGCGCGAAGTGTCGGCGCATATCGCGGCCAAGGTGGCTGGCGTGGCTTATCGCAGCGGCGTGGCGGCCACCGCCACCGAGCAGATAGATCTGCTCAAGCAGGCACAGGATGCTATGTACGATCCGCGCTACAAGAGCTATGTCTGATCCGTGGCCTGCACCGAATCGGGATTGCATGAATCCAGGAATGCCTTCAGCAGCATCTCCGCTTCGTGTGCGCCGGACAGCGCGCTGCGTCTGTTAAAAATGAAAAACGGAACGCTGTTGATCCCGGCCTGGCGCACTTCGATGTCGCCACGCAGGACCTCGTCCTTGCCGTCATCCGAGGCGAGATAAGACTCGAGTTGCGCCCGATCCAGTCCCGCACGTTCACCGGTGGCCGTCAGCACGGGCAGATCGGTCAGATTGGCGCCTTCCTGAAAGTACGCACGAAACAGGTTTTCGGCAACATCGTTTTCCCGTCCGTGTTGCGCTCCGTAGCGCATGAGCCGGTGCGCATTCAGCGTGTTGGGCTGCACTATGATGGCGTCGAACGCGAAATCAATACCGACTTCCTTGCCTATGTTTATCAAGTGCGAGTAATTGCGGTGGGCGCCCGGGCCGAACTTGCGCTCCATGTGTTCCTGGCGCGAGATGCCTTGCGCAGGCAGGTCGGGATTCAGCTGAAACGGCAGCCAGCGCACGGCCGGCATTTCTTCATCGGGTTTCTGCTCGCCCAACATCCGCAGCGCGGATTCCAGGCGACGTTTGCCGACAAAGCACCAGGGTCAGACGATGTCCGAAACAATTTCTATGATGAATTTTGGCTGTTTGCTCATTGGACGTCCGGTTGAATAAGTCCCATGTTAGTGTAGCGTGGCACGGCGTCGGCGTCGATACTGATAAACAAACGGGCGCGGACGCCAATGACACTACTTTACGGTCCCCTGGCGCCGTGCGTAAGGAAAGAATATAAACTTTTCGATTACTGGGTCAATTCAACCTCACAACGCAGAGGACGCGGTGGACGCAGAGGTTCGCAGAGGACAACCCTTGGTTTGATCTGACCTCTTCTCCCGCGCAGCTTTGCGTCCTCAGCGACCACCGCGTTGAGCGGTCAAGCTTCTTCTTGACATGGTGCCAACCGAGACGGGCTTGATATCATGCTCGTTATTTCTACTGAAAGCATCAGGAACATGCGCAACCGGATCGGTTCGGCTTTGAATAACGGTGCCGTGCTTTGAGCACGCCTGCCAAAGTGCCCGCACTCGCTCCGTTCGGGGTGCGCAGTTTTCGATTTCAGTGGCCCGCGGATCTGGCGACTTCGTGGGCATTCGAAATGGAGATGCTCATCCTCGGCTGGTACATGCTGGTGGAAACCGGATCGGTTCTGATGCTCACCGTGTTTGCATCGCTGCAATACCATGGCACGCTGTTCTCACCGCTCTTTGGCGTGATGGGTGACCGCATCGGACATCGGAATGTGTTGTGCGCCATGCGCATCCTGTATGCCGCACTGGCGGCGGCACTCATGACGCTGGTTTTTATGGATTTGTTACAACCATTTTATGTATTTGTCATTGCCGCATTGCTCGGTCTCGTGCGTCCTTCGGATCTCGTCATGCGTTACTCACTCATAGGCGAAACGATGCCGCCGGGTCTGCTGATCGGCGCGATGAGCCTGTCGCGTGTCACTGTCGATTCCGCGCGTATCGCGGGCGCGCTTGCCGGCGCCGGCGTAGTCGCGACACTGGGCATGGGGCCGGCCTATGCACTGGTAACCACGCTTTATTTCGTCAGTTTCGTGCTTACGCTCAGAGTGGGCAGCGAGCGGACCGTGATCACGGGGACGACACCCGTCCGTCCGCGTACTTCACCATGGCATGATCTGAAGGACGTGGCGGATCACGTCTGGAACAGACCGCAACTGCGCGCCGGAATGTACTTTGCGTTTCTGCTTAATCTGACCGCATTCCCGATCGTGCAGGGATTGATGCCGTACGTGGCCAAGGAGATCTATCACGCCGACCAGACGGTGCTCGGCTATCTGATTGCGGGATTTGCGGTGGGAGCTTTGATTGGATCCGTGCTGTTATCGCGCTATGGCAGCATCATACGGCCGGCGCGCGTGACGCTGGTGTCCGGCGCCCTGTGGTATCTGATGTTGCTGGTTTTCGCGCACCAGACGTCGTTGTTGATCGGCATACTGACGCTGGTGTGTGCTGGCGTCGCGCAAAGTTTTTGCATGATTCCATTGTCCACCATGCTGATGCGTACGTCGGATGAGAGGTTTCGCGGCCGGGTTCTGGGGATACGCATGCTGGCGATCTACGGACTGCCGTTGGGACTGCTGCTCGCGGGCCCCCTGGTGGGCAGCGTCAATTTTGTCGCGACGGCTATGCTCTACTGCGGGACGGGTTTGCTGTTGACGTTGTTGATCGCCGTCCGCTGGCACGCACATCTATGGCGCATGGACGCGCCCGCGAACCGGCGTTGACGCACGAGGATGCAGGCTTCAGCCGTCCGCAGAGGCGTGCGACGTCGGGAACGCAATATGTCCCATGCGGCTGCCTTGGTAGTCGATGACCGCCTGCTGTATTTCTTCACACGTATGACTTAAGTTTCTTTACGATATTGCGACCGTACGGCGATCAGGGAAGTATCTGGGTCGCGTTAATGGACGGTTGCATTGCGTTCTTGCGCTCCGCTCCGTTAAGACGCAGATTTTCCCTGGCGGTCAAGTCCACGGCTTCGACCTGCAGCAATTCCAGCACTTCATCGCTGGAAGATTCAAACCAGTAGTAAGCGCCGCGCGGGATATGTATGCCCTCGAGCGGCCCAAGCTCGGCCAGTAGCTTGTCATTCTCACCATAGAATTTGACCTTGCCGCGCAATACCATCCAGAAACCGTCCTGCGCATTGTGCGCGTGCAGGTTGTTTTCTCCCCCCGACTTGAGTACCTGTATCTTGGCGTACATGAGATCGCTGCGAAATAACCGGACGTGCGTCTTGGGAGCGTCGGTCTTCGGCGTTGTGTATTTGAACACCGTCGGCTCATGCGTGCGCTTGCCGGCGGCGGTGGCGGGTTCGGTGTTGATGGGTTGCATCGTGAACTCCTGGTCAGGGTTGGAAGAACAACCTATGGTAATGATGGACATCGGGCGAGGTAAGAGCCATTATCGCGGAAAATGTCAGAACGACGAAATCCCGATTCAGTCCGTGATCCCGGCGATCCGGCATGGGGATTTCGATGGGGAAGATATGAAGCCAGCGTTTGTAGTAGCGATCGCGGGGTTTTGCTTGATGTTGCCGTTCGCGCATCGCGCCTGCGGCCAGGGTGCGCAGACCTATCCCTACAAGACCATACGTATCGTGACCTCGGAACCGGGGAGTTCCAGCGACTTTCTGGCACGGTTGATTGCGCAAGGCATCGCCACCGGTCTCGGCAGACAGGTCATCGTCGACAATAGAGGCGGCGGCATGATGGCGGCGGATATTCTGTTACGGGCCATACCCGACGGCTACAGCCTGCTGTTGAGCGGCACATCCTTGTGGCTGTCGCCGCTGATGAAGGAACATGTGCCGTATGATCCGGTCAAGGACTATGCGCCGATTACTCTGGCTGCGAGCGCGCCCAACGTCTTGGCCGTGCATCCCGGGGTGCCGGTCCAGTCCGTGTTGGATCTGGTTGTCTTGGCCAGATCACGCCCGGGTGAACTGAATTACAGTTCGGGTTCCGTTGGCTCGCCGTCGCATCTCGCGGCGGAGTTGTTCAAGTCCATGGCGGGCGTCAATATCGTGCGCATACCGTATAAAGGCACGGGGCCGGCCGTCAACGCGTTGCTCGGTGGCCAGGTTCAGTTGATGTTTGTCTCGCCCACGCCGGTGGCGCCTCTTGCCAAGACCGGAAAGCTGAGATTAGTGGCCGTTACCACGCCTCGACCCTCCGCGCTGGCGCCCGGTTTACCCACTGTGTCGGAAGCAGGGCTGCCTGGATATCAGTCGATGTCGATGTTTGGCATCTTTGCGCCGGCCAAGACGCCGGCAGCGCTTATTGCGCGGTTAAATCGGGAAATCGTGCAGGTCGTCGGGCGAGCGGACGAAAGGGAACGCATGCTGAATACCGGCATGGAAAGCGCGGGCAGCACAGCGCAGGAATTTGCCGTCACGATCCAGTCCGATATGGCCCGCTGGGCGAAAGTGATCAAGGCCGCAGGCATACGCATGGAGTAAATGTTGAGCTTACCCACGGCTGCGGTAATCGTGTAGATTTCGCAATCGGACACCGAATTTCTCGCCGCTGGGACGGACGGGGATTCGCTATGGCTAGATGGCGTGACCGGAGACCCCAGTTTGCAATTTACAGGAGTTCGTCATGACGACTGCACAGAAAGCCAATTACGAGATTGATGTAGCGGATGTCGAATACGTAAGGCATGGGAACAAGCCGTTTCTGGCGCGTGTCTACAAGCCACGCGGCGCGGGTCCGTTTCCGTTCGTCATCGACTTGCACGGCGGTGCGTGGTGTCACAAGGACCGTAGCACCGATGTCGGCGCCAATGAGCCGCTCGCAAAGTCGGGCGTGGTCGTGGCATCGCTGGATTTCCGCATGCCCCCAGATGATCCGGGATATCCGGCTTCGATGGCGGATATCAACTATGCGATTCGATGGTTCAAGTCCAAAGCCGCTATTTATCACAGCCGCGCGGATTTGTTTGGCGTGCTGGGGACGTCCAGCGGCGGCCACCAGGCGATGTTGACCGCCATGCGGCCAAACGATCCTCGATATGCGGCTCTGCCTTTACCCGGCGCTGCGACGTTTGATGCGTCCGTGCGCTGCGTTGCTCTGTGCTGGCCGGTGATAGATCCCCTGGGGCGGTACCAGTATGCCCACAAGCTCAAAGCGGAAGGCAAGCCGAAAGTTGCGGATCAGGTGGGACCCAGCCACGACCTCTACTGGAAGACGGAAGCGGCCATGGCAGAAGGCAATCCCACGCGTGCGCTTGAACGCGGCGAAAAGACGCCGATGCCGCCGGTTCTTTATCTGCAGGGGGGCGCCGACGACGTGCATCCACGGCAGAACCTGGACCGTTTTGTGGCGGCCTATCGCAAAGCCGGTGGGAGCGTGGATCTGCACTTTTACGAGGGTATGGGGCAGGCGTTCATTACCAACGATCCGACCGCACCGGCATCGATGGCCGCGATCGACAGGATCATCGAATTCGTGCATCGCCAGATACGCTGAGGTGTGAAATTTTGTGAAGGTTTTGACATAACCCATTGCGGAACAATGGGTTAAGGTGACAGACTTAACGCTGTCCAACAGTCGTATTACCCATGGCTAGAGGTGTAGCGGTACTTGGTGGATAGCAATCGATGAATGCACTGGCGAAAATCGACGCCGGATCATCCAATCGCGACGACCCGTCTAAAAAGAAACTCGTTCTTCTGATAGAAGACGAGCGTACCCAACGCATGGTGCTGCGTGCGGCGCTGGAACGCGACGGATTTCTAGTGGATATCAGGGTCTGCAGGCATTTGACACATTTCATCCCGATATCGTCCTTGTCGACGTCCGCATGCCCATCATGGATGGTTTTGCTACGTGCGCGGCATTGCGCCGGCGCCCCGGCGGAGACCGCCTGCCCATCCTGATGTTGACCGTATTTGACGACAGCGAGTCGATTAACCGCGCCTATGACGCAGGCGCCACCTTCTATTTTACGCTGGGCGACATTACCTGACGCACAGTTTTTTGCTTCCCCAGTTTCTCCGGTTTCGTTGCACGTGAGCGGATTGCGTCCGCACTCACGCGCACGGCTGTATGATGTTGCCTCCACAATCCTGTTGCGGAGGATGCATTGAATTCAGTCGAAATCATAATGACCGAAATATTCGCCCGACTACCTGACAAGTTTCGCTCGCCCGCGAAGCGATCGGCTTGGATCGAGGCGCGCGGGCACGCGGATGTGCATTCGTTTCTTGAAGGCCCGTCGTTTGATCGTGCCGGGAATCTTTATTGCGTCGACATACCGTTCGGCAGAGTTTTCAAGGTCACGCCGGATGGCGAGTTCCATCTGGTTACCGAGTATGAAGGTGAGCCGAACGGACTGAAGATCCACAAGGATGGAAGAATATTCATCGCGGATCATGCGCTCGGTCTGCTCACGCTAAATTCCGATACCGGCGTGGTACAGCCCTTTCTTCAACGCGGTAACTCGGAAGGCTTTCGCGGCCTGAACGACCTGGTGTTCGCGAGCAATGGCGATTTGTATTTCACAGATCAGGGGCACAGCGGCCTGGAGGATCCGGGAGGTCGCGTATTTCGTCTGCGTGCCGACGGCGTTCTGGAGTGTCTGCTAAAAAGAGTTCCCAGCCCCAACGGGCTGGTGCTGAGCTGCGATGAGAAACTACTCTTTGTGAATGTAACCAGCGCCAACGCCGTATGGCGCCTGCCATTGCCGAAGACGGGAGAAGCGAAAAAGGTCGCTGTGTTCATATATTTGTCGGGTGGATTGGGTGGCCCGGACGGCCTTGCTATCGACGAGGAAGGTGGTCTTGCGGTTGTTCATGCGGGGATGGGGGCGGTATGGCTGCACAACCGGTTGGGGGAGTCTGTGTTTCGCGTCAATTCTTGCGCAGGATTACGGACTACGAATCTTGCCTACGGAGGTGCGGACCGCAAATCGCTGTACATCACCGAATCGGAAACCGGGGTGATACTGAAGGCGCGCGTGCCGGTCGCCGGCAATGTCATGTATTCACATATGTGAATTGACGCGATGAGCAGCCACTACGATTTGCACACGCTTGCCACGTACGCGGCTCAAATCGAGATTGGCGATCTGCCCGCCGATGTCCTGAGCGTTGCGAAAGCGTGTCTGCTGTACGGGCTTGCAGTTGGAACGGGGGCGCGACGCGCCGCAGTTTGCCGCCTGGCGATAGCGGCGAATTCGGGCCATGGCGACGAAAACGGAGCAACGCGCCTATTTGATGGCCGGTGCGTCGATCCCGGCGAGGCGGTGTTCGCGAACGCGGTCATGATGTCGGCACGCGTTCAGGGCGACGCACATGCGTGCGGACACGTAGGGGGAATGGTAATTCCCGCCGCGTTGGCCACTGCAGAATACACTCACGCGTCCGGCGCCCGACTCCTGGCGGCTATCGTCGCCGGTTATGAAGTTGCGTTGCGCATTGGACGCGATCATGCGGCCGATCTCAGTATTCGCGGTTTGCGGACGTCCCCATGTTATGGGGTTTTCGGGGCCGCCGCCGCTGCCGCTCGGACACGGGGTCTGACCTCCACGCAGATGACTTCCGCATTGGCGCTGGCTGCGAATTGCGCCGGAGGATTGCGCGAATTCGTGGATGCCGGTACGGAAGAGTCTCCGTTTCAGTCCGGGTTTGCCGCACGCAACGGCATGCATGTCAGCAATCTGGCTGCTGTGGATGTTGTTGCAGCGCCGAGTTCGCTGCATGGCAAAGCGGGGTTTTTCAACGCATACGGCAATGGCGGCGCGGACTACGGAGCGCGTCTGGTAACACAGCTTGGCGAGCAGCATGAATTCACGAACGTGACTTTTCGGGAATATCCGGCGAACCAGTTTTTCCGGGGAATTATTCGTGGCATGGCGACGCTGGGACAGCAAGCAGGCCATGTCGAACCCAGATCCATCAAGCTGCACATGCATCCGTTCGAAGCGAATTTTATCGGCGCGCGTTACGCAGGTCCTTATACCAGCGCAACTCAGACTGTCGTAAGCGCGCCTTTTTGTGCGGCGTTGGCGTGGGTCACCGGTACAGCGACCTTTGATGCATTGCGCAGGTTTGATGACGACAGAGTCCTCAGGTTGATACCCAGAGTTGAATTGATTGCTGAAGTGTCCTGCGCGCGTTACGAACCACGGGTAGAGGTCGAACTGGCCAATGGCGAAACGCTTTCTTGGGCAGAGGATGCGGGCGCTGGCAGCTATCGACTGACCTGGGATGCCGCAACGCGCATGACCTATCAGCTTTTTGATGAAGTGGATGTGCCGAAGTCGCTAGCGCAACGTCTGATCGAGCAGGCCGGCGCAGTTGACAAACTCGTCGACGTAATGCCGCTCACATCCGCTGTGTGCGCGGCCACGCTGTCTTCCTGATCCTGTTCGAACGAGATACGGCGGACCGGGTACTGCTTTAGCGCTAATTGCTTATCAATTTGTTGGGGGAATCCAACACGCGCGACAATGCGCCCAGTCGAAATGCGGCCCGGGATCGGCCAATAGGAAACTTGAACGCCTCTCTTGACTGTCCGCGGCTATATCTCATATAACGGTTTACAAACATATACTTACGATTGCACTCGCAGCGGATGCATGCCTGAGAGACACAGATATTAACAATCATTTATATATAACTTATCATGAGTTATGTTTTTTTAATAACTATTGTAAGTTCGCTATAAATGGATCCACGAACAAATCCCTATGCACCCGGCGCAGGGACTCTGCCTCCAGAGCTGGCCGGTCGCGACGAGATTATTGAAAAAGCAGCAATTGCACTGGATCGATTTCGCGCCGGGTTGCCCGCGCGCAGCCTGCTGCTGGTCGGGCTGCGCGGTGTCGGAAAAACCGTGCTGCTCACACGTATCGCACAAGAATCCGAAGCCCGCGGGTTTGTGGTCGTCAACATTGAGGCGCCGGAAAAGCGCTCTTTGCCTGCGCTGCTCATTCCTCCGCTGCGATCTGTGTTATTGAAACTCGACAGAATTTCCGCCGCCGGAACTCTGGCGAAGAAAGCGCTACGCGTCCTCGGCGGATTTGTCGGCGCCATGAAAGTGAAATACCAGGACATTGAGTTTGGCGTTGAACTGGGTGATGAGCCGGGTACCGCGGACAGCGGCGATCTGGAACACGATCTGATTGATATCTTTGTTGCGGTCGGACGCGCAGCAAAGGAAAAAAACACGGCGGTCGCTTTTTTCATCGACGAGTTGCAGTATGTCGCAGAGAACGCAATTTGCGTCGCTCATTACGGCGCTGCACAAATGCGCGCAAAACCAACTGCCGATCGCTCTCGTTGGCGCCGGCCTTCCTCAGCTCGTGGGGAATGCCGGACGCGCCAAGTCATATGCCGAGCGGCTCTTTGAATTTTCCGAAATCGGCCCGCTCACAGATGCCGAAGCGCGCAAGGCGCTTGTGGCGCCTGCGAAAAAAAAGAATGTTGAGTTCGAAGAAGGCGCTCTTGTAGAGATTCTATCGCATAGCAAAGCGTATCCTTACCCCATTCAGGAATGGGGCAAGCACAGTTGGCAGTGTGCAAAACAGTCGCCGATTTCACGCGCTGACGCAGTTGCCGCCACGGACCTTGCGATTACCGAACTCGATGCGATTTTTTTTCGGGTGCGATTTGACCGCCGCACGCCCTCGGAAAAGAAATACCTGCGGGCAATGGCGGAGCTTGGAGCGGGCCCGCACAGGTCCGGCGACATTGCACATCTGCTAATTAGAGAAGTAACGAACGTGGCGCCAACCCGATCATCGTTAATTAAGAAGGGCATGATCTACAGCCCTTCTCACGGCGACAACAGCTTTACGGTACCTCTATTTGACGGCTATATGAAACGAGTAATGCCAGATTGGAAATAGCATGACAAAAAATCAGGCCGCGCTGCACTTAGCGCCGGTTGGCCGCCGTGCTGCATTTTCCTGCGAGCGGCGGCACCCTGAGGAAACGACGCTCTATCAGGTGGTGCGCGTCAGCGCCAGGAACTAACGGCATCAAAACAAAATTCAGTTCCCCTTTATCCCAGCGTCCCTGATGACTTTGCCCATGCGAGTCATTTCGGATTTCATTTTCGCGGCAAAGTAATCGGGGGTGCCGCCCATGGTTTCCACACCTACGCCCAGAAACCGTTCCTTGATGTCCGCGGTGCTGAGTACTTTCCCGGTCTCCTGATTCAGCAGCAGGACCAATGGGGCAGTAAGCTTCGCGGGACCGAACATACCGAATGACGAGCCCGCTTCATATCCGGGCACCCCGGACGCGGCTATCGTCGGCAGTTCCGGAAAAATCGTGGATGGCTGGGCGCCGGTGACTGCGATGGCGCGCAGCCTGCCGGACTTGATGTGAGGCGAGGCTGATGTGGGATTCGGAAACGACAGATGCACCTGCCCGCCGATCAGGTCGTTGACCGCCTGGCCCGTGCCCTTGTAATTGATGCGCACGATATTGACCGCCGCCATCGCGTTGAATAACTCCGCGGCGAGGTTGCCGGAGCTGGCGATTCCGGCAGCCGAGTAATTGAGTTCCCCCGGTTTTCTTTTGGCCAACGCAATCAATTCACTGACGGACCGCACCGGCATGGATGGATTGACAACGAGTATGTTGGGAGACGTGGCAAGCAGTATGATGGGCGTGAAATCCCGCACCACATCGTAGGGCATCTTGTCCTGCAGCAGGGGTGCGAGCCAGAATGCGCCACCGTAAACCAGCAAGGTATAACCATCCGCCGGTGCTCTGGTAACGACTTCTCCGGGGATGACACCGCCGGCACGATTGTCGACGACAATCGGCTGGCCCAGGCCGGACGCAAGACCCGATGCAATCAGGCGCGCGACAAAATCGCTGCCACCGCCGACTTCCGAAGTGACGAATTTGAGCGGTTTGGTAGGATAAGACTGAGCATGTGCCGCGCATGTGCTGCCAGCGAGCAGTACACCTGCGAGTGCGGTTTTGATTTGCAACGCGCGAAAAACGGTTAGTCCTCGACGAATATCAGCCGAGAAACGCAATGCCGTGCCGACGTCAGTCATAGGTCAAGCCCACTTCCTTGATGACCTTGCCCATGCGCGTCATTTCCGATTTGATGGTGGCAGTCATTTCGGATGGAGAAGTCCCCATGGTTTCTATGCCCATGCTGAGAAACTTGTCTTTCACGTCGTTGCTGTTGAGTACTCGCACGATTTCCTGATTCAGCTTTCTGACGATGTTTGCGGGTGTCCTGGCCGTTGCGAACATGGCGTGAAATGCCACGGATTCGTAGCCGGGCAGGCCGGCGGCGGCCATGGTCGGCATGCCAGGAACCAGCGCCGAGGGCTGCAGGCTGGTGACGGCAAGTGCTTTCAGTCTTCCCGCCTTCGCGTGCTGCGCAACAGAGGCGGCCGTGCCAAACGTCATCTGCACATGGCCGGCGAGAAAATCAATGAACGACGCACCGGTTCCTTTGTATGGGACGTGGACGATGTTGACGCCGGCCATCGACTTGAACAGTTCGCCCGACAGATGTACGGATCCGCCCGGCGAGGCCGACGAGTAGTTCAACGCGCCGGGTTTGGCTTTGGCAAGGGCGATCAGTTCCTTGACGGAACTGGCCGGCACCGACGGGTGTAACACCAGTATGTTGGGCGCCCTGTCGGCGAGCGTTATAGGTGCGTAGTCCTTGTCGGGGTCGAACGGCGTGGTTCTGCGCAACAGCGGTCCTATCCACAGCGTGTTGCTGTAGAGCAGCACGGTGTATCCGTCGGGGCTCGCCTGGGCTACGGTTTGCGCGGCGCGTGCGCCACCCGCCCCACCCCGGTTGTCGACGATAACCTGCTGCGGCCAACTGGCGGTCAGGGACTGCGCGATGGCACGCGCCGCGAGATCATTGCCGCCGCCCGGTTCAGCGGTAACGATGCGCACGGGACGGCTGGGATAATCCTGTCCGTGCGCCGGAAACGCGCCGGCAACCATCGCGATCATCGGCAGCATGCGCGCCATGTATTTGATTCGCATACATTTTTCCCAAGGCGCTTTTTACGCGACCGCGCTTTGGTTAGTCGCCGGTGTTTCTTCCCTGAGCCACGGATAGAGCCCACCTTTGCGTATGATATCGAGGACGAACTCCGGCCACGGCTTGAACGTGAGCGTCTTTGAACTGGTGAGGTTTTTTACCCAGCCTTCAACCAGGTTTACCTCGAGCGTGTCGCCTGTTTTCGCCGCGCTCATGATGCCCTTGACGACCACCACCGGCAATCCATGATGTATCGAATTGCGCCTGAAATTGACGTTCGTGCCCTCGCACAGAACCGTGCCGATGCCGGCGCCGCGCAGCGCGATGCACGCATGTTCGTGATCGTGGCCATAACCGGTTCTGTCGTCGCCGATCAGGAAGTCGCCGCGCTGGACCTTCTTGTGAAAATCAGGATCCAGTGGCTGCAACGCCAGCATCTTGAGTGCTTCCATGCGCTCGATGTAGGTCAGTTTCCTCGCCGACTCCTTGCCGAACGCCTTGCTTGCCTGATATGGGCACAGCTCCCAGTCGACATCCAGCGTGCCTTCAAACCGCCACGCGCCTCCCGTCATTGTCTTGTCGATGTCGGGCATCCAGACTTGACCCATTTTGGTACTCCTCCGTGTTAAGTGTTTGCGTGTCCCAGATGACCCGCGTACAAACCGCCAGCGTCCAGCGTTTCCAGTATGAACTCCGGATATGGCTTGAACGTCAGCCGTGCGCCGGAGGTTTCATTGAGCAGCGTGCCGGCATTGAGGTCCAGTTCAAGCAGATCACCGGTGGCAACGCTGGCAAAGACACCGGCTACTTTTACCAGTGGTAAACCATGGTGCAGGCAATTGCGCTGAAAGTTCTGGCGCGTGGTTTCGCAGATCACGGCGGAGAGTCCTACACCCTTCAATGCCATCACAGCGTGATCGTGGTCGTGTCCCCAGCCGACGCCCTTGTTGCCTACCAGTATGTCACCGGGCGCCACTTTGTTCGGAAAGTCCGGATCCAGTCTCGTCAGGCAGTTGCGCGACAGAAAGTGCTGCTTTTCCCCGTAAGATAACGCACATCCTTCGGCCGAACGCAGGTAGTTCAGATCCTCGATCGGGCAGATCTCCCAATCGACGTCAAGTACGCCATCGAAACAATGCGCCCTGCCACGCAGTATTCGTGTCGTCATTCTGACTTCTACAGTAGTTGCCGCGGATCCGTGATTTCACCGGTGACCGCCGATGCCGCGACGGTCGCAGGAGACGCCAGATAAATATCAGCTTTCGAACTGCCCATGCGCCCGGGGTAGTTGCAGGTTCCGGAGGATATACAGACATCGCCGTCCGCGAGCGGCGTATTTTTCCCGCCGGCGCACATGCCACACGATGCGGGCGGCAGGAATACACCGGCATCCATGAAGATGCCAATCAAACCCTCATCTAGGCAACGCCGGTAGACGGCAGTCGAGCCAGCGGTGATATTGAGCATCACGTCGGGGTGAATTTTGCGCCCTTTGAGTACCATGGCCGCAAGTTTGAGGTCTTCGTAACGGCCGTTGGCGCATGTCCCGATATGCGCCTTGGAAATTTTGAGCCCGGCATGTTTGGATACCGCCGCCGCGCGGTGCCGCTCGGGCGGGGGCACCACCTGCGGTTCGATGTCCGATACGTCGAACCTTAATTGTTGTTCGTACTCGGCGTCCGCATCGCCGTACAAGGGGACGAGCGCCTTGTTCGTCCGCGTCCTGACGTAATCCAGGGTCACGTCGTCGGGTTCGATGATATTGGTCCATGCCGACGAAAACAGCGCATTGGCGCACAGCGTAAAGCGTGCATCCATGTCGAGGTCCCTGACGTAGTCACCATCCCACACGATGACCTGCGAGGGTGTGCCGTTCGGACCGATTTGTCCCAGCACGTATTCGTACACGTCGCGTGCAAATACGCCGGGTTTGGTGCGGCCGGTCAGCGTGATACGCGCCACCGGCGGCACTTCGATCCAGGTATAGCCCTTGGTAATGTACTCGGCCGCTCCATACGACAGCGCGACCGCAAATCCACCGAGCGCACCCAGCGCCGTGGTGTGACCGTCAACGATGGAGAGATAGACCTCTCCCGGCAGCGCCCACGCCTGTTCACCGGCGATCACATGCTCAACGCCTTGCGACCCCAGATCAAAAATGTTTTCACGCGGTACACCCACGGTTTCGGCCCATTGCCGCATTTTCCGTCGGTGGTTGCCGGCGGTACGCGGCATTCCGCCCGCGCCGGCGTGTCCAACGACGATGCCTATGCGTTGGGGGTCAAACACGCTGGGCTTGGCATTCGGATCCAGCTGGCCGAGACCGCGTCCATCGCCGTCCCCGCCCACCGTGGTAATGCAATTGGAACGCACATGCACGAAGTCGCCGGTTTCGACTGACGGTTTGCCGACCGAACGCGCCAGAATTTTCTGTATGACGTTTTTTCCAGCCATGATGTTCTGCGCTCCTTAGTAGCCGTGATTCTTGATCTGCCCTGCACGGCCGGTGTGCGGATCGTAGGTGCCCAGCGATTCGCTTTTGTATTTCAAATCGAGCTCTTCCTGCGGCAGATATTTTTCCTCGATTTTCACAACCTCCGGAAAACCGGTCATATCAAAAACGCCTTGCCCGGACAACGGATGAGACTTCGACTTGATCAGAAAATCATTCCATGCCGCTTCGCCGCGTTCCCTGAAGTCCACGAGAAAGTCGTACATGGTGACTGTGCCCACGGTCGCGAAATGAATTGAAGTCATGCACATCTTGAGATCTTCTTTTTCCTGTGCCGTCAATGGAGGACGTATGGCGCCCTCGGTGGCGCGAAACGGAATATCGGAGAATGCCTCCCGCAGGGCCTTGATTTCCTCGCGCGACTGCGGTGCTTCCACATATATCACGTCGACGCCCGCCTGCTGATAAGCCTTACCGCGGCGTATCGCTTCTTCGAGACTGCCGCCCACCGCGCCACGCGCATCGGTGCGCGCCATGATGATGAAATCCGGATCCAGCTCGTCACGCAAGTCGCAAACAGCGCGATATTTGCCCACCGCTTCTTCAATGGAAATCAGTTGCTTGCCCTTGACGAAGCCGCAGCGCTTGGGCGCCTTCTGATCTTCGATGAAGCAGCCGGCGGCGCCAGCCTGTATCAGCAACTGCACCGTGCGCCGTGCGCCCAGTGCGTTGCCGTGCCCGGTATCGGCGTCGACGAGCACCGGAATTTTCACCGCGTTGCACACGTTGCGTGTCACTTCCACGAGTTCGGTCTGCGTGAGGAATCCGGCATCCGGCAGGCCGTAGTTCCAGCTGCTGGTCTTGGAGCCGGACAAACCGAATGCCTTGTAACCCGCGTATTCGGTGAGCTGGGCATGGTGCGCATTGCCGCCAAACATGACTCTCAGACACTCCGGTCCGTTCAACAGACGCCGCAGTACGGTTGTTCGTTTTTCAGGGGCTTTCCTGGTTTGGGCGTTTGCGCTGTTCATGAAATGCCTTTTCGCGGAAGTTGATCGGGAGAGAAGACGGGACCTGCACATTATATCTCTGCCGCGGACGCGGACGCTGTACGCGGTTGACGAAATTGTTGCATGTTTTGCGTGCCGTGGCCATACTCAGCCGTTGTCAATTCGGGCGTTGATATCATGAAGGCATTGGTCGTCGGCGGCACCGGTCCATCAGGCGTTCCGATCGTGGAAGGATTCATCGCTCGCGGCTACGACGTCACGATTTATCACCGTGGCGTGCATGAGGTGGAGTTCTCAAAACCGGTTACCCATATCCATGGCGATCCGTTTTCGAAGGACGCACTGGCGCGCGACTTGTCCGGTGAAAGTTACGACGTTACTGTTTCGTCATATGGCCGCTTGCGGTACGTGGCCAAGGTCATGAGCGGCAGGACGCGCAAGCTGGTTGGGATCACAGGCGGCGCCTGCTATGTCGGGTACCGCAATCTCGCGCATACCGCCGACGGCCTGCCGGTGCCTATCCCCGAGGACTACGTAACCTATGCGCGGCGCGAAGAAGACATTTACGGCTGGGCCGTGGCGGAAGGCGAACGCCAGCTATTGGCGCAGCACAAGAACGGAGAGTTCGACGTCACCATCTTGCGCTATCCCAATGTCTACGGGCCCCGTGCCAATCGCTCGATGATCTGGTCGATCATGAAACGTGTCCTGGACAAGCGGCCGCACATCATCGTGCCGGGCAATGGCGATCGGTTACGCAATCGCGGCTATATAGACAATCTGACTCACGCGGTCTTTCTTTCCATGGATAAACCGCAGGCGAGCGGGCAGGTCTACAACATCTGCGACGAGCGCACGCTGACGTTGACCGAGCTCGTCACCTGCATAGCGCATTGCATGAATCACGAATGGGAGGTGATCACGGTCGCGCACCCCATTGTCGAGGAACTGTGCCGCGGCTACGTCAGTGAGTCGCACCATCAGCTTTTCGATCTCACCAAGGCAAAGCGCGAGCTGGGTTACCGGGACGTAGTTCCGGCGACGGAAGCGGTGCGGCGCACTGTGCAGTGGCATCTCGAAAACCGTGAAATGCTGGAGAACACGGTCGAGGAAGAAAAAGAAGGCAAACCACGACGGGACCCCTATGCCTATGAGCTTGAGGACCGATTGGTTGCGCTGAGCAGGGATTACTCGAAATCCATTAGCGCGGCGATCCCGTTGCTGGGCCGGCGCAGAGGATAGGTGGCGGCGTGACAGCGGCGAAAGACGACGCTCGCGGCAGTGGCACGATGGCACTGCATGGGGTGCGAGTACTCGATCTCACGCAGATGATTGCCGGTCCCTATTGCACGCGACTGTTTGCGTTGTATGGCGCGCAGGTGATCAAGCTCGAAAGGCCGCGTGTCGGCGATCGGGCGCGGCGCATCGGCGCCACTGCGGAGTCCAAGGAGAATCTCGAACCCAGTGCTACGTTTCTTTATTTGAACACCAGCAAGAAAAGCGTAACGCTTAATCTTAAGTCAGCGCAGGGCATGGAGATTTTCATGCGGCTGATATGCGACACCGATGTTGTGGTTGAGAATTTTCGTCCCGGCGTCATGCGCCGGCTGGGGATATCCTACGAAGCGCTGGATGCGATCAACAACAAGCTGGTGATGGTCTCGATATCGAATTTCGGCCAGACCGGGCCGTATCGGGACTACGATGCCACCGAGATGAATCTGCAGGCGTGGGGCGGGCTCATGCACATGGCTGGCGAGCGCGGGCGCGAGCCGTTGCGCCTCGGCTACGCCGCCGCCCAGTATGAAGCCGGTCAAAATGCGTTCGCGGCGTCGATGGCTGCCTTGTTGGCGCGCCCGACCATGGGCGGGCAGCATGTGGACATCGCCATCATGGATACGGTGATGACCTCCCTGAATTCGGCGCATGCGCACTATTCCTATAACCAGCAAGTGCAGGGGCGCCGGCCGGCCGGGGGTGGAAAAGGTACAGACAGATTCAAGGCAAGCGACGGTTATGTTATCGCCAGGCCGCCCCGCAATGCCGTCGAACTGGAGCGCCTGTCCAAGGTCGTGGGCGAGTCGCTGCCAGTCGATGATCCGGATGCGGTGTCGGTTGTATTCGCGCGCTGGGTAGCCGCGCGCACCAAAGAAGAAGTGATGGCCGCAGGACAGAAGGCGCAGTTTGCATGGGGCGCGTTGAACAGCACCCAGGAAATCATGCAATCCGCGCAGATTCGAGAACGCGAATTCTTCCAGTCTGTGGACCATCCGGTCGCGGGCACGTTGCCGTACGCGGGTGCGCCGTTTCGCATGGGTGCGTCAGGCACGACAGTGACAGCAGCGCCTACGCTGGGACAGCACACGCACGACATATTGTGCGGCAGTCTCGGTTACACGGACGACCAGGTACGGCACTGGGCGCATGAGGGCGTGGTATGAGCAGGCGAGCCCTGGAAGGCTATCGCGTACTGAGTCTGACCAATCACTGGGCAGGGCCTTCTGCGGTGCGGCTGCTGGCGGACATGGGGGCGCAGGCGATCAAGCTGGAGGCGACCAAGCGACCGGACCCGGCGCGCGGCCCCAAGGCCGGACACCGCGACCGGCGGGAATATCCCAACGATGATGTCGGCCGGGATCCGTGGAACCGGGTTCCGCGCTTTAACGAAAGACATCTGGGCAGCCTGGGTGTGGCGCTGGATCTCAGCGATCCGCGCGGCAAGCAGGTCTTTCTCGATCTGGTTCGCGTCAGCGATGTTGTCGTCGAAAATTTCAGCGCCAATGTCATGCGCTCGCTGGGACTGGATTACGAGGTGCTGCGGCAGGTCAAGTCCGACCTGATCATGCTGTCCATGCCGGGCTTCGGCGCCAGCGGCCCGTGGAAGAATTACCGGTCGTTCGGGCCGACCCTGGAATATCTATCCGGCATGGCGGCACTGACGGGCTACGAGGCGGGGCAGTCGATGCCGTCAGGTGTACTGATCCCCGATTGTATGGCGGCGATGCACGGCGCTTCCGCGGTGCTGGTGGCATTGTTTCAGCGCCAGCAAACCGGCGCAGGACAGCATATTGAACTTGCGCAACTGGAGGGAACCCTGTGCCTGATGGGCGACGTGCTGCTGCAAACCGCCATGAGTGGAGAGTCCCCCATGGCGAACGGCAACCGTCACGCAGTATTTGCGCCTCACGGTTGCTTTCCGTGCAAGGGCGGGGTGGGAAAAGAGGACGCATGGGTGACCATCGCGGTCACCAGCGAGGATCAGTGGGCAGCGTTGTGCCGTGTCGCGAAGAAAGACGATTGGCTGGCAGATCCTCATTACACAACGATGGCAGCCAGAAAGTCGCACGAGCTGGAGTTGAATGCTGGCATCGGTGTATGGACTGCCGGGTTCGAGAAATATCAGCTTGCTCACCTGTTACAGAAGGCAGGCGTGCCGGCAGCTCCCGTGCTCAACGCCAGGGACCATTTCGGCGATCCGCAGGTGCTGGCGCGCAACATGCTGGTGCCGGTCGATCATCCTTCGGTTGGCGTCAGAAGTTACCTCGGTACTACGTGGAAGACGTCAGCCGGACCTGATGCGGAACCTAAACCCGCACCGACTCTGGGGCAGCACAACCGCTTCGTGCTGCAGGATATTCTCGGTATGGATGCTGCGGCAGTGGACGTGCTGGAGCGCGAGGGTGTCATAGGCACCGAGCCGCTCAAGTAACAAGGTTGCGGGCGCTGGCCGTGACCAGCGCACAGCCGTCGGTATTGGCGCCCGGCCTGCCCACGGTCGCTGCATCGGGTCTTCCAGGGTATGAATCGGTATCGCTGCACGTCATATTCGCGCCGCTCAAAACGCCGCCGGCCATCATCAACCGGCTCAATCAGGAAATGGCACACATACTTCGCCAGGCCGACGTGAAGGAAAAATTCCTGAACATCGGCGTGGAAACCGTGGGCAGCTCGCCGGACGAACTCGCGGCTGCCGTGAAAGTCGAACTGGCGAAATGGGGTAAAGTGATGCGGGACGCGGGCATACGCGCCGATTGAAGCGCGGTGTTTGCAGCGGCGTCCTGTGAACGGTTATCAGAACCCGCCAAAATCCGGCGGTAAAGACGGATTGAGGTTTTTGGTATGGCGCGCCTTATTGCGGGGAGCCGAAATGGAATTGCGCAATCGCCACGCTGGCGTGTGGGACAAGAAGGATTGAAGTGGCGGGTGTGACGCGTGGGACGGTGAGTTGGCGTATCCCAAGAGATTAGGGTAAAAGGGCAGCGCCAGCCGACGGAAAATCGGTGCGACACCGGCCCAAAACGACCAATTCCAAACCGATGCCGCGCCCCTTAAACCCGAGGGCGACGCTGCGTGCGGATTGTTTCACGAGTCGCCTGATAGTGTCGAGTTCCAATCGGTATTGCACCGCCGATGGAAACTCCA
>CANJQI010000058.1 GCA_947476215.1 Betaproteobacteria bacterium
CCCTGTAGCGACGGCGGCATGTAACCACGCCGGTGCCGCCATTTGATCGATGAACTATTCGTTGCGGATACCCGCATCCTTGATGACCTTGCCCAGCATTGCCATATTGGCTTTGATCATAGCCGTAAACTCCTCGGGCGAGTTGCTCGACGGTTCGACGCCCACACTCAGAAACCGCTGTTTTGCGTCTTCCTGCGCAAGCAGTTTCACGGTGTCCTGATTGAGTCGCCGTACGATCGTAACCGGCGTCCCCATCGGCGCGACGAGTCCCGTCATGCCCACCATCTCATAGCCCGGAAGGCCGGACGCCGCCACCGTCGGGATGCCCGGAAAAAGCGCGGATGGCTGGGGACCGGTAATCGCCAATGCGCGCAACCGTCCCGATTTGATATGGGGCACGGCGCCGCCCGATGCCGGAATCATCACCTGCACCTGGCCCGCGAGCAGATCATTAAAAGCCGGACCTGTGCCCTTATAGTTGATGCGAACCAGGTTGATGCCCGCCATGGACTTGAACAATTCCGTCGCCAGGTGCGGCGTGGAGCCTATGGACCCCGCGGCGTAATTGAGTTGTCCGGGCTTGGTCTTGGCGAGCGCAATCAGGTCCCTGACCGTCTTCACCGGCAACGACGGGTGAACCACGAGTATGTGCAGCGCGCGCGCCACCAGCGTGATGTGTACAAAGTCCTTGATGGGATCGTACGCGGTTTTTTCGAGCAGCGGCACGACTGAAAATGAACTGCCCGATACCAGCAGCGTGTAGCCGTCGGCGGCGGCCTTGGATGCATACAGGGTGGCGGCGAGCGTGCTGCGATTCTCGACCACCGCTTGTTGGCCCAGACTGGCTGAAAGTCCCAGCGCAACCACGCGCGCCGCGTAATCCGTGCCGCCGCCAATCTCCGAAGTCACCAGGCGTACCGGTTTGGTGGGATAGTTCTGTGCAGTCGAGGTGCCGGCATAAAGGACGGGCGCCGCTAGTGCCATCGCAACCATAGCTAACCGCATATGCCTCATAAATTTCCTTCCTGACAGCGCGTCACGGGTTTTCGACGTGAAGTCCAAAATAAATGTTTCATTTCAAATCCTTATAGATCACTTTTCGCAAATTTTGCAGCGCTATTCCCCGCCAGTCGCCCAAAAACCGCGCCGTTGGTCAGGCCGCTGCCACCCGGGTAATTGAAATAGAAGATTCCACCCACCAGTTCTCCGGCGGCATACAGACCGCGTATCGGCCGTTCTTCAGTGTCCACTACTTCGCCATTGGTCGTGATCTTGAGCCCGCCAAAAGTAAAGGTGATTCCACAAGTCACTGCGTATGCCTCGAACGGACCCTCACTGATGGTTTGCGCCCAATTCAATCTTGGTATGGCCAGTCCCTCGGTGCAGCGGCCATCCTTGATACTCGCATTGAATGGAATGTCCTGCCGGACGGCAGCGTTGAATTCCGCCACGGTCTTCAGGAGCTGCTCCTTGTTTACGCCTTCGAGCTTGTCGGCCAGGCCCTCGATCGTATCGGCACGCACCTTGGTTACGCGTTTGATGCGATAGGTGTCGCGCAGCAAGTGCAGCGCCTTGGAATCAAAAATCTGCCACGCAAACTGGCCGGGCTGGGAAAGTATGACCTTGCCATACTTGGCATACGTGAAGTTTCTGAAATCCGCGCCTTCATCCAGAAAGCGCTTGCCGTCGGCATTAACCATAATCCCGTAGTTGTAGCTGTGCTTGCCGAAACCGTCGCCTATGGTTACATCGCCATAGGGCGGCGCATTGAGATCCCAGCCCACCGCGTGCGCCGATGACCAGTTGCCATACGGCTGTGCGCCTATGTCGAGCGCCATGCGTATACCATCGCCGGTGTTGTAGCGGGTTCCCCTAACCTTGGCGAGATCCCAGCCAAATCCCAGATAGCGCGTGCGCCACTCCGCATTGGCCTGAAAACCGCCACACGCCAGCACCACCGCCGTGGCCGTCAATGCCGTGGATTTGCCGTCGATACGCGCTTCCACGCCATACACACCGTCGTCATCGTGCAATAGCTTGCGTGCCGTAGCCTTGTAGCGCACTTCGATCCCCGCGCGACCGATCGCGGCGTACAAGGCGTTAACCAGTCCCAGCCCTGCCCCGGCGGCACCCAGCGTCGAGCCGTTGGAGAATTTGAATTTGCCGTTGATGTTGGGCGCGTGCCGGCCATATAAAGGCACGAACCGCACCCCCTGTTTGCGCACCCAGTTCACCGTCTCATTGCTGCCTTTGATCAATACTTCGGCGAGATCAGGGTTGGTGCGAAACTGCGTTACCTTGTAGATATCGTCAAAGAAACGCGATTCCGGGTAAGAACCGAAATCGGTATTGGCGATTTCATCGGCACTTAGATCGGGCACCATCTTGAGTATGTCTTCGGTGCTGTCAAATGCAAAGCGCATGCTGCCACCGGTAAAGCTGCTGTTGCCGCCGCGCTCTTCTTCCGGCGCACGCTCCAGCACCAGCACTTTCGCACCATGCTCCCGCGCCGAAAGCGCCGCACACAGCGCCGCGTTGCCACCACCGACGACTATTACGTCATAGTCACTCTTACGTTTCATATAAATTTCCCACGTTTCAACACGCTATTGTCCTGGTTTTCACGGCCTGACATCACGGCATGGCAAATCCGCCGTTGACGCTCATGACCTGTCCGGTGATCCACGACGCCTCGCCGCTCGCCAGAAAACTGATCGCGGCCGCGATGTCGTCCGGCTCGCCGATGCGCCCAGTCGGGTACATTCTGAGGACGGTCTGCACGCGGCGCTGGTACTTTTCCTCGCCCATCTGCGCGCGCATGCTCGCCTCGCGTTCCATTCTCAGCTCGGTATTGGTGGCGCCCGGCGATACGATGTTAAGCGTGACGCCGCTCTTGCCGACTTCTTGCGCGATCGACTTCACCAACGCGATAACCCCGCCTTTGGCGGCCGCATAATATGACAGGCGCGCCTGCCCCAGGCGCGCTGAATCCGACGCAAGGCAGATAACGCGGCCATAGCCGCGCTTTACCATACCAGGCAACAGCGCGTGCAGGCACAACATCGGACCGTACAGACAAACGTCTATCATGCGATGCCAATCCGCCGGCTTGGAGTCGAGAAACAGCTTGTCATCCAGGACAGCCGCGCTGCTGACATAAATGTCGACGGCGCCCAACTTTTCGGTCACGGTCTGGACCATCGCCAGAACGTCGGCCTCGGACGTCACGTCGGTTTTCACGCCTATCGCCTGGGTTCCGGTTTCCGCGGCAAGTTTCGCCGCGGAAGCCACAGCCTGTTCGCCATTGATGTCAACCAGCGCAAGTTTCGCGCCGCCCTGCGCCATCATGCGTGCCGTGGCGTAGCCGATGCCACGCGCACCACCCGTAATCAATGCCACCTTACCGTCAAATCTTTGCGCCATACCAACCTTCCTCGTTATCAATTAGTCCAAGCCGATTTCGCTGAAATTCGAGCCAAAAAAACAGCGCGCTTCCCCTACACCCTTGAGTCGAACGACATTACACGCTGCATGCGTCCAATGTCAAATATCAACGCCCGTTTCGCCGGTCGAAACGTGGCACCGGTTCTAAAGCGTTCGACATCATTTAAAATACCACCGTCAAACCAAAATATATCGCCGGCACCATGACGGCTGTCGATGACTCCGGATTCTGAACCACGCACCAGCAAAGAGGCCCACATGACTTACCAGACCATACTCACCGAGCAGGCCGCGCAGGCCCTCGTCATTACCCTCAATCGCCCCGACAAACGCAACGCCGTCAGCATACAGATGATGGACGACATCATTGCCGCGGTCACCGCAGCCGAGAGCGAACCCACGGTGCGCGCAGTCATCATTACCGGCGGCGCGTCGTTTTTCGCGGCAGGCGCCGATCTGAACGAAGCGTTGCAAGTTAAGACGGCCGCGCAAGGCATAGAGTACTTCAACCGCTGGCACCGGCTTAACAGCACGCTGGAAAACCTCGGCAAACCGGTGATAGCCGCGATCGAGGGCTTCTGCATCACCGGCGGCCTGGAACTGGCGCTAGCGTGCGACCTGCGCGTCGCCGCGGAAGGCTCGACCTTTGCCATCACCAGTTCCAAGATCGGGACCGTTGCCGGCGCCGGTGGGACACAGCGCCTGCCGCGCATTGTAGGCACGGCCCGCGCACTCGACATACTCTTTTCCGCCGAGACATTTGATGCCAACGAAGCCCACCGCATCGGCCTGATCAACCGCCTGACCAGGAAAGGCGAGGCTCTGAATACCGCCAAGGCCATGATCAAGATTTACGAACAACGCGCACCGCTAAGCCTGGCACTGGTCAAGCGCGCGGTACATCGTGGCATGCAGATGGATCTGGCCTCGGGCATAGAATTCGAGACTTTCCTGGTAACCACGATTTACGGCACCGAAGACAAGCAGGAAGGCATTTCTGCGTTTCTGGAGAAACGCACCGCGAAGTTCAAGGGCAAGTAAAACACTGAATTGACAAACTTTGCTGCCACGGATATAAAGACCCGACGCTGATTGCCGTTACCGCGAACGTTTCTGTTTTACCCTCTTAGACCATCGCGCACTTGCACCCGGCTCGCCGATTTTTCGGATCCGGGACGCCCGGTCTGAACAACTACTTAAGGACGACAGCATGAACGAAACCAAGACCCTGGCCGACTGGACGGCGGGACTCAAGCTAAAGGAAATCCCCGACACGGTGCGCGAACATGCACGGCGCTTCATACTGGACAACTTCGGCTGCCAGATCGCCGGCGCCACGTTGCCGTGGAGCCAGACCTACTACGACGTGATCCGGAAAACGCGCAGCGGCACGCATTGCACCATCTCGTATTTCGGCGACAAGTTTTCGCCCGACGACGCGGCCTTCCTCAACAGCACCTTCAATCACGCCAACGAGACCGACGACACGCATCTTAAAAGCCCCACCCATCCCGGCGGTATTGCGGTACCCGCCGCGCAGGCGCTGGCCGAATACGCGAAGGCGGATGGCGCCAGGTTTCTTGCAGCGGTGATCGCGGCCTACGAAATCCAGATTCGCATATCGTGGGCCTGTTCACCGTTCCTGATCTATCGCGGCCACCATCCGCCTGTCGGCGTAGGCCCATTCGGCGCCGCCGCCGCCGGTGCGGTGCTGATGGGCTTCGATCCCGCCATGACGCTCAACGCGCTGGCGATTGCCGGCAGCCATTCAGCAGGGCTCATTGAATACACCAAGACGGGGGGATCGGTTAAGCGCATACACAGCGCCATTCCGACCGCCGCCGGGGTGCGCGCGGCGCTGTTTGCCGAGGCCGGCATTACCGGCCCGCGCTCCATCCTCGAAGGCGAAAAAGGTTTCTGCAAGGTGTTCGCCGGCGAGTACGACCTGAGCCGTCTCACCGACGGCATAGGCACGCTTTACCATTTGCTCGACAATGCGCTCAAGCCCTATTCGTGCTGCCACCTGATACATGCAGCGTTTGATGCACTCGACAACGCGCGCGACCACCATCAGTTCACGCCCGATCAGGTCAAGGAAATCAAGGTTTACACCAACAGCGAACAGATACTCTCGCATATCGGCTCCATCATCGAACCGGACGACATACTCGGCGCGCAGTTTTCGCTGCCGTTCTCGATGTCCATGCGTTTGCACCACGGCGGACGCGGCGTGCACGGCGGCAATGGTTTCTGGGACTACCCCAATATCGACCTCAAAGATCCAAAACTGGTGGCTACCGCGCGCAGGGTCAAATGCGTGGTAGCGACCGATGCGGAATGGAAGAGCGTCGACAAAGGCGCCGGCATCGAAATCGAAACCACCGACGGCCGCCACATCCGGGAAATCGTTTCTTACTCCAAAGGCCTGCCGGAGAATCCGATGAGCGCGGAAGAGGTCAAGGAAAAATTCCGTTCCCTGGTCGACCCCATACTGCCCGCCGGACGCTCGAAACAGATCATAGACGCCGTCGACAATATTGAGAACATCAAGAATTTCGACGACATCGTGAAGTTGCTGATCGTACCGCCGGCCAATCGCGTCAAGGCTGCCGCCTGAAATTGCCGGGGATTCCGGACGCAACAAGACGGCACACAACCCGTGAACCACGGTTCGCGTAGCAAACGCGGATCGTGGCAACAACCGTCCATGGTTTGGATGCTGCGTTAATGCCACTATCTGGACTGCTGGTAGCTGAAATCGGCGACCGCATAGGCGTGAGCGCCTGCGGTTCGCTGCTCGCTCAATTGGGCGCTGATGTCGTTCTTGCCGAAGCGCGACAAATATCTTCGGACCAGAAATGGCGCAATCGCGCGTTGGCCGCCGCCGGTAAACGCAGTATCACGCTAGACAGCGCCGATGCCGTGCAACTCGAGCGTTTATTGGAAAGCGCCGACGTCATTCTGTTGTCGAGCGACATCACCCCGCAGGCGGCACGTTCATGGCATTCGAGCCAGATTATTTGCGATATCACGGCATTTGGAAACAGCGGCCCATGGTCCGGGCTGCCCTATTCCGATGCGCAGGTGCAAGCCATATCGGGCCTGGTCGATACCACGGGTGATCCGTCGAGCATGCCCACGCACATCGGCCTGCCGATACTGGAATACAGCGCCGGCCTCTATGCCGCTGCCGCCATCATCACCGCGCTGCGCGTGCGACGCCTGCATGGCTACGGACAGCGTATCGATATTGCGCTCTTCGACTGTGCGATCGGCACGTTGTCCACGTTCCTGCCATTTCATGCGGTTGGAAAACCGGCAAAGCGCGCCGGCAACCGGCATTCGCTTGCCGCGCCATGGAATGCGTATCGCGCCGCCGACGGATGGGTATTGATCTGCACCGGCACCGACGACCAATGGCAGCGACTGTGCACGGTCATGCAGCAACCCGAATTGGCATCCGCGCCCGGCATGGCCACGAACACCGATCGCGTCGCGCGCCATGCCGAAGTCGACGCCTGCGTCGAACGCTGGTCGACCACACTTCCAGTGCTCGCATGCGTCGAAAAACTCAGCGCCGTCGATATCCCCTGCGGCCCTATAGCCACGGTCGAACAACTGTCGCGCGAACCCAATCTCCTGCACCGCGGCATGGTGCACGAACTGACGGATCCATTATCCGCGCGCAAGCTGTTCCTGCCGGGTTCGCCGCTCAAGGCTGTTGATACTCCGGGCCGGGCGCCTACACGTATCCCAAAGCCGGATGAAGATCGTGTGCTGATCCAGTCGCTGTGCAAGGCCGCGATGGCAAAACGTATTGCACTGGCGCCGAATGCAGCCGAAGCCGTTCGCCCACTGGCCGGCGTGCGTGTGCTTGAGATCGGCCAATACACTACCGCGCCGCTGGTATCACGCCAGCTCGCCGCGTTTGGCGCAGAAGTCCTGAAAATCGAGCCCCCGGGGGGTGACGGCTCGCGCACCTGGCCGCCGGGCCAGGGCGATCAGGGCTATTTCTTTACCTTCAGCAACAGCGACAAGCAAAGCCTGATGGTGGATCTGCGCAGCGCTGCGGGCAAAGCCGACTTCAAGGAGATGCTCAAGACCGCCGATGTGCTGGTGGAAAACCTGAAGCCGGGTTCACTTGCGCGTCTCGGATTCGGACCGGCTGATCTCCAAGCGATCAATTCACGTCTCGTGTATTGCGGCATTTCCGGCTTTGGCGCCGACTCCGCATACCCGCAACGGCCCGCGTTCGATACCGTGGTACAAGCCATGTCGGGATTCATGGATCTGACGCGTTGCGCAGGGGCGCCAACCAAAGCTGGCATTTCAGCGGCGGACATCGTCGGCGGCGCATGCAGTCTGCTCACGATAGTGGCGGCGCTCGAATACCGCGATAAAACCGGGCACGGACAAGCCATCGATATATCGATGCAGGATTGCGCGACGTGGGTGACGCAAATGGCGTGGAACGGCGCCGCCAACGACACCGCGCTTACGGTGCAATGCACAGACGGTTACGTCCTGATCGAAGCTCATGCCGCCGCCAAGAATGGAGCGGATCCGGACTACACGGATATCCGCGCCCAGGCCCGTAACCTGAATCGCGACGACTTCGTAGCATGGGCACGCCGAAATGGTGTCACGGCTGCGCCCGTTGCCAGTGTGTCGGAAGCTGTAAGCTGCGAACAGTCGACAACGCGCCAGCTCATCGTGTATGGAAACGATGCGAGCGGACAAAGGTGGCCGCTGCTCAATTCGCCCATGCGGCTGGAGATCACGCCGCCTCAGGTGCGCGGTTCAATCGGCAAGCTCGGCGAAGCCAATGGCCGCCTCGCAGAAATATTCCCCGCGCTGTCGCGCCCGGCGTGACGGTGCTGCGACAATAAATTCAGAGTGCAATTCAAAGTGATGCTTAGCATGATGATGCTGCCACTCCCTCCCTTGCGCGCAGTTTTCCCCCGCCGCGGGTCTCCGTCAACGCAAGGCTTGGGGAGGGGGTAACACTGAAGACTAGGCTCGCCCGCCCTTTTTTTTCGCAAGCAGGAGAAGGGGCCGCATAGTGGCAATGCATAGGTGGTCGTGCTCAGACATCAGTTTGAACCACCCTCACAAAGCAATGCAGTTGCGAGAGTTCGTTTTTTTGGCGGGCATACTGAGCGGCATCACCCTTGATGCCAGCGCACAGCGCTACCCCGAAAAACCGGTACGCCTGGTAACCGGTGCGCCCGCGGGCGGCGCCGATCTGGTCGCGCGCCTGGTAGCCGCGGGACTAAGCGAAAACTGGGCGCAACAGGTTATCGTCGACAATCGCGGCAATGGCGCGATTCCCGGACAAATCCTGGCGCGCGCACAGCCCGATGGTTACACGCTGCTGGTCAACGGCAGCAACATCTGGATCCTGCCGTTTCTGCAGAATCACGTACCCTACGATCCGGTCAAGGACTTTTCGACTATCACCCTCACGGCGAGTTTTCCAAACATCCTGGTCGTGCATCCCGCAGTCGCCGCCAAATCCGTCAGGGAACTGATTGCATTGGCCAAAGCCAAACCCGGCTCGCTCAACTATGCATCGGGCCCAACAGGCTCCGCAAACCACCTTGCAGCTGAAATATTCAAGGCGATGGCCGGCGTCGATATCGTGCGCGTGTCCTACAAAGGCAGTGCTGCCGCACTGACCGATCTCATTGCCGGCCAGGTTCAGGTGATGTTCCCCAATGCCGGCGCGGTAACTCCGTACATCAAGTCAGGCCGGCTGCGAGTGATGGCTATCGCCAGCGCACAACCGTCCACGCTGGCGCCGGAAATTCCGACCGTTGCGGCTTCGGGACTCCCGGGTTATGAGTCCGCCACCACCGTAGGCATGTTTGCACCGGCACGCACGCGCGCCTCGCTGATCGCCCGGTTACATCAGGATATCGTCAGATTGATCTACACCCCTGAAGTGAAGGAAAAGTTTTTCAATGCCGGCGCTGAAGTCGTCGGCAATACACCGCAGCAGTTTGCAGCCACGGTGAAATCGGATATGGCAAGGTTGGGCAAGGTCATACGAGACGCCGGCATACGCGGCGAATGACTGGCGCATGATTAAACACCAAGCAACACGCGCATTCGCCACAAAGATATCGAGAGGAGCTTCAAAACATGATCGAAATTCGTCGGCTGGGCAAGCAAATCGGCGCCGAAATCACAGGGATCAACGTCAATTCGCTGGATGACGGGACGTTCGCTCAAGTCTATCGGGCGTGGCTGGACTGTAACGTCGTCGTGGTGCGCGACCAGAAACTTGAGATTGACGAGTTTCTGACGTATAGCAGACGCTTTGGCACGCTACATGCGCATCCCCTTAAGATGGCCAATCACGCACAACATCCCGAACTCACCGTGCTTGGAGTAAACAAATTTGACGCTGACGGCAAGCTCAATTTGAAAGTCTACCAGCGCGGCTCGAAAGCATTCCATACCGACGGCGCGTACGACCAGGTGCCTTTCAAGGCAACACAACTCCACGCGATTGCTTTGCCCAGCCACGGGGGCGATACGTATTTCGCGAGTATGTATGCAGCTTACGATGCGTTGCCGCCAGCGCTCAAGCAACGGCTGGAGGGGCGCTCCGCCTTCTACGCTTACGGTGGGCGCAAGCACCGCGCAAACGCCGCAATGCTGGACGGCAAGGCCCGGAACGCGGAACCTGCCCGTCACCCGCTTTTTCAAACACACCCGGAAACCGGCCGCAAGGTGCTGTTCTTTGATTTAGTAAAAGTGTTGCGCATCGAAGGATATGATGCGGAAGAAAGCGAAGCGCTGATCGAAGAACTGACGGGCTACATGATCCAGCCCGACGGCACGTACACTCATAAATGGTTAATGGGAGACGTTGTCATATGGGACAACCGCTGCTCATATCACAAGGCAGCCGGTGACTACCCGCCTGAAGAGGACCGCATACACTGGAGGGTCTCGATCAAGTAGGCTGGCGCCAAACTGGCCAGGAATAGCCATATGCCTACGAAGTCAGGCGCGGGTGGATACGCCGGCAAGATTGGCAACCGCCAACCTTGATTCCGCAAAAAAATACTTTTAGGAAAGTGCATCAGGCGAGAAATGCAAATCCGTGCAAAACTACTCCGAATAGTGCTGATACTGCTAGCGACCATGCCCCTGCAGAGTACCGCGCATGCGCAAACTTACCCGGCCAAAGGAGTACGCATCATCGTGCCGTTTCCACCGGGGGCCGGCGGCGATTTCGTCACCCGGTTGTTCGCCGCCAAGCTGAGCGAAACATTCGGCCAGCAGTTCATAGTCGACAATCGAGGTGGCGTAAGCGGCAATATGGGCGCCGAGATTGCCGCCCGTGC
Organism: Betaproteobacteria bacterium; assembly: GCA_947476215.1. Classification (GTDB taxonomy): domain Bacteria; phylum Pseudomonadota; class Gammaproteobacteria; order Burkholderiales; family SG8-41; genus PALSA-1004. The sequence goes on from CANJQI010000058.1 coordinate 10,803, forward strand.
TGTTGCGGACGGCTACACACTATTGACCATATCCATCACGCTTGCGGTCGCGCAGAGCCTGTACAGCAAGTTGAACTACGATCTCACGAGAGACTTCACGCCTGTTGCCCTGTTCGCGACGACGCCTTATGTGCTGGCGGTAAATCCCTCGATCCCGGCAACGAACGTCAAGCAACTGCTGGCGCTGGCCAAAGCTCGTCCGGACCAAATCATGTTCGGTTCCGCGGGTGATGGTAGCGGCTCCCATTTGGCGGGTGTAAGGTTCCAATTGCAAGGAGGCGTCAATCTGCTGCACGTGCCCTACAAGGGCACGGCACCCGCCATTGCGGGCTTGATCGGTGGTGAGATCTCCATCATGTTCGCTACGCAAATGTTGCCCCAGGTCAAGGCTGGCCGGCTACGCGCTCTGGCGATCACGAGCGCTAAACGCAGCGTGGTCGCTCCAGACCTGCCCACGGTCGCGGAATCCGGACTACCCGAATACGAGGCGGGAATTTGGTTCGGACTGGCAGCGCCCACAGGAACCTCACGTGAAATCATCCGACGGCTGAATGCGGAAATAACCAGAGTCGCGCAAATGCAGGAAGTTCGTAACCAGATCCTGACACAAACTTCCGGAGAACCCATGAGCGGCACGCCAGAGCAGGCCGGCGCATATATCAAAAACGAAATCTTGCAAGGCAAGAAGGTAATTGCGGCATCGCGTTTGAAGATCGAGTGAATCTGTAACGTTTAATACGTTTTTCGAAATTTCCCGTTGTTACGTTATGTAGGTGACTCGCCGCGCGTAGTTCACTGAAAAGTCCGCCGCCACCTCGCAACTCCAATCCAGCGTGTGCAATCGCCCGCTGATCCGCCAGCCGTCGCGGCTCCGGCGCAATGTGTCGAGGTAACGCAGACTGCGCATGGCAGTTCTATCATGCGCTTCCCCCGGCAACACGATGAACGCGATGGCATTGGTTTCCGTTTCGGCCATGTCACCTTCCAGGGTATGGATATTCATGTTCTCCATGAAATGCGTGGTGATTTTCCATAGTCCCGTCTGCTGATTCCTGAACGTAATCAGCGAGTCCATCAGCGCGTCTATGCCATGTATGGCACCCTGTCCTCCGGGTCTCAGCGCGGAGCGTCCATCATAGTGGGCGACCACGTCTTCAGCAAAGCAACCGCGCACCTGCTCCGGGTTGCCGCGATCCAGCCCCTGGAAATAACGCGCATGCACGTCATGTATCGCAACACGATCCAGCAGTGCTTGCAGTTGGGCGTCCTGATTGGACAACACCATTTTCCCGGTCCGGTCGTGCTTGAGCTATTTATTGACAGCCGACGGCAAAATATTTGCACGCCAGTACGGCGTGTAGGTATTCACCAAGTCCAGCTTCTTGATCAGGCCTCCAAACGGCGCCTTGTTAAGATCGACATTGCCGCTAGCACTGTGAAACTCGACTGTCGCAAGAAAATCCCCGCTTTCCTTAGCCACTCCCTGAAACAGGCGAAGTTGTGATACACCGGCACGACCTTCGAAGGTCTCACGGAGCGCGGCCAACAACTTCGCACCTTCGTCGTTCGCGACGCTGCGGAAGCGCAACAACGCGAGGCGCACGATGGGACCCGCGTCGCCCATATTGACCGTGCCCGGGTACAGCTGCGTTCCGACGTATCGATAACTGCCCAGAACCTTGTTGCGCACGCGCAATGTCCATGGCGACGTTCCGTCGCCGGATCGACTGAGATAATCCGGATAATTCAGGGCATCGGTCGTCTTGAGATCGTAAAGCGCAACATAACGGGGAAAACCTGATACGCACACAAAGCGCTGTCCATTCTCAAAGCCCTGGAAACTGACGCGCTCGGGCAGGTGCTCGGTATCGTACCAGTCGTGGAACTCTTCTTCGAATCCCGCGGACGGCTCCATCATCGCAAGCAATAAACCTTTGTTTTTATTCATGAAACACCCCCTTAGGTTGGAGTCACGCGCCAATAGGGCGTGTAAACATTTTCCACATCAAGATATCTGGCGGCCGAACCGAACAAGGCCGGATCGATGCCGCGCTCACACGCACACGCATGGCACTCGACAGTGGCGATATAGTCCGCTCCGGTCTCGCCTTCGTCGCAAAACAATCTGACTTGCAGCACGCCTGCGCGCTCATCGAAATTCGTGCGCAACCCGGCACGTATCCGCGTCTCGTCGCCGAGGGTCGCACCACGGAAGCGCAGCAGCATCAGCCGGGTATACGCGCCCTTGTCGCCCAGCTTGCCCTGGCCTGGATATATCTGCTCCCCGCTGAAACGATAGCGCCCCAGCACCTTGTCGCGCGTATGATGCGCCGGCGGTTCAAGCAGCTTTCGATAGGCCGCACCATCCAGTACGTCTACGGAAATCAGATCGTAGAGTGCGAGGTAACGCGGCCAGCCGGACAAACACACAAACCGGCGCGCAGTTTCGAACCCCTCCGTCGCCACGCGCTCCGGCAAATGTTCCCTGTCGTACCAGTCGTGAAAAGCGAGCTCGATGTCCGCAGGCGGTTCCATCATGGCAAGCAGGAGTCCTTTACGGTTCTTCATGCGTTGTGATTTTCTGGTAAGAAAAGATTTATTTGAAGTATAGCCCGGAACGCGTGCGCTATCGTGCTGACCAAACCAGATTGGTGCCAATGCTAGAATCGATTGCTGCACACGCAATGAACAAGGCACTCCATCTGAATCTGCCCTCCCTGAAGACGAACACCACCATGGAAATGCATACTGAAAAAGCAGTCGATGCCATACAGGAGCGGCTCACGCGCTACGCTTGCAATCTAAGTTTCGATGACTTGCCCGCCGATATAGTGCACGCCGCCAAGGTGCGCATCATAGACACGCTGGGCGCCATGCTAGGCGGTTTTTCCGCCGAGCCCTGCCGGATTACGCGCGATTTCGCCGCACGCAGACTCATGCCGGACGGTGCGACCATCCTCGGCACGCGCATGAAGACCACGCCGGACATGGCCGCGTTCACGAATGCCACGACCGCACGCTATGCCGAATTGAATGATATTTACCAGTGGCCAGGAAGTTTCGGCGGCCATCCCAGCGACACGATCACGCCCATGCTGGCTGCCGCCGAACATGCCCATGCCGATGGCCGCCGGTTCATAACCGGTGTGGTGTTGGCCTTTGAGGTCTACACACGGTTTTCCGACATCTTTCACAATGGCGGGTTTGATGCCGGTACTTTTTGCGCGCTCGCCAACGCCGCCGGCGCGGGCAAGCTGCTGGGCCTGTCCAGTGACCAATTCTCCCATTGCATTGCAATGGCGATAGTTCCCAACAACATGTTGCGCCAGGCACGCTATAGCCACCTGACGATGTGGAAGGTTGCGACCGCCGGACAGGCCGGCCGCGCCGGCGTATTCGCGGCACTGCTCGCAAAAGCCGGCATGGAAGGACCGCACCTGCCGTTCGAGGGCAAGGCCGGCTGGTGCGACCACGTCGCGCGCGAACGCTTCGCCCTCACGGAAATGGGCGGCAAGGATACGCCGTTCAGAATAATTTCCACACTGATCAAACCACGTCCATCGAGCGGGCCGACCATACCCAGCATACTCGCGGCGGAAAAGGTCGCGCCTCTCATCAACGTGAATGATGTGCAAAGCATACTCGTCGAAGTACACCGTATCACCATGGAATTCGGCGCCCGAGGCCGTCACTTCTGGACACCCGAATCGCGCGAAACCGCGGATCACAGTGTTCCCTATGTAGTCGCTTGCGCCCTGATCGATGGCACCGTGACGCTGCGCTCCTTTGATGATGCCCATCTGTGGAACCCGCAGCTGCGCGCACTGATGCAGAAAATCGAGGTCGTTGAAAACGAAGAATTTACACAGGCCTATGACCGGCAGCCCCAGCAACATCGCACGCGGGTCACGGTCGTGACGACCAGCGGCGAGCGATTCGTGGGTGAAGTCGGGACCGCGCAGGATAGCCTTGGCCAGCATCTCGACGACGCGAAGATCGCGGCGAAGTTTCGCGGGCTCGCGGAGGATGCTCTGGGCACGAAACGCGTGGACCACATCCTTGAAATGCTCTGGAATCTGGAGCGCATTGACGACGTATGCTCGATAGCCCCTGCATTGGTGCTGCTGTGATGAATCACCGCAGTATTTCGTGCGTGTTATGCGCACTGATGACACCCGCACTTGCCAGTGCACAAGTTACCGCGCCCAAAGCGGCGCAGGCCTACCCCTCCAAACCCGTGCGTTTCCTCGTGCCTTTCGCACCCGGCGGCGGCAACGATGTCATGGCACGCATCATCGGACAGAAGCTTACCGAGGCCTGGGGACAAACATTTGTTGTCGATAATCGCCCAGGCGCCGGCGGCAATGTCGCCGCGGAGATCACCGCGCGCTCGGCACCCGATGGCTACACCGTGTTCCAGTTCAACGTCGCCAACGCCATCGCGGTCAGCCTCTACAAGCAGCTCAACTACGACCCGATCAAGGACTTCACGGCGGTAACGCAACTCGGCAGCACGCAGTTCATGCTGGTCGTGCATCCCTCGGTGTCGGCGAAGACCGTGCAGGAACTGATTACAGTCGCCAAATCCCAACCTGGAAAGCTGAACTACGGGTCATCGGGCAATGGCGGATCCAGTCACCTTGTGACCGAACTGTTCAAGACCAAGGCGGGTATCGACCTCGTACATATCCCGTTCAATGGCGCCGCCCCGGCCTTGAGCGGTCTGCTTGCCGCGCAAGTCGAAGTCCAATTTGCCCCGATGGCAACCAACACCCACGTAGCGGCGGGACGATTGCGTGCGCTGGGCGTTTCCAGCCTCAAGCGCAGCGCGCTGGCACCCGACGTGCCGACAGTCGCCGAATCCGGCATTGCGGGCTTCGATGGCACGGCGTGGTATGGCGTCGTCGTTCCCGCTGGCACGCCTGCCGTCATCGTGGCCAAACTACATTCGGATATGGTGAAAATTTTGCAGCAACCCGAACTGCGATCGCGCATGGCGGCTCAGGGCCTCGATCTGGTCGGTACCAGCCCCGTTGAATTCGCGCAATTCATAAAGTCCGAAATTGCAAAATGGGGGCCGATCGTCAAGTTTTCCGGCGCAAAGGTCGATTAGTCGACCCTGGCTCCCGAGACTTTGACGATACGCGCCCATTTGACGACTTCATTTTTCATGAAAGCGGAAAACTGTTCCGGCGTGCTGCCGACAAGGTCCATGCCCTGCGCGTTCAGACGCTCCATCACGTCCGGCTGGCGAAACATTCTGGTTATCTCGTCGTTCAGTTTGACGACGATGGCGCGCGGCGTGCGCGCCGGCGCAACGATGCCGTACCACGGACTGCTCTCATAGCCGGGTACGCCGGCTTCGGCTATCGTAGGTATCTCGGGCAGCAGACGATTGCGCGTCAAGCTGGAGACGCCCAACGCCCGCAACCGCCCTGCCTTGATGTGCGGAATCGCCGCTCCCGCGACCATGAAAATCTGCACCTGATCCGCGAGCAGCGCATTCAATGCAGGGCCGCCGCCGTTATAGGGGACATGCACAATTTCCGTACCCGTCATGGTCTTGAACAATTCCATCGCCAGATGGGTCGGTCCGCCGCTACCGGAAGACGCGTAATTCAGCTTTCCGGGTTGGGACTTCGCGAGCGCGACCAGTTCCTGTACCGTCCTCGCCTTGAGCGCGGGATGCACGACCTGAAACAGAGCAACCGATGCAATCTGGGTAATCGGTGCAAAATCCCTGACCGGGTCGTACCCGAGATTGCGGTACAGACTCACCGCAATGACGCTGGCAACATTGATCTGGAATATCGTGTGGCCATCCGGCGCGGCGCGCGCCGTGGTCTCGGCAGCGATGTTGCCGGCGGCCCCCGCCCTGTTATCGACGATGACAGGATACCCCCAGACTTCGCTGAGCCGCTGGCCGATAATCCTTGCCACGATATCGGTGCTGCCTCCCGGTGCAAACGGAACGAGAAATCGTATCGGCTTGGTCGGATAGGACTGCGCGAAAACACCTGACCAAAATATCAGGAACACCAACCCCATTCCTATTCGAAGCATCCTTCCTCCATCGCCGCTAAAGTTGCGCCGTGGAAAATACCGGCATTCGATTATGGCCCCGCAGAGGCCGTCGCTGCAAACCTTGAGGTTGCACCCTGGAAACAAGTTGTGCATGCGCACATTCCCGGCGCTAGAATGAACGTAAAACAGACGCATCGCTCATAGGGAATGCGCACATAGGGTGCCGCGAAAACGGCGCTCGGGAGGGAATCATGCGATTATCACGTTCGGCGGCAGGAATACTCTGTATCGGCGCAATGGCCGCCGATGCTGGAGTGACTTTCAGCCAGGAATATCCAGGCAAGCCGGTACGCATAATCACTGCCGATGCCGGCGGCACCGGAGATGTCGTGGCACGGCAGATTGCACAAGGACTTTCGGGCAATCTTGGACAACAGGTAATCGTCGACAATCGCGGCGGTGGCGCAATCATTTCAGGTCAGTTGGTCGCCAAAGCGCCGCCCGACGGATATACGCTGCTTGTCTTCGGCGGTTCGTTCTGGATAGCGCCGCTCATGCGCGACAGAAATCCGTACGATGCCGTGCGGGATTTCGCACCCATATCGCTGGTCGCAAGCACGCCTATCGTGCTGTCCGTGCACGCGTCACTACCGGTAAAGTCAGTGAAGGATCTGATCGCGCTGGCCAGAGCGCGGCCCGCAGAGCTGGACTATGTATCAGGTCCGCCAGGCGCCGTTGCGCACCTCGCGGGTGAAATGTTCAACTCCACGGCAGGCGTCAAGATCATGCATATCCCGTACAAAGGAGAGGGGCCGGCCCTCGTCGCCATGATGGGCGGACAAGTGCATCTGTCGTTCCTGACCGCCGGTGCGGTAACCCCGCTCATGCGGTCAGGAAAACTACGGGCACTTGCGGTTGCCAGCGCGCAACCGTCCGCATTGCTTCCGGAATTGCCGACGGTGGCGGCATCCGGCCTGCCAGGATATGAAACCGCGATAACCTATGGCATGCTCGCGCCGGCCAAAACATCGGCGTCGATAATATCTCGCCTGAACCAGGAAACCACGCGCCTGCTGCATACCGCGGAAGCCAAAGAGAGGCTCTTCAACTCCGGCATTGAAGCCGTTGGCAATACCGCCGCCGAGTTCGCCGCGACCATCAAGTCCGATATCACCAGTTTGGGCAAGGTGATCAGGGATGCGGGCATCCGCATCGAGTGATCAAACCCCAAGGAGAGATTGGCATGACACGGAGTTGCTTTGCATGCGCAATTTTCACAGGCATGCTCACCGCTTTGTCACACGGACAATCCACTGCGACAGGCGCGGGACCGGCCTATCCCAATAAACCGATACGCATAGTCGCCGGCGAGCCGGGTGGCTCTGGGGATCTTGTGGCGCGACTGCTGGCACCTGGAATGTCGATCAACCTGGGTCAGCAAGTTGTCATCGACAATCGCGGCGGTGCCGGCGGTATTATTGCCGCACAGACGCTGCTCAAAGCACCGTCGGACGGTTATACCATGCTGGTCTACGGCAATGGCATCTGGCTGCTGCCGTTCATGCGTGACAATGTGCCCTATGATCCGATAAGAGATTTTTCGCCGGTCACACTCGCCGCGAGCATGCCCAATATACTCGTCGTTCACCCGTCGCTGCCGGTGCGCTCCGTCAAGGACCTCATAGCCCTCGCCAAAAACAGACCCGGCGAGCTTAACTATGGTTCGGGCTCAACGGGCGCCGCACCTCATCTTGGCGCCGAACTCTTCAAGAGCATGGCTGGCGTCAACATCATGCTCGTCAATTACAAAGGCACGGGAGCCACGCTTACCGGCCTGATTGCAGGCCAGGTACAGTTGATGCTTCCACCAGCGAATTCGGCCGCGCCTCATATCAGGTCGAGCAGACTCAGGGCGTTGGCAGTCACGACCTCGCAACCCTCTGCTCTGGCTCCCGATTTGCAGACCATCGCAAGTTCAGGGCTGCCTGGATATGAATGCGTAACCGTGCTCGGAGTTTTTACAGCGACCAGGACCCCTTCAGCGATCGTCAGTCGGTTGAATCAGGATATCGTACGCACACTGAACAACAGCGATGTGAAGGAAAAGCTCACCCGGGTCGGCGCGGAAGCGATCGGCAGTTCGCCACCGGATTCCGCGGTCGCGATGAAAGCAGACATGAACCTGTGGGGTAAAGTCATCAAGGATGCTGGTATCCGCGATGAGTAGCCCCCCGCCGAAAAACCGTGACCGCCAGAATGGAGAGATCATGCCCATCACGATAGTACCGTCCGGGGCCGCGCTCGGCGCGGAAATCCGCGGTGTCGATCTTGCCGGCGAAATCGACCCTGCCACTATGCATGAAATCCGGCAGGCATTTTTCCAACATGAGGTCGTTTATTTCCGCAACCGGGAATTGAGCGACGACGACCATATTCGTTTCAGCGAGCGCATCGGCGAACTGCGCACGGGAAAACACCGCACATTCCGCCTGCATCGTCCGGAATTCATCGTCGTTTCCAATATAGTCGAGAACGGCCAGCATATCGGCAGCTACGACGCCGGCATACTCTGGCATACGGACGGTGCGCATTTTGCACAGCCACCGGTCGCCTCCCTGCTGCACGCGGTCGAGGTCCCCGAAAAAGATGGTCGCACACTCGGCGCCACCCGGTTTGCGAGCATGACTGCGGCATATGAAGCGTTGTCGTCCAGTATGAAGAAGCGCATTGAAGGGCTGGAAGCACTGCACAGCGTGCTGCATCGCGACAACAAGTCCAAGCTGGAGGGGAACAAGCCGGTGGAACTCGGCGAGGAAGAAAAAAAGAATCTGCAGGCCGTGCGTCCGGTGGTGCGCATTCATACAGCCACCGGACGCAAGTGTCTATACGTCAGCGAAGGCTATACATCGAAAATTCTGGGAATTCCGGAAGATGAGAGCAAAGACCTGCTGACAGAACTAACCGCGCATTGTACCCAGCTGCGGTTTGTATACACGCATAGCTGGCGGACCCACGATCTGGTCATGTGGGATGACTGCTCGACCCAGCACAAAGCCACTTTCGACTATGCGTTGCCGCTGCGCCGTCTGATGTATCGTACTACGGTGTCACGATATTCGTAGAAACAGACTCCAACGCGGGAGCACGGAAGCATCATGATCCGTGTTCGTTTGATTGCATATCCGCTATGAGCGGCCATGACGTGCGGGGCACGTTTGGCGTCCGGCAATGATTTCCCAAACAAAACGATCCGAATCGTTGCCTCCCCTCCCGGTGGCAACAGCGATTTCTTCACGCGCCTGATCGCGCAGGGCCTCACCACCTCGCTGGGGCAGACCGTCATTCTCGACCTTCGAAATATCGAAATTAACGTCCAACGTAAAGATTCGGAAACTGCCGTTGCAAATTGGCAATCTTCGGCAGGTCGTTGAACACGATGTAGGGTTGATCGGGATGATGCACCACGTAGTCCTGATGATAGGCTTCCGCCGCATAGAAAGCCTGGAGAAGAACGACCTCGGTGACGATGGGCTGTGGATAGACCTTGGCAGCCTGCAGTTGTTTGATGTACGCCTGAACTACGCGCTTTTGCTCGTCGTCGACATGGAAGACGGCGGACCGGTATTGCGGTCCGGTATCCGGCCCCTGACGATTCAGTTCAGTTGGGTTGTGCGCAACGGAAAAGAACACCTTCAGGAGCTGCCCGTAAGTCACTTTGGATGGGTCGTAAGTGATCTGCACGGCTTCGGCGTGCCCGGTCGTACCGGCGCTGACAAGGTCATATTTGGCGGTCGCAGCCGTGCCCCCGGAATAACCGGAAACTGCCTTACTAACGCCTCTCACGTGTTCGAAAACCGCCTCTATGCCCCAGAAGCATCCACCCGCAAACACCGCGGTCTGCGTTGCCACTGCCTTTGCCAGGGGAATGTCCGTCGCAGGATCCGGCAACGTCACAGCCGCATCCGAAATCCCGCACGCGGACAATCCCATTAACAGAAGGATGTTCAATGGTCTGGAAAATCTGTTTTTCAGGTTTTTCAACATGGCGATACCCTCCGGAATGTTATGTGCCAACAATTGCATGATCCCGAACGAACTTCTCGCAGACCAGCACCCTGCCCCTTGGTCGCGTCCTGACGCTAATACTTACAGCGACTCAACGGATACTTCCCGCCTGCGATATCTGGGTTGACGTCCATCCACCCCCCAACGCCTTGACCAGCGATACCGCGGCGGCGAGACGCCGCCCTAATAGACCTGCCGCAGTACGCTCGTTGGTGAGCAAAGCGGTCTGCGCGACCACCACATTGAGATAGCTCACCGTTCCCGCTTTGTATTGGTTCAACGTAAGTTCGACCGACTGCCGCGCAGCCTGCACGGCTTCGTCCTGCACCCTGGACTCCTGCTCCAGTATGCGCAAGGCCGCCAGGTTATCCTCGACTTCCTGAAAACCGCCGAGCACTGTCAGGCGGTAGGCAGCGACGTTCGCGTCGTAGGCCGCAACGGCCTGGTCTGTCACCGCACGCCGCAGCCCGCCGTCGAATATCGTCTGCGCCAGAGCGGCACCCAATGCCCAGACGCGGCTGGGCACGGTCAGCCAATTCGTAAAGCTTGAGCTCTGGAAACCACCGGAAGCCGACAGGCCCAGCGACGGGAAATACGCGGCTTTGGCGACGCCGATCTGCGCGTTCGCCGCCGCCACCCTCCGTTCAGCGGCGGCAATGTCGGGACGGCGTTCAAGCAATTCTGACGGTACGCTGGATGGAATGGCAGGCATTCCGAGTTTCGTCGCCTCCGGCGCCAGCGCAAATTCACCCGGTACCTTTCCGCTGAGTACCGCCATCGCATGTTCGAGCTGCGCCCTTTGAACGCCGACATCCAGTGCCAGTGCCTGCGTGCTCTTTAATTGCGTTTCCCCCTGAACCACGTCGACTCTGCCCGCCACGCCGGCCGCGTAGCGGTTGCGGGTCAAATCCAGTGATTTTTGAAACGCCGCGGCGGATTCTTCGAGCAGCCTGCGCTGCACGTCGAGCACGCGCAACTGGAAATAATTAAGTGCCATCTCGCCCTGCGCTGACAGCCGTACCGCCTCGACTTGGGCCGCCCCCGCTTGGGCGCCGGCCGCACCGGCCGCCACCGAACTGCTGACGCGGCCCCACACGTCGGCCTCCCAGGCTGCATCCAGCGACAGGTTGTAGTCGTTGTTAACGCCACTGCGGGACGCCGCACGTCCAACCGACACATCGCCCGACACCCTTGGCAACAGGCCGCTTCTGGCCTGCTGCGCCAGCGCGCGCGCCTGCCGGTACTGGGCTTCGGCAATGCGCACATTCTGATTGGAGATATCGATCTGTTCCATTAATGAGTTGAGCCGGGCGTCGCCGAAAATCTCCCACCATTTGCCACGCTGGATATCGTCGCGCGGCTGCGCGACTTTCCAGTCGCCGGCATCCTTGTACGCCGAAGGCGTCTGCACGGCCGGACGCTCGTATTTGGGCGCGCTGGCACATGCGCTCAGAAGGACCGCAAGCGCCGCAGATGCAACATATCCTGGCACGGCAATTCGCAACATCATCGACCCTCCATTGCAGGCTTTGCATTCCTGGCGGTGCGCAGACGCCGGCACCACAGACCAAAACGATCCATGTAAAGATAGACCACCGGTGTCGTATACAGCGTCAGCAACTGGCTCATCAACAGCCCTCCGACGATGGCGATGCCCAGCGGCCGGCGCATTTCAGATCCCGCGCCGAAACCGATCGCCAGCGGCACCGCGGCTAGCAGCGCGGCCATGGTCGTCATCATGATCGGACGAAAGCGCAACAGGCACGCCTCGAATATCGACGCCTCGGGCGTCTTGCCGTCGCGGCGCTCTATCGCCAGCGCAAAATCGACCATCATGATGGCATTCTTCTTGACGATGCCTATCAGCAGCATCACGCCTATGAATGCAATATTATTGAACTCGGTATCAAACATCATCAGCGCGAGCAGCGCTCCCACGCCGGCCGACGGCAGCGTCGACAGTATCGTCAGCGGGTGTATATAGCTTTCGTACAGGATGCCGAGCACGATATACACCGTCAGAATTGCCACGACGATCAGCCATGGCTGACCCAAAAGCGAAATCTCAAAAGCGCGCGCCGTCCCCTGGAAACCACCCTTGACCGTGGTCGGTACGCCTATAGTCGCCATCGTGCTTTCGATTACCGCCACGGCATCGCCCAGCGATTTGCCGATCGGCAGATTGAAGGAGATCGTCGCCGCGGCAAACTGTCCCTGGTGGTTGACCGCAAGCGCGGTGTTGGTCATCTCGTAGCGTGCGATAGCGGACAGAGGCACCTGGCCTTTGACGGGCGATAGTATGTAGACGTTGTTAAGCGCTTCCGGGCTTTGCCAGTATTCCGGCGCCACTTCCATGACCACGCGGTACTGGTTAAGCGGCATGTATATGCGTGACACCTGTGCCTGCCCGAACGCAAGGTAAAGCGCATTGTCGATCATGCGCGGCGTGATGCCCATGCGTGCCGCGCTTTCGCGATCTATGGTCAGGCTCGTCTGCAGCCCCTTGACCTCCTGGTCGGAGTTGACATCCGTCAGCTGCGGCGCATCCGCCAGCGCGCGCTGCAGCCGCGGCGCCCACAGGCGCAGCTCGTTCAGGTCGTCGGACTGCAGCGTATATTGATAGGTCGAATTGCTCTGTCGACCGCCTGCCCGTATATCCTGCACCGGCGACATGAACAACCTCGCGCCCGCGACGCGATCGAGCGGGGCGCGCAAGCGCGCCACCACCTGCTCGACCGAAACCTTGCGCTCATCGAGCGGTTTGAGCGAGATGAACATGAAACCACTGTTACGACGGCCGCCGCCGGTAAATCCGGTGACGGTTTCCACCGCCGGATCGGCGCGCACGATGTCAACAATGGTCGCGAGCTTCTGGTGCATGGCCTGAAATGAACTGCTCTGGTCGGCCTGTATGAACCCGGTGATGCGCCCGGTATCCTGTTGCGGAAAAAAACCCTTGGGGATCTGAATGTAAAGATATATGTTCAGGCAGATGGTGGCGACGAGCACCGTCATTACCAGTCGCGGAAAGCGCAGCGCCCACGCCAGGCTTTTCTCATAGCCACGCAGGGTGCCCGCGAAGATGCGCTCGCTGACCATCGCGAAGCGGCCGCGGCTCTTGTTTGTTTCCGCCCTGAGCAGACGCGCGCACATCATCGGCGTCACGGTCAGCGACAGCACCAGCGACACGAAAATGGCGACCGACAGCGTGACCGCGAATTCGCGGAACAACCTGCCGACGATGCCGCCCATCAGGAGCACGGGAATAAACACCGCGATCAGCGACACGCTCATGGACAGCACGGTGAATCCGACCTCGCGCACCCCTTGAAGAGCGGCATTAAAAGGCCGCATTCCCGATTCGACATGACGCGATACGTTTTCCAGCACCACGATCGCATCGTCGACCACGAACCCTGCGGCGATGGTCAACGCCATCAACGACAGGTTATTGAGACTGAAGCCCAGCAGGTACATGGCGCCAAACGTGCCGATCAGCGATACCGGCACCACGATGGCGGGGATCAGCGTGGCGCGGACATTTCGCAAAAACAGGAACACCACGAGGATGACCAGCGCAATGGATATCGCAAGCGTGCGCTCAATATCGCGCAGCGACGCACGGATGGTGGTGGTGCGTTCCATCACCACGTTGAGATCTATGGTGCTGGGAATCGAGGCTTGTAGCTGCGGCAGCAGTTCACGCACGCGATCCGCGGTTTCGATGATATTCGCGCTCGGCTGCCGGTTAAGGATCACCAATATCGCCGGTTTTCCGTTTGAAATTCCGGCGTTGCGCAGATCCTGCACCGAATCCACGACTTCGCCCAGATCGGAGAGCCGCACCGCGGCGCCGTTGCGATAGGCGACGACAACAGGCTGGTATTCGCTGGCCTTCTTGGCCTGATCGTTGGCATTGATCTGCCACTGCCGGTCGCCTTCCTCGACCGTACCCTTGGGACGATTGGCGTTGGTGCCGACAATCGCGGCACGCACTTCGTCGAGGCCGATACCGAGCTTGTTGAGCAGGGTCGGATTCAATTCAACGCGCACCGCCGGCAGCGAACTGCCACCGACCGTGACCTGGCCTATGCCTTTGACCTGCGACAACTTCTGCGCCAGTATGGTCGAGGCCGCATCGTACATCTGGCCGCGCGTCAGCGTATCCGAGGTCAACGCCAAAATCATGATGGGTGCGTCGGCCGGATTGACCTTGCGATAACTCGGATTGGCGGGCAGGCTGGTTGGCAGTTCGCTACGCGCCGCGTTGATCGCAGCCTGCACGTCGCGCGCCGCGCCGTCTATGTCGCGATCGAGGTCGAACTGCAGCGTGATGCGCGTGTTGTTGAGTGAACTTTGTGAGGTGATTTCGGTCACCCCGGCGATGCGGCCGAGCGCACGTTCGAGTGGCGTCGCGACGGTTGCCGCCATGGTTTCCGGGCTCGCGCCCGGCAGCGACGCCGACACCGCAATGGTGGGATACTCAACCTCCGGCAGCGGCGCGACCGGCAGCAGGAAGAAGGCAATCGCGCCGGTGAGCATCAGCCCTATCGTCAGCAGCGTCGTGGCAACCGGACGCCGGATAAACGGCTCGGACAGATTCACGGGCGTTCCTCCCCGACCACCCGCGCATCGGCGTCTGCGGCATCGCTCCTGGCGCGCCGCGCGACCCGGTCAAAGGCGAGATAAATGACGGGCGTCGTGAACAGGGTGAGCACCTGGCTTACGATCAGGCCGCCGAACATGGTGATCCCCAGCGGATAGCGCAACTCTGAACCGACACCGCCGCCCAGCATCAGCGGCAGCGCCGCAAACAGCGCCGCCATGGTCGTCATCAGGATGGGCCGGAAGCGCAGCAGGCACGCCTGGAAAATCGCTTCGCGCGGCGATTTGCCTTGCGTGCGTTCGGCATCGAGCGCGAAATCTATCATCATGATGGCGTTTTTCTTGACGATGCCGATCAGCAAGATGATGCCGATGATCGCAATCAGGTTCAGGTCGCTGCGTGTAAGCAGCAGCGCCAGCAGTGCACCGACGCCGGCCGAGGGCAACGTCGACAGTATCGTGATCGGATGGATATAACTCTCATACAGCACACCAAGCACGATGTACATCGTGACTATCGCCGCGAGGATCAGGAACAGCTGGTTGGCGAGCGACGCTCTGAATGCAAGTGCTGCCCCCTGAAAGCTGGCATGCACGCTGGCCGGTAATCCCAGTTCCTTTTGCGCGGCGTCGATTTCCCTTACGGCATCGCCCAGCGAAGCACCCGGCGCAAGGTTGAAGGAAATGGTTGCCGCCGGAAACTGGCCCAGATGATTCACCGCCAGCAGCGCCGGCCGCTCGGTCATGCGCGTGACGGAACTCAGCGGCACCTGCAAACCGCCCGCGCCGGGCACGTGGATATCACCCAGCGCGGCCGGACCTTTGCGAAATTCGGGCTTCACCTCCAGCACTACGCGGTACTGGCTTGACTGCGTAAAGATGGTCGATATCAGCCGCTGCCCGAATGCGTTGTAGAGCGCATTGTCGATGGCAGCGGTGGTGACACCAAGGCGGCCGGCAGTGTCGCGGTCTATGGTCAGGTATGCCTCCAGCCCCTGATCCTGAAGATCGCTGGCGACATCGCTTAACTGCGGCAACTGCGCAAGGCGCGTCACCAGCCGCGGCACCCAAAGTCTGAGTTCGTCGATGTTGGCGGTGTCAACGGTAAACTGGTACTGGGTGCGGCTGACGCGCGCCTCTATGGTGAGATCCTGCACCGGTTGCATGTACAGCGACAGCCCTTCGAACTTCGCCAGTCGCGCCTTGAGCCGCGCGATTACTGCGATGGCGCCGGCGCGCTCGGAATGCGGCTTCAAATTGATCAGCACGCGACCGCTGTTGAGCGTGGTATTGGCGCCATCGACACCGATAAATGACGACAGGCTTTCAACTGCGGGATCTTCGAGGATCAGCGTGGCGAGTTGCCGGTGACGCTCCGACATCGCGGAAAATGAGATCGACTGCGGCGCCTCCGAAATTGCCTGGATCACGCCGGTATCCTGGGATGGAAAAAACCCTTTAGGAACAAATATATACAATACAACTGCCAATGCGAGCGTGGCCACTGCAACCCACAACGTGGCAACCTGCCGGTCGAGCACCCAGTTCAGCATCACGCCATAGCGCGCGATGATGGCGTCGAACCAGCGTCCGGTGGTGCGATAGAAAGCGCCCTGCTGGGCTTGCGGAGTGTGCCGCAACAGGCGCGCGCACATCATCGGCGTGAGCGTCAGCGACACCACCGCCGAAATGAGTATGGCGACGGCGAGCGTGATCGCGAACTCGCGGAACAATCGTCCCACCACGTCGCCCATGAAGAGCAGCGGTATCAGCACCGCGATCAGCGAGAACGTCAGCGAGATGATCGTGAAACCAATCTGTTGCGCGCCCTTGATCGCCGCCGCCATCGGCTTCTCGCCCTCCTCGATATAGCGAGCTATATTTTCTATCATGACGATGGCATCGTCGACCACGAAGCCGGTGGCGATGGTAAGCGCCATCAACGTCAGGTTATTGATGCTGAAACCGGCCAGATACATGACACCGAACGTTCCTACCAGCGACAAGGGAACGACGATACTGGGAATGATCGTGGCCGACACGCTGCGCAGAAACACGAATATCACCAGAACCACGAGGGCGATGGCGAGCATCAATTCGATCTGCACATCCCTGACCGACGCGCGTATGGTGACGGTGCGGTCGGTGAGTATCGCGACATCGATCGCGCCCGGCAGCGAAGCCTGCAACTGCGGCAGTAACGCCTTGATACGGTCAACAACCTCAATGACGTTGGCGCCGGGCTGGCGCTGAATATTGAGTATCACCGCCGGCGCATCGTTCATCCACGCCGCCAGCCGCACGTTCTCGGCATCTTCGATGACATCGGCCACATCCGAAAGGTAAAGCGGCGCGCCGTTGCGGTACGCAACCACCACGCGGCTGTATTCGGCCGCCGAGCGCAACTGATCGTTGGCATCTATGGTATAGGCGCGCTCCGGCCCGTCAAAACCGCCTTTCGCCTGATTCACATTGGAAGCCGCGATCGAGGTACGAAGGTCTTCGAGGCTCAAATTATTGGACGCCAGCGCCTTGGGGTTGGCCTGCACGCGCACCGCGGGCCGCTGGCCGCCGCTCAATGTAACCAGCCCCACGCCGGTCACCTGCGAGAGCTTCTGCGCCAGGCGCGTGTCGGCGAAATTCTGCACCTGCGGCAGCTTCAGCGTTGCGGACGTCAACCCTATCGTGAGTATCGGCGTGTCGGCCGGATTGACCTTGCTGTATACCGGCGGCGCCGGCAGATCGGTGGGCAGCAAATTAGCGCCGGCATTGATGGCAGCCTGCACTTCCTGCTCGGCTGTGTCCAGACTCAGATCCAGATTGAACTGCAGCGTAATCACCGAGGCGCCGCCGGAACTCGACGACGACATCTGCTTGAGCCCCGACATCTGGCCGAACTGCCGCTCGAGCGGCGCCGTGACCGACGACGCCATGACCTCGGGTCCGGCCCCCGGATAGAAGGTAACGACCTGTATCGTCGGATAATCAACTTCCGGCAATGCCGACAGCGCCAGCTGCCGATACGCCAGTATGCCCGACAACAGTATCGCGACCATCAACAGCGAGGTCGCAACCGGGCGCAGGATGAACAGCCGGGATGGATTCACCGCTTATGCGCCGTACTAAGCGTCACGCACACGGTCCAAGCCTCGTCCGCGCTGACTCATTCGGCGGCCTTGCGCGCTTTGTC
Organism: Betaproteobacteria bacterium; assembly: GCA_947476215.1. Taxonomy (GTDB): domain Bacteria; phylum Pseudomonadota; class Gammaproteobacteria; order Burkholderiales; family SG8-41; genus PALSA-1004. Next base: position 28,687 of record CANJQI010000058.1, read on the forward strand.
GCCATCGTCGCGTTTGCGATTGCCGCCGCCTTTCTTGCGCGCGCCGTCGCCCTTGTCGACCGCGCTGCGGTCCGGCAAGACCACCTTCGAGCCTTCCCGCAAGCGGTCGGCGCCATCGGTCACGACCAGTTCTCCGGGCTCCACGCCGGACTCTATGGTCGTCTTGTCGCCATCAAGCGGTCCGAGTTTCACCAGCCGCAGCGTGACGGACAGATCGTCCTTCACCACGTAGACAAATATCCCCTGCGATCCGCGCTGCACCGCAGCACTGGGCACGGTCGTGACATCGCGCCGCGTCTCCACCAGCATGCGAATGTTGACAAACTGATTCGGAAACAACGTGCCGTCTTCGTTGGCCAGCTGGGCGCGCAGCCGCACCGTGCCGGTCGCGGTATCGATCTGATTGTCCGTGGTAAGCAATGCGCCTTCGCCCAGCTTGACCTTCTGGTCGCGGTCGTAGGCCTCGACCGGCACACGCTCTCCCGACTTCAGCGCCTTGAGCACCGTCTGCAGATTGTCCTGCGGTATGGTGTAAATCACCGAGATCGGCTGCTGCTGCGTGATAACCACGAGACCATTGGTGTCCGAAGACCGTACGATATTGCCTGGGTCCACCGCGCGTAACCCGAGACGCCCGGAAATCGGTGCGGTTAGGCGCGAATACGTAAGCTGCAGGCGCGCATTGTCGACCACACCCTGGTCAACCTTGACCGTGCCCTCGTACTGGCGCACCAGCGCTTCCTGCGTGTCGACCAGTTGTTTGGCAATGGAATCCTGGGCCAGTAGCGTTCGATAGCGTTCGAAGTCGATACGCGCATTGGCAAGCAGGGCCTGATCCCGCAGCATCTGCCCCTCGGCCTGGGTCAACTGTGCCTGTATCTGGCGCGAATCGATTTCCGCCAGCAGTTCTCCCTCTTTAACCATTTGTCCTTCGCGGAACAGGACACGCATCAACTGGCCGTCAACGCGGCTGCGGACGGTCACTATCCTGAGCGGCGTGACGGTTCCGAGCCCGCTCAGATAGACTTTGACGTCCGATTTCCTGGCTGCGGTTGCCGCTACCGGTGTGGCACGCGCGCCCTTCTCGGCGCCGCGTTTACCGGCGGCCTTCTCACCGCCCTTGTCGTTGCCACCTGGCTGCTGTTGCTGCTGCCACCAGTAGTATCCGCCGCCCGCCAGCGCGCCCACCAGAATTGTCGCAAGCAGCCACCATGCCCATCGGGGCAGTCTGGGTTTTGTATCCGTCATAGTTATGTTCTTCGCTTCAGGCACTGTTAACAAGCACTCTCATAGCCTGCATGCCAAAACAGGCCTGCATTCACCCTGATTCCCCGTTCAACCCGACATCAACCGGCGAACAAAAATCATGTGCAGCCAGGATCGAATTGCCATCCGGAGAAGCGGGGTATTATGACGCAATCGAGTGGCGCGCGCGGCGTGGCGCGCGCCCCCCCCCCCAAAAACCGGGACAGTAAAAATAAA
>CANJQI010000059.1 GCA_947476215.1 Betaproteobacteria bacterium
CTTCCGCTGCACTGGGAGAGGCGTGCCTCAGAACAGTGACATTCGCGTGGCCTCCCGGAGCAGATCTGTTGACGGCGCGGTGGGCGTCTCATCTACGTCGTCCTGTGCACAGTCAATCCCGATGTGGGAACTCTCGACTGAAGAGCCGTGTGCGGGAAAACCGCTCGCACGGTTCGGAGGGAGGGGGGGAGAAGTCACGGCAAAAGAATCTATGCGCCGGTCAGAAGGCGCGTTTGATTAGCCGACCTTACCGTTCCTTGGGTAGAAGACTAAGCGGCGATCTTGTTCATGATCGCCTGCCACGGCGCCGGGTCTTCCAAGCCGGCAATGGCGTCCTGCGAGCGCTTGAGATCGATGATCTCGACGCTAAGCGGCTCCTTTGATTTTAAAGAGAAAAACACCTTTACCCTGGGTTGCAGCAGGCTGCCCTCGGACTGATCCGTAACCACACCCAGTCGCCCGGATTTCAGCTTCACCAGACTGCCGGTCGGATAAATTCCCATGGTTTTGACGAAAGCCTTGAAGACCGTTTCGTCAAACTGTCCCTTGCACCATTCCGACATGCGTTTGATCGACTCCGCCGGCGCCCAGCCCGCCTTGTACGGCCGGTCGGAGGTAATGGCATCGTAAACATCGCAAACGGCGCCCATGCGCGCATGTAGCGTCAAAGCATCACCGGATATCCTTTCCGGATAGCCATTGCCGTCGACGCGTTCGTGATGATGCAGACAGATATCGAGGGGCGTTTCACTTACCTCGTTGGATTTCTTGAGTATTTTCCATCCGGCGCGCGGATGCCCCTTGATGGTTGCGAATTCTTCGTCGGTCAGCTTTCCCGGCTTGTTCAATACCTCCATGGGCATGGAAATCTTGCCGAGGTCATGCAGAAGACCACCCAGGCCCACCTGTCGCAATTCCTCGCCCTCGAGTCCGAGTACTCGGCCGAGGGCTATCATCAGGCCGCAGACGGCCACCGAATGCATGTAGGTGTAATCGTCGGCGGTTTTCAGCCGCACGATGCTCAGTAATGCGCCGACGTTGCGTTCCAATGAACCGTTGATCTCGTCGACCAGCGGAGCGACGCTGGCGACCTCGATGGCGTTGCCCATGCGCGCTTCGTTAAACATGCTGGTTACCGCAATCTTGGCCTTGGCCTGTATCGCTTTGGCGCGCTTGATTTCCTGGTCGTAAGACGTTTTGGGTTCGGCGACGGGAGGTTTTAACGCTGCAACCACGACCGGCGCGGGCGTGTTCTTAACCGGCGCCGCGGAGTCAATATCGAGGCCCCTGTCGGTATCAATTTCGACCTCGGGGGCGTTGCTGCCCAGCAGCGCCTGCAGATCCTTCACGCTCGTGAGTTCGAAGGATTTGCGCAAGAACGGATGGTCGACCCATCGTCCGCCCAGCTTGTGTATGTACATGCCGATGCGCAACTGCCGGACGGGGATATTTTTAAGCATGGCGCAGCCGTATGTGATGGGTTATCTCGATAAATAACGGCGTGGGCGCACAGAACTTGAATCAGGACGTTCGAAAGGCATCCTGATAATCGCCGAGAACAGCGATTCTCACACCACGCTCCTTACGAGAGGCGAACTACTCAGCGCGGATACCGAGTTCCTTGATCAGTTTGCCGTCCCTCGCCATCTTCAATTTCACGCTGGCCGCAAGTTCCTGAGGCGTGTTGCCTATGATCTCGAAATTGGACAGGCGCTGTTTTACGTTCGTCGAATTCAGTGCACGCACGATTTCGCGATGCAACCGGGCGATGATGGTCGCGGGCGTTTTCGCCGGCGCAAAGAATCCCAGATCATTGGCGGCTTCGAACCCTGGAACACCGGAAGCTGTCATCGTCGGCACACCGGGAACCAACGCCGAGGGTTGCGCCGATGCCACGCCCAGCGCTTTCAGACGTCCCGCCTTGAGCAGTGGAGTCACTGCCGCCGAATTGACGAACTCCAGTTGCACTTCATTTGCGGTCAACGCGGTCAGTGCTTGGGTGGCGCCTTTATACGGCACATAGACGAGCTCTATGCCGGTCATGGATTTGAAAAGTTCGGCGGCCAGATGATCCGCGGAGCCCGGAGAGCTCGCCGCATAATTCAGTTTGCCCGGCTTGGCCTTGGCCAACGCAATGAATTCCTTGACCGAATTCGCGGCCACGGAAGGATGCACAACCAGAACGTTGGGTGAAGTAAGCGCCATGGTGATGGGCGCGAAGTCCTTAACCGGATCGAACGACAGGTTCTTGACCAGGAATGGCGCAAGCCAAAACGGTCCGCCAAAGAAGAGCATGGTATGGCCGTCCGGCACCCCTTTGGCCACTGTGAGTGGGGCGAGGGCAAATCCGCGGTTTTCCACCACCACGGGCTGGCCCCAGTTCGCGGTGAGTTCGGCGCCGATCGCGCGTGCGCCTATATCCAGACCTGCCCCCGGTGATCCTGTGACGATGCGCAGGGGGCGGCTGGGAAAGTCCTGGGCACCAGCCATGACCCCACACGTCGCCAACATTGCGCCGAAAATTCTTACTGTAGCTTGCTCGACTGTGTGCACTGGATGTCCTTTTATTCGCCGCGTATACCCGCATCTTTGATGATCTTACTCATCCGGTTGATTTCAGATTTCACCATGGACGCAAGCTGTTCCGGAGAACCGGCGCCAGTCCCCATGCCGGCATTCCGTCGGTCCATCCCTGCGCATAGGCATATTCGGGAAACTGCTCCGCAGATTCAATGCGGTGAATTTGAGCGTGCTTTATCATCTTTGCTCTTGGAACTCGCAAACCATGGATTTTGGCTATATTGCATGACGTGAGCAGGAACGTCAAAATCAGTGCAATCTGGCACCGGTTGCACTTCGCGCGGAATCCTGCGCACCTGCCATCTTGATGCGCTCCCTTGTGCGCAGTGCGAGCCCGGCGCATTAATTGCCTGATTCAGCAAGGAGTGACATCAATCGCATGATTTGGTAAGACTTGCCGCCTTACCCGATCAGAATTTCTCATGGAAACGATCAGACTTTCGACCAAAGGACAGCTGGTCATACCGAATGAAATTCGCAAGGCGCATCAACTGGTGCCTGGCACGAACTTCATCGTGTCCTTCGTAGGCAGGGAAATTCGCCTGACCCCGGTGCCGCCGTTTCCGCAGGTCACTGCGGTTGAGGCGGCGGGTTTGCTGGCGCGGCGTGGACGAAAAGCGGCCGCCGATAAAACGACGCGCGCGAAAATTCAGCGATCCCTGAAAGCGCGCGATGCGGCGACCCGGTCATGATCGCGCTGGATACCAACATTCTGGCGCGTTTCCTGCTCAAAGATGATCCGGCGCAGTTCAATCTGGCGAAAGAATTATTGGCGCGTGCGGCGGTCTACACAGCGCCACCTACGGTCATCCTCGAATTGGTACGGGTGCTGGAGTCCTACGAATGCACGCGCAAGGAAATATTGCTGGCCCTACGTACATTGCTGGGTTTGCCAAATTTCAAACCGGGGTCATTTGAAGCGCTTTGCCATGCGATCAACTGGTATGACGCCGGCATGGATTTCGGCGATGCGCTACATCTGGCGTTGAGCGCCGGGGACAGTTCGTTTGTAACATTTGACAAGGCGATGGGCAAATTGGCCATTCAGCATCATGTCTCGCCGTCCGTGCGAGTGTTACGCCGTTAGGGAACCTCTGAAGAACCGTAGCGAGCGGCGTGAGTGCGAGCCGCACGGCGCGCAGGGACCGAGACATATCAAATAGATAGGCGAGGTTCCGAGCTCCGCGCAACGAAGCAATCGCGCCGCGCAGTAGGTTATTCAGAGGTTCCTTAGGTCGTACACCAGCGACGCATCCTGGCCGGTGAGGATGACTCCCTTTATCTACTGAGCCTACATTGTTATCGAAGCAAGTTTTTGCGCTACTTGCCCTGAAATTTCGGCTTGCGCTTCTCGATGAACGCCGCCATGCCTTCTTTCTGGTCCTGCGATGCAAACAACACCTGAATTGCCTTGGTCTCCAGGCGTAGTGCTGCATCCAGCGACGCATCCTGACCGGCGAGTATGACTTCCTTGATTTGCTGGACCGCAAGCGGCGCCAGCTCGGCGATTTGCGTGGCCATGGCGACGGCGCGCTTTTCGACTTCCACATCCGGCACGACCTCGCTGACCAGGCCCATGGCATGCGCTTCCTGGGCGCTGAACAAGTCACCGGTCAGACAAATGCGCATCGCCTTGTACTTGCCCACGGCGCGCGTCAGGCGTTGCGTGCCACCCCCACCGGGGATGATGCCGATTTTGACTTCGGGTTGACCAAAACGCGCTGATTCGCCAGCGACGATAATGTCGCACGTCATCGCCAGTTCGCATCCGCCGCCGAGCGCGAATCCGTTGACTGCCGCGATCACGGGTTTGGTGCACGCCGCCGTGGTGCGCCACAGTTTATCGGTGCCGCGTTGCATAGCCTCGATGGCGCCCATGCCGGCCATTTCCTTGATATCCGCGCCCGCCGCGAACGATTTTTCGTTGCCAGTGAGCACGATGCAGCGTATAGCCGCATCTTCACTGGCGGCCGTCAGATATTGCGCGAGCAAGCGGCGAACTTCCATATTGAGCGCATTGCGCGCTTCGGGGCGATTGATGCGAATCAGTGCGACGCCATCCGCGGGGCGTTCCAGCAAAACAACCGGGTTAGTCACTTTTTTCCTTTCGTTGATATCAAATATTCGTGCAGTCAATCCTTAACAACTTCACGGGCAGATGCTCACTCCGCTTTCAGGTTGCCCGCTTTCACCACCTTTGCATATTTCTCTATCTCGTCGCGTATGAACATGCCGAACTGTTCCGGTGTTCCGCCCATGGGCTCCACGCCTTCATTGATAAAGCGATCGTGCACTTCCTTGCTGGCAAGTGCCTTGCCGATTTCGGAATTGAGACGCGCAACGATGTCTTTGGGCACTTTCGCCGGCGCCATCAGCCCGAACCAGGTGGTCGCCTCGTAGTCTTTGAGTCCGGCTTCATCCAGCGTAGGTACCGTCGGCAGAGCGGGAAAGCGCTTCAGACTGCCGATGGCCAGCGCACGCAGTCGCCCACTTTGGATATGCGGCAGCAGTGCCGGCACGCCGCTGAATAACATTTCAACCTGCCCGCTTACGGTGTCTATCAGTGCGGGCGGGTTGCCTTTGTAAGGCACATGCGTGATATTTACCTTGGCCATCACCTTCAGCAGCTCGCCCGCCATCTGGTTCGAGCTGCCGATTCCAGACGAGGCAAAGTTCAGTTTGCCGGGCTGAGCCCTCGCGAGGGAAAGTAGTTCCTTCAGAGTTTTCGCGGGCAGAGCAGGATGCACCGACAACACGTTAGCGCCCTTCACGCAGAGCACGACCGGCGCAAAATCGCGCAGCGTGTCATAGGACATCTTCGGATAAAGACTCATGTTGATGGCATTGGATGCGCCACCCATCAGCAGCGAATAGCCGTCGGCCGGCGCTTTCGCGATCAGATCGGAACCGATGTTGGTGCCGCCGCCCGCGCGGTTCTCGATCACGATCTGCTGGCCGAATACCTCGACCAATTTAGCTGCGATCACGCGTGCGGTAAAGTCGGTGTTGCCGCCGGCGACATAAGGCACGACGATACGGATTGTTTTAGCAGGATAATTTTGCGCGTAGCTCTGAACACTCGCGAGGCACGCCACTACGGCGAACGGTATCGTTTTCATCGCTGCTCCAGTGTTCGTTATTGGAAGACATCAACGTTGGCGATTTTAGCGGAAGCAGGTGCAGTCGCCCAAGATTCGCGGCAATCCGCGGTTATTGCGACGACGACAACGCCTTCACCAGCCGCAATAGAAATTCCCGGCCCTCATACAGCGACTTGGCCCTCAGGCGCTCATTCAGGCCGTGTACGCCATTGCCCTCTGCTTCGTGAAACTGGCCGCTAATGCCGTAAGCCGGTATGCCTGAGTTATTGAGGAAACGGCCGTCGGTGGCACCAGCCGACATGGTCGGGACTATTGGGATGCCGGGCCACATCTGGGCGCTGATTTCAGCCACGGGCCCCATGATCTCGGGTGTGAGCGGTGATGCGGGGCTTAACACTGCCGCGCCGTCGGGCGTGAGCGCAATCTTTTCGTTGGCGAGTACGCTGGCTAGCGTTTTCTGCACTTCGGCCACCGACTCTCCAGGGAGCACGCGGCAGTTGACCACGGCGCGAGCGCGTTGTGGCAGCGCATTGGTGGCATGGCCGGCATCGAGCATGGTGGCAACGCAGGTCGTGCGCAGAAGCGCGTTGTAACGCGGAACGGCGGTTATGCGCACCAGTGCCTGCGAATCGGGAGGCTCGCGCAATATTGCTTTCATATCTGTGGCAAGCTGTCCCGACTCAAGCTCCGCCATGCGTGCGAAGTAAGCGCGAGGAACATCGGTGATCTTGACAGGGAAATCGAACTTCGCCAGGCGCGTTAACCCTTCAGCAAGGTGGTATATCGCGTTGTCCTTGACCGGCTGCGCGCTGTGTCCTCCGGGGTTGGTGACTTCCAGCCGGTAGGTCTGAAATACTTTTTCGCCGGCCTGCATGCTGTGAAACAAATATTTTCCATTGCGGTCGATGCGTCCGCTGCCGCCTTCATTTAGCGCCAGTTCGGCGTCTATCAGGCTGTGATGGTTTTTAAGCAGATATTCAACACCGTTGTACTTCGACGGAATGATTTCCTCGTCCGCGGTTAGCGCCACGATGATGTCGCGGTTCGAACGGTAACCTTCTTGCTTTAGCTGGATCAACAGCGAGACGAGCGAGGACGCCATGGCTTTGTTGTCCGCTGCTCCGCGCGCGTAAAAGTAACCGTTCTCCTCAACCAGCTTGAAGGGATCTCGTTGCCAGTCCGCGCGGTTGGCTTCCACGACGTCGATATGCGCCAACAGCAGCAGCGGCCTTTTCGCCCCGCTGCCGCGCAGGCGCGCAACGAGGTTGCCTTTCTTCGGTGCGTCCGGCGGGACGATGACTTTGATGCCGTCAGCGGGTATACCGCCTGCCTTGAGGCGGGCAGCCATCGCAGCGGCCGCTTTGGTGGTGTCGCCTGTGGAATCGGTGGTGTTGATTTCGACCAGTTCCTGGAAAATCTCGCGCAAAAGTTTTTGCTCTGGCGCAAGCGTTTGCGCGTCCGCAGAGAGCACGGACAGGCACAGCGTCAGCCCGAGTAAGGCGCAAATGGGGGTTGCCGACATAACGATATGTTTTATTGCGTTATATTGCTTCATTGAAGAGCGGCTCATGACTATTCCAGCGCTTCAGATTTTCGATAAATATCGCATTGCATCGTGCATCGTTGCCGGCGGATGCGGATGCGTTGTGCGGCGAAACGATCACGTTGGGCATGTCCCACAGTGGCGAATCGGCGGGTAGCGGTTCGTGGACGAATACATCGAGGTAGGCGCCCGCAAGGTGCCCGCTGCCGAGCGCCGCGACCAACGCGGGTTCATCGATGACTTCGCCACGGCAGATATTGATGACCTGCGCTCCGCGCGGCAAGCGTGCCAGCACTGCCGCGTCTACCATGCCCCGGGTTTGGTCGGTCAATGGACAGGCAAGCGTGAGCCAGTCGCATTCGGGAAGCAAGTCATGCAGTTTGTCTGGCGTATGGATCTCATCGACGTGTTCGGTCTCGATGGCATTGCGGCGCACGCCGATGACGCGCATGCCGAATGCCCGTGCCAGCCGCGCTATTTCGGATCCGATCTTGCCCAGTCCATAGACCAGCATCACCTGGCCGCGAAGATCACGCGGCAGATCCGCGGTGCGCACGGGATTCCAGCGGCGCGCCTGCTGGTCGGCGGCCCAGCGCGGCAAACCGCGCGCCAGTGCCAGCATGCCCGCGATCGCCGTGTGCGCAACCGGCTCGGCATTGGCGCCCGACGATGTGGTCAGATGTATGCCGCGCGCGATCATGCTCGCGTAAACGGGGTGATCGACGCCGGCGATATACACGTGCAGCCACTTGAGATTGGCCGCCTTGCGGGCCGCCGAGAAAAATGATTTGCCAAATTCGGGCAGGACATCGTTGCTCAGGTAGGCAATCTCAACGCGCGCCGCATCGTCGTCCGACAGTCTGGCCTGCGGATCGGCGGGCAGCGCAATCAGCTCCAGGGCTAGGTGTTCCTGCGCCGCGATGGCGATCAGTTCCGCACCATATCGCGTCTTGAACCATTGTGTAACCAGCGCACCGATCACGATGGAGGACCTCTGCCACAAAATTGTTAAAGCGTTCTATTCTAACGGCTCGCAATCAACGTGCGGCAGGCGCGGTGCCGGGAAGGGGCGATTCAAAGTGGTGTGTGAAATGACTCAAGCGGACCACTTCGAATCGTTCGCCTGGCACGGGTAGCCCGGAGCAAGCGCAGCGTACTCGGTGTCATCGTCCCAGACCGGGCGCGATCCCCGGATTCCACTTTGTTACATCCGGGCTACGAGCTTCGGTCACATCAGCTTGACTCGCACCCGTGCCGGGATTTGTTAAGATGCATGCCGGATCCATTTTCTGAAAGCACTGCCGTGACTATCGATACGCTGGACCTCGCACAACAACTCATATCGCGTCGCTCGGTCACCCCCGACGACGCTGGATGTCTCGATCTGCTGATCGCGCTTCTGGAGCCGCTGGGGTTCACATGCGACAAGATCAGCATGGGGGGTGTGGATAATCTGTGGGCGCGGCGCGGCACGGAAAGTCCGCTGGTGTGTTTCGCCGGCCATACCGACGTGGTGCCCACCGGGCCGCTGAACGAATGGCAAAGCGATCCGTTCGTGCCCACCATCAGGGATGGCGTGCTGTATGGACGCGGTGCTTCCGATATGAAAAGCTCGCTGGCCGCGTTCGTGGTGGCTATTTCGGATTTCATCCAACAGCATCCCGATCACCCCGGTTCGCTGGCGGTGTTGTTTACCTCCGATGAAGAGGGGCCTTCGGTAGACGGTACGGCGCGCGTAGTCGCAGCGCTGAAGGCGCGTGACGAAAAGCTCGATTACTGCATCGTCGGCGAGCCGACCGCGGTTAAAAAGACCGGCGACATGATCAAAAACGGACGCCGCGGTTCATTGTCGGGCTTGCTCACGGTCAAAGGTGTGCAGGGCCACGTCGCGTATCCGCATCTGGCGGAAAATCCGATACACATGGTGGCCGCGGCGCTCGCCGAGCTTGCGAAAACCGAATGGGACAACGGTAATGAATATTTCCCGCCCACCACCTGGCAGGTTTCTAATTTCAACGCTGGTACCGGCGCCAACAATGTGATCCCGGGGGCCGCGCAGATCAAATTCAATTTTCGCTTCGCGACATCCAGCACGCTGGAATCGCTGCAGACGCGCGTGCACGGCATACTCGACAAACACGGCGTTTCCTATAACCTGGACTGGACCTACGACGGCCGGCCGTTTCTGACTAAGCGCGGTGATCTGGTCGACGCCATATCACGCGCCATCAAAACCGTCACCGGCATCAATACCGAATTGTCGACAACGGGCGGAACTTCCGACGGACGGTTCATCGCCGACATCTGCTCGCAGGTGGTTGAATGCGGGCCGACCAATGCCACCATCCACAAGATCAACGAGTGCATACGGGTCGACGAACTTTATCAACTGCCGAAAATATACCTGCAGACACTCAAGAATCTTCTGATCAAATAAAAATCCCGCGGTAGCGGGATTTTTATGAGCAGAAGTAGGTCGGCAGACCTTTGCCGACAATTCACTTACACGAACAAGTTATCCAGGACGGCGCCGGCGCGCTCAAGCTTGTCGAGTTTCCAGACCGCATCCAATGTCGCCTTGGCTTGTGGCGGCGATAGCACGCTGTCGGCGTAGCGCATGAACTTCGAGATAATGAAATCCACGCTGGTCTTGTCGTCGGCGGGAGTCTTGATCTTGTGCACCCTGCGGATTTCGCCGCTGTGCGTTTTCGCCTCCATGATCATGTTTTTCTTGGCCGGGTACTGTCTGGAAAACTCGGGGTTTTCCACGACCCGTATTTTGCGTATCAGGTCGAGAACCTCGGGCGCCTTGAATCTTTCCTTGCGCCAGCTTTCCGCATCCATGAAACCGTCGACGAGCATAACGGCCACCGCCACGGGTATGCTGTGATCGGCGGTTTCGCGCGTGGTCGGATGCCAGTGCTGCGGCAGGGCGGACGTGGACTTGCCATACGATTCGGTCTGTATCTCGATCGAAGCGATTTCATCGGCGCGCACTTTTTTGCGCAAATCGAGCGCGGTGTAGGCAGACATGTGAACACCGCCGCCGATGGGGAAAGCCTTGATGACGCTGCGCTCTATCATGAATTGTTGTTTGCTGCGCGCCAGCCGCTCCAGCGCGAAGATGCCGTCGGTCATGACGACGTGACGCAGACCGCCCTGGTTGGACTCTATGGATTCCTCGGGCGCGGTCATATCCGCTTGTGCCATCAGCGCTGAAAAAATGCCCTGGCGGGCGGCCATGCCGGCATAGACTTCCTTGTACATCGAGACCTTGCCGACCCGGCGCATGCCCAGGCCAACGTTGGCAATTAGCGCCAGCGAGGCGGTTACGGAAAGTTGTTCCTCGTTCAGACCAAGCAGCTTGCCGACCGCCATCGCACTGCCGAGGCTGGCCATGAGCCCATCAAATTCAAACTGATTCTTGATCTTCGCTTTGTTTTCAACGAACGGAACATACATTTCATACCCGAGGGCGATCGCGGTGATCAGGTCTTTTCCGCTGGCACCGATCGCTTCGGCGACTGCGAGGGGCGCGGAGATGCAGTTGCTGGGGTGGCATCCGGAGGTGATCGAGGGATGGTATACGTCCGAGTGGTCGAGATCGCGTACCATGGTGGCGTTGGCAAAAGCCGCCATCTCCGGCGTGGAGCGCTGTAGTGATCCTATGATGCGCGCGCTAAACGTGTCGTTGGAAATCGGGCACATCTTGCGTGCGGCTTTGCCGGCTTCCAGCAGGTAACCACCCAGGGCACAGCCCATGGAATCAAGCAACCGTTCTTTCACCGCCTGCACCGTGCCTTTCGGCAAGTCGGTATATTTGAGGGATGCCGCGTATTTGCCCAGCGTCTTCAGGCCTTTGTCCATGTTCAGTCCTATTCTCCGTTAATGATCAATAATACTATCGTAACAGTTTCCGCGGTCCCGTTCATCGCGCTTCATCAGCCGCACGAGGAGATTGGTATCAACCGCGTGCATGCTTGCGTCGAATGAATTTCTTGATGCCTTCCTTCACATTGGCGGGCGTTTCTTGTCCGGCAGCGGCGCCGGGAAACAGGGCTGCATGCACATCGGCCAGCGTATGCCGTCCCGCTTTCCGCACTATGATTTGACCATAGGCTTCATGCCATTCGAGCACGGAGCCGGGGCCGATGCCGAGTTTCCTGCGAATTTCTGAGGGCACTGAAATCTGGCCTTGAGCCGTCAGTTTGGATTGTGCGAGAGGCATGGTTGTTGCATTACCAGCGTGAGGAAAGGAGTCCATGTTATGGAAAGACGCGCTTCTTATTTCTTGTCCTTCTCTTTATCGGGTATGACCGCATCCACGGCCGCACCAACCACCTTGGCGCCAACTTTGATCGTGGTAGCGACTGCGCTGACGCCCGCGTCCGCCACGGCAAGAACGGAGCAGCCCGTTAGCAGCAATAGCATGGGGATCAGCAGGTATTTCATCATTCGTCCATTTATCTTGATCAACATTCGGTTTTTCACGAGCGCACCAAGGCGAGCAGCGTGCCCGCATATTCTGACGCCATGTCGGGCGTGAGGTGCGCGGCCTTGGCCTGATAGCGCTTGATGGTTTCGAGTATCAGCCGCGGCCGGCCCGCGAGCTTCTTCAGAAATGCGTCGGCATCCGCGGCGTAGGTCATTTGCGGAAATACTTTGCTCGCAAGTCCCAACGCCACCGCCTGAGACGCATCCACCTCTTCCGCGGAATAAATCAGATAGGTCAGCGCCTTCGCCGGTACCTTGCCCAGCGCAGCGGACATCGCCATGGTCGGCGGGATGCCGTGATCTATCTCCGGGAACGCGAAACGTGCGTTATCCGCTGCGAGCGTAATGTCGCAGCCGACCGCCATCGCGGCGCCAAATCCCAGTGCATCGCCATGCACCAGCGCGACCACCGGCACCGGCACATCCGCCACCGCCTGGTAGACATCGAGTACCGCGCCCATCATCTGCACGCGCACCTCATAGGGCGTCATGCCGGCGCGCGATTCGCCCTTGGCGTCGCGTCCACGACAGAACTGCACACCGCGGCTGCCGATGGCAACGACGTTCACGCCGGTGTCGCGGCCCAGCTCGCGCAACACCTCGGCAAGTCGTACCATCATGGCGCGCGTCAGTGCGTTGCCCGCGTCGGGACGATTGAGATCGATGCGCGCGATGGCCTGGTCACGGGTTACGTTAAAGTCGAAGTCGCGCATAGGACTGTCGTTGGTCCATTCGGGTTACAGTAGAGGTGCGCCGCAAGGCTTTGAGTCGATTTTGCACTGATTTTTTGAGCCACACCAGTAGGAGGAGGTATGAGATTGAAGCGACCAATGATCAGCATTTTAAACTTGGCGGCCGTGATGGCCGGCGTCGGAAGCGCGTCCGCGCAGACTTACCCCAGCAAACCGATACGCATCGTAACCTCGGGCGTAGGCGGTTCCGGTGACTTTACGGCGCGCCTGATGGCGCAGGGAATCGCGAGCGGGCTCGGACAGCAGGTGATCGTCGAGAATCGCGCCGCCGGGGGGGGCTCCGGGGTCATCGTGTCGCAGGCGCAACCCGATGGTTATACCTTGCTGATCAATGGCGGATCGCTGTGGATAGGTACACTGATAGAAAAGACGCCGTACGATGTACTCAAGGATTTCGCGCCGATTACGCTCGTCAATCGGCAGCCCAACGTGCTGGTCGTGAACGCGGCGGTGCCGGCAAAATCCGTCAAGGAGTTAATCGCACTCACCAAAGCCAGACCCGGCGAACTGAATTACTCGACCGGCGCGCTGGGTTCCGCGTCGCACTTGTCCGCCGAACTGTTCAAGTCCATGGCGGGCGTCAACATCGTGCGCATCTCGTATAAGGCGGCGGGTTTAAGAGTTACGGCGCTGCTCAGCAACGAAGTGCAGATGGAGTTTTCCAGTCCGAACAGCGGTGTACAGCACATCAAATCCGGCAAACTGCGCGCGCTGGCGGTGACCACGGCACAACCGTCCGCGCTGGTGCCTGGCGTGCCGACCGTGGCCGCCAGCGGACTGCCGGGGTATGAGTCGGCCGGCATGTATGGATTCTTTGCTCCGGCGCGCACCCCTGCGGCGATTATCAGCCGGTTGAACAGGGAGGCCGTTTCGGTGTTATCGCGCGAGGACATCAAGGAAAAGTTTTTCGCGGCTTCGATCGAGGCTGTCGGCAGCACCCCTCAGACGCTCACGGACATCATAAAAGCTGAAATGTCGCGTCTCGGCAAGGTCATCAAGGAAGCGGGCATACGCGCTGAGTAGCTGCGCGTCAGCAACAGCGAGTATCGCCAAAATGGCGGCAATTCTGTTGAGCGTGTCTGAAAACTTAGCGATAACCCAAAGACTCCCGCAACCCTCATCACGCGCGTGAATCACGTGATTGCACAGCATTTCAGGACACCGGAAGTCCGCGACCAGTTGTTCAATTCGGGAGTGGAAGCCGTTGCCAATTCACCGAAGGAATTTGCGGATTACATGCGCAGCGATATGGCGAAGTGGGGAAAGCTGATAGGCGAAACGGGGATCCGTGCCGAGTTATTTCGGGAGATATACCTGTGTGTTTTCCATAAGCGGGAATACGCGCCGAGTAGGCGCGCACGAGTATCGTCAAACGTGCCGCGGCTCAGGGAGCAACGTCATGCCAGCCACGGCAATTCTTCGTGATGGCGTAACTCAAAGCCTTCGATCTTCTCGATGTTTTGCATGACGAGGCCGATGT
This sequence comes from Betaproteobacteria bacterium, assembly GCA_947476215.1. GTDB lineage: Bacteria > Pseudomonadota > Gammaproteobacteria > Burkholderiales > SG8-41 > PALSA-1004. Next base: position 13,951 of record CANJQI010000059.1, read on the forward strand.
CGTCCAGACCGTTGAGCAGTTTTTCCTTCTGATTGGGATCGATGTCGAAGTGATACGTTGCTCCATCGGGACCGGTAACCGTCTGCGATTCGAGGTCTACGCCGATTTGCACGCCGGGCTGACTTTTCAGTTGCTCGCATAACTTATGCGCAATGTCGGCGGGCAATACCACCGGCAACATGCCGTTCTGCAGCTCGTTGCCGTAATGAATGTCGCCGAAACTCGGTGCGATCACCGCACGGATACCATTGGCGAGCAGCACGTAGACCGCCGCCTCGCGCGAAGACCCGCAGCCGAAGTTCGCGCCGGCCACCAGTATCTGCGCATTGCGGTACGGCGCCTGGTTCAGGACAAAGCCCGGCTTTTCACGGCCATCGGTTTCATAGCGCATGTCATGAAATCCCCAGCGCTCGTATCCCGGGCCACGCGCCTTGCTCAGGTAGCGCGCCGGTATGATCTGGTCGGTGTCGATGTTCGCGATGTCGAGGGGCGCGGCGACGGCGGTGAGTCTGGTGAAGGGCTGCATGGGGTTAATCCAGTGAGGAGTGATGAATGATGAGTGATGAGTGATGAGCGAAACCCGCAGAGCTTACGGTGTGCAATAAACTGGTGCAGCCTCAATTCACTTTGCATTTTGCACTCCGCACTCATCACTAAGCTTAGGGCCGCCCGGCCATAAGCGTACGCACGTCGGTGATCTTGCCGGTGACTGCCGCCGCCGCGACCATCGCCGGACTCATCAGGTGGGTGCGTGCGCCTTGTCCCTGACGACCTTCGAAATTGCGATTGGAGGTCGATGCGCAACGCTTGCCGGCAGGCACGATATCGCCGTTGACGGCGGCACAACTTGAGCAGCCCGAAGCCCGCCACTCAAAACCCGCGTCACGAAATATGGTTGCCAGACCTTCGGCTTCGGCTTGCAGCTTGATGGTGGTCGAGCCCGGGGACACCCACGCAGGAATTACGGTCTTACGGCCTTTCAACACCGCGGCTGCCGCGCGCAGGTCTTCAATACGGCCATTCGTGCACGTGCCTATGAACGCATAGTCGACACCGATGTCGGTCAGTCTGGTGCCGGGCGTCAGCGCCTGATAACGCAATGCCTGCTCCATATGGGCGCGTTTGTCGGCGTTATCCGCCGCCGCCGGATCGGGAATCACGGCGGTCACCGACACGGCCTCTTCAGGACTCGTGCCCCACGTCACCATGGGGGCCAGAGTCGTCGCGTTGAGCGTGACTTCGCGATCAAAGCGCGCACCCGCATCGCCAGGCAGGGAACGCCAGAACTCAAGAGCCGAATCCCAGTGCGCGGCCTTGGGGGCGAATTCGCGTCCGGCCAGGTAAGCAAAGGTTGTGTCGTCGGGCGCGATCATACCGGCGCGCGCGCCGGCTTCTATCGACATATTGCACACGGTCAGACGCCCTTCCATGCTGAACGCTCGTATCGCCGACCCTGCATATTCTATGGTGTGGCCGGTTGCCCCCGCAGTGCCGATCTCGGCGATGATCGCAAGTATGATGTCCTTGGCGGTGACACCAACAGCAATCGCACCTTCGACGCTGACGCGCAGGGTCTTGGGTTTCTTCTGCCACAGGCATTGCGTCGCGAGTATCTGTTTCAACTGGGATGCACCTATGCCGACCGCGTAGGCGCCAAACGCGCCGTGGGTTGAGGTATGCGAATCGCCGCAAGTGATGGTGAGCCCCGGTTGCGTGATTCCAAGCTCGGGGCCTATGACATGCACGATACCCTGGCGCGGATCGTCGATGCCGTAATGCACTATCCCGTGCTTTTTCGTATTGTTCGCCAACATTTCCATCTGATTGCGGATTTCGGGATCGGTGACCGCGGCGATGCCGCGATCGCGGTTGAGCGTAGGCACATAGTGGTCGGCGACCGCGAAGGTTTGCCTGGGCTTGCGTACTTCACGATTTTCCGCGGCTAACGCTCCGAACGCGTGGAACGAACCCTCGTGCACGAAATTGCGGTCGATATGCAGCAATGCTTCGCTTTCACCGCGTTTGACGATGACGTGACGGTCCCAGATTTTTTCGAACATGGTGCGAGGCGTGTTCATCATCATCCTTGAAAGCAAAACTTATATCTTAATCATGCCCTTATAGCCCAGCGCGCCGGTCTTCCGGCACCCCATATCGTTCTTCGAGCTTCTGAATTTCGGGCAACCCTGCAATGTCGGTGAACTGCTTGAAGGTCGCGACCTTGTCACGCATGTGCGCAATGGAGCCGGTGCGCTTGAGTTCGGACAGGATATTCTGCATCGCTGGTATCGCGGCCAGCAGCAGCCAGTTTGGATAGAGTGAAATCTTGAAGCCGAGCCGGCCCAGTTCATCCGCCGGCAGGTCCGGCGTCTTGCCGCTGGCTGCCATGTTGTAGAGCAGGGGGATGCCTTTGAAACGGTTGGCGACGATTTTTACTTCTTCAAGACCCACGGGCGCTTCCACGAACAGCACGTCGGCGCCGGCCTCGCGGTAAGCGGCGGCCCTGTCGAGCGCCGCGTTCATACCCTCGACGGCGATGGCGTCAGTGCGCGCGATGATCACGAAATCGGAATCGCGCCGCGCGTCGCAGGCGGCCTTGACCTTGGCCACCATTTCCGCGGTTGGGATCACGCCTTTGCCCGCCAGATGCCCGCAGCGCTTGGGCCACGTCTGATCTTCAAGATGCACGGCGGCGACACCTGCTTTCTCGTAGTCGCGTACGGTACGCCGCGTGTTGATGGGGTTGCCGTAGCCGGTGTCGGCGTCAGCAACCACGGGCAGCCCGGATGCATCGACGATGCGGCTCGCGTTGTCTATCATTTCCGTGGCGGTCAGCAATCCCACGTCCGGCATGCCGAGCCGGGTCAGACCGGTGCCGAAGCCCGTCATGTAGACCACGTCGAAACCGGCCATGGTCACCAGACGTGCAGCAAGCGCATCCGCAACGCCCGGAGCGACGATACAGCCGGGCTTGTTCATCAATTCGCGCAGTCGCGCGGTGGCACGTTCAGTCATGCTAGCCTCACTGTTGATATTCAATACTCATTGCGTGGCGATACCGGCGTCCTTGACCAGTTTGGCCATGCGCACGATGTCCGCTTTCAACACCGTCGCAAACCGTTCCGATGTGCTTGCGACGATATCAAATCCGGCGCCGAAAAATTTCTCCTTGACCTCAGTCCGCGCCAGAAACTTGACGATCTCCTGATTCAGCCGCTGAATCACCGCGTCGGGTGTCTTGGCCGGCGCATATACCCCGTAGGGGGTGTCTGACTCATAACCCGACAAGCCGGACGCCGCCACCGTCGGTAATCCAGGCGCCAGCGCTGACGGCTCCGCGCTGGTTACCGCCAATCCGCGCAGCCTGCCTGACCGCAAGTGCGGTTCGGCCGCGCCGGAGGTGGCAAACATCAGTTGTACCTGGCCTCCCACCAGCGCACTCACCGCCGGGCCGCTGCCCTTGTAATTGATGCGCACGATCTTGACGCCAGCCATGGAGTTGAACAGTTCCGCGGAAAGGTGCGGCGAAGAACCGGTGGAACCCGATGCATAGTTCAATTCGCCCGGCCTCGCTTTGGCCAATGCGATCAGCTCCTTCACGGTCTTTACCGGTAAAGACGGATGCACGGCGAGAATATTGGGCGCCCGTACTGCCAGGGTGATGGGCGCAAAATCCCGGAGCACATCATAAGGAACGCTTTGTATGAACGGCAGCGTCCACAAACCGTTGCTGTACAAGAGCAGCGTGTAACCGTCCGGCGGCGCTTTGGCCGCGGGTTCTATCGCCACCACGCCGGCGGGCCGGTTGTCGACAATGACCTGCTGACCGAGCGGCGCGGAAATTCCCTGCGCAATCACGCGCGCCGCGAAATCGTTACCACCGCCGGGTTCGGAAGCAATGATGCGTATCGGACGGTTCGGATAGATCTGTCCGCTGACCGTTCCGAACCCGAAAAGCGTCATCGTCGTGAACAATATCGATATGCTGGTTTTTGGTGTTTGCATGTTCGGTCCGTGCAGTTGTGCAACGTGATCGTGGCAGTTACAGCTTGCTGTAGTCGACCTTGATCCAGCGTTTGTCGCGCACCGACTGTTCCGCTGCATCCCAGATATAGTGGATCTTGAGCTTGTCGCGAAAGCTCGGTTCGCACTCCTTGCCGGAATTGATGGCGTCGGCAAAAGCACGCCACGTTTGCGCGACCAGAAACGTCGCGCGCCCGCGGTCTATGCCGGGGACAAAACAGTAGCGATCCTTGCCCGGCATTTCGGTGAACTTGTTTTCCAGCCGCTCGGGAGCAACGGGGTTGGCGATAATCTGCTCAATATCGGCGCGCGCGCCATAGAGTTTCATCTCGCCGCGGCTGGGGTCTCCCGCGCCGGTTTTTTTGTCCCAATCGGTCGAATTCGCGCTGGAGAGCATCAACATGCCTTCCGTGCCGTAGAGTTCAAACCGCGTACCGGTGCCGAACCAGGCCGTGAACGATACCTGCAACGCCCCCATGATGTCGCCGCCGACATTCAACAGGTAGTTCATGTTGTCGACCTGATCGCTGCGTATTGGCGGGCCGCCATCGACATTGGCGCGTTCGGGAACTTTAACCGCCATCGCGGCGCATATCTCGGTCACGTCCTCGCGCAATACCGCAGCCACACGGTCCAGGCTGTGGCCGCTGCGATACCCTGGATGGCCGCCCATTTGCGACTGAAACAGCCAGCCGCGATGGCCGGGCCGCGGCACGATGTAATTGCTGACGAATTCCGTATGCGTGAAATTCAATGGCCGTCCGATATATCCTTCACGCACCAGGTCGGCCATTTGTAAAGTAGCGGGGTCATAGTGAGTCTGGTGGCCGATGATGGTGCGCACACCCTGGCGGCGCGCCAGTTCGTACATTTCCTGCGCTTCGGCGGTCGTCACGCCCAGAGGCTGTTCGCAAAACACGTGCTTGCCGGCGCGCAATGCCGCCATTACCACAGCGTAATGATAAGCAGGCCGCACGCTCACACAGACGATATCGATCTCATCGCACTCGCGCAGCATGCGCTCGACGTTGTCATATGCATGCGGCACCCCAAAATGTTTCGCGGCGGTGGTCGCGGTCTCCATGCGCGTCGTGCATACGGCGCTGACCTCGAACAAATCGGGCAATGCCTTGAGCGCCGGAACGTGGGCTCGCACCGCCCAGCGCTCGCGCCCATCCGGACTGCCGCTGAACCCGGCGCCGACGACCGCAACCCTGAGCCGCCGGCTCGCGTTGCGCTCCAGCCGGCTCATGTCGCGCTCCGTTTGCAACGCGCTATATCCATGATCTCGCCCACGTCAGGCAGGGTATCCAGTTTTTCCACCAGTTCCAGCATGTGTTGTGACTCCTTTTCCTTGAGCACCCGGCGCGTGCAGGCGAGAAATTTCTTAAGCCGCTGATCGCGCGGCAACGGATTTCCCACCCATCCCGTCAGCTTGTCGACTTTCTTCGATAACCGTCGCCCATCCTTCAATTCTACGTGGACGACGACGTGCATGCGGTCGAAATCGGCGGGAATGGTGTCGTCAATCTGAACCTCTACGCGAGGCAGCAGGGCAACGACATCCGGTGCAAATCGCCGTTCATTGGTGAACGAATCGACGGTAATTACACCATCGAGCAGCGCCAGCAACGTCGCATATTGCACACTGAATTTGCCGTCGAGCCCGGTGGCCGGATTGGGGCGTACGACATAGACGATACGCGGAAATACGACCTGCACACGCTCAATCTGGTCGGGCTGTATCGTGTGTTCCGCGCGCAATGCCAGCGCGCCGTCGATGGAACGATGCGTAAAGTAATTGCACGGATGCTTTTTGAACCCCACGCCCGGGCTGACCATGCGCAGTGGCGAGGCAAAACCTTCGGTCAATAATTCGGGCTGCGCGTCACCGGGCATGAACGTGTCAAAAAAGCCCTTGGGGCCGAACACATCGGCGCTGGCGGTCCAGCCCATTTTCGCCAGCACCCCGCATTCCACGCCCATGCGCGCGGCGTGCCCTGCATGCGAAGACTTGGTCATGGTGCCGGTATTGATCGACATGCCGCCGGCGCGCGATCCGGCAATCCCCAATGCCATCAGCATTTGTTCGCGATTCAGATCGAGCGCCTTGGCCGCGCCCGCTACCGCGCCGAACACGCCGGTGGTGCCGGGCCAATGGAATCCGGAACCGGGAATCCGCGATTTGTCGGTACAAGCGAGCCGCACACGTGCCTGCACTTCGAATGCCGTTACCACGGCCTCGATCACCTTTTGTCCCGACAATCGGTAATTTTCGGCAAGGGCGAGGATAGCCGGCAGTGTCGGTGATGTCGGGTGATTGAGCGGATACCAGGTGTTGTCCCAATCGAGTGCATGCGCCATGCATCCGTTGGCGTAGGCGGCATACTGCATCGATGTCTTGAAGCCGCCTGCAATCACGCTGGCCTGCGGCGCGCCACCCAGTTCGCGTACATAGGCAGTCGAGATGCGCCCGACGCCCAGCGGCTCGGTGGACCCCGCGAGCATGACCGCCAAACCGTCCAATGTTACCTGTCGCGCCATGTCGATGGCCTCGGGAGGCAACGACCGGAACTCGATCGCGAGCACCTGGTCGATGAAATCACCGGTAATGGTCTTATTGTCCATGGGAGTTTGTTGCCGAACTGAAAGAGGTTTAATTGTATCCGTTAATGAGCGTAATATTTGGCATACCTTCCGCGTAACAGGCAATTGCGGGCGTTCAGGAAATCCGTGCCGTGAGTATCGCAACTGCAGAGCCTGATGCGGTACAAGGGCATAGCAGTGGTTGGTCCGTTGCCGGGCGAACAGCAGTATCAAATCACGTTTGCGGCGGCCATTATCGGTGGCACCGGAGATACCGCGGCAGCGAGGGCGCTGGTGGACTTTTTGCGTACGCCGGAGGCAACGGCGGTCATCACGTCGTACGGCATGCAGCCTGCCCGCCAATAATCGCGTCCCAAAGTTAACGCGCGAAACCGGCGCGCGAAAATGATGGCGTCGGAGATACAATCAGCAAGTCGGCATGACTGCCGCTTACCTCAAGGAGTATTTCATGGCTAAGTTACGTCACATCGCAATGGCCGTATCCAACCCCGACGCGACCGCGAAATTCTATGAACAGGCGTTTGGCATGAAGCGCGTACGCGAATCCAAACTGTCCATACATCTATCGGATGGCGTGGTCAATCTCGCCATACTCGACAATCAAAACAACCAAGAAGCGCTGGGCCACCAAGGCCTGCATCATTTGGGCTTCATCGTCGATGACGTCGATCAGGCCGCGGCGCAGGTAGAAGGCGGCGGCGCCGTCTACACCGACAAACCCGACAATGTCGTTGCCCGGAAGACGGTGCGGGAAACCACCATGGACGCCAAGGCACTGCCCGAGGCCATGCGCATGCAACAACGCAAGTATCAGGACCCAAACAGCGTCAACTTCGACATCGTAAACGGCGAACACGCACGCCTGTCGTGGCATATTCCGGGTTAGTGCCGATTGCGCCCGAAGGTCTGTAGCGCGCGGTTGAACGATTTGTTCCGTCGTTCGTTCTGCGGGTGGATGTCGCGCCGCCGCGGCTTGAGCGTACTCGCCATGTTGCTGGTGTTCGCGGCGGGGTGTTCCACGTTGCCGCCGATCGAGCCCGCGCAAGCCGTCCAGAAAATTTATCGCGGCGGTGTGCCGCACACCGACACCCGCGGCGCGATACGACTGAGCTACGATGCGCGCCGTTCGTTTTTTCCGGTCGGTCTTTATCACGCGCTGAACGGACCTCACTTCGGGCGCCACTACGATTTCTCGCTGCTCAGGGACGCGCGCTTTAATCTCATTCATTATTGGGAGGGGCAGAAGCTGGCTGATGTCATAGAGCCGGCCCGCGCCGCCGGACTTCAAGTCATGGTGCCCGAGCCGACCATGGACGAAGTACGCCGCTACCATGACGACCCTGCGATCTGGGGCTGGTATCTGGACGAGGAGCCCAGCGGCCGCTATAAGCCCGACACGCATACCGCGAAACTCGCAACGTTCGGGCAACGCCGCGCTGCGATCCATGCGATGGATCCGCAGCGGCCAGTTTTCAGTCTGGACAAACCGGCCATGGATGACGGCCGGCGCGTCAACTGGCTGCGCTGGATAAACGCGAGCGATATCGTGGCCTATTTCAATTATCCGGTTTTGACCGCGGAGCCGCTGCGCACTCTCGATACGGTGCGCGGCATACCCCGTTCGCTCGCTCTGGCGGTCAAGGCATCGGCAGAGCGCAAACCCGTGCTGCTGGTCGTGCAAAATTTCACCAGCACCGTCGGCTGGGCGTGGCCGTCGCCGCGCGACCTGCGCGCCATGACGTACGCTGCGCTCATACACGGCGCAACCGGCATCATGTATTTTGCCTACGACAGTTTTGTCACGCGCGACGGCGAAGTTATCGGCATGGCCCCCGAGCCGCTTGCGGACTATGGTCCGACGCCGGACTTCGACAACAACGGCAAGCCGCCGATGCTGGCAACGGAACAGGACTTGGCGGCGAGCCGCAGCCTGTGGCATGCGACGCTTGCGCTCAACAATGAGCTGCACGCGCTGGCGCCCGCACTGCTGTCGCCGACCGCCGCCGCCGACTACGAGGTTATGGTGGAAGGTAAGGCGGTATCGGCGGCGCCGGTCCGCACCATCCTTAAAGAACAGGATGGACTGTGGACGCTGATCGCGGTCAATCTCGACGATGCGGCGCTGCGTGCCCGCATTACGTTTCCGGTTGCGCTGCAACGTGTGGATAGAGTGTTCGACAAGGACGCGCCGCCTGTTGTAAAGGGTGGCATTATCGAAGACGATTTTGGTCCGTTCGCTGTGCGTATCTATACTATTGCGCGATGAACATCGGTCGCGAAGTCAATTCCCATGAACAGTGACACACGACATCCCGGTCTCGTTTGGCATGCGTCCTGTCTGCTCGGGTTGTGGGTGGTGGTGTTTGGATTCGCCAACCTGTTTCCCTTGTGGTCGCTCGCGGCCGCGAAACTGGGGCAGTCCGTCGCGGCCGGCGCGCCGTTCGCGGTTGTGTTTCTGCTGCTGGTGGCGACGGCGTGGCGCGGGTGGAGGCAACGCCAGCGCGGTAAACCCCGCATCGTCGCGTTGGTTCTCGGCGGATTGTTTGCCGTCGCCGCGCTAGGCCTGACCGACCCGGCGTTTCCCGCCAAACGCATACACGTCGCCGAATACGCAACACTGGCCGTGCTGGTGCGCGCCTACATGGTGCGCTTTATCAGTGGCGGGTGGTTGGCGGGATTGAGTGCTGTCACTGCCGCCGTATACGGCATCCATGACGAAATGATCCAGGGTTTGTTGCCGGAGCGGACCTTCGGCATACGCGATGTCGTGGTCAACGGCGTCTCGGCGCTCGCGGGGTCGCTGTTGGCGCATGGATTGGGACTCTTCGGCCGCGGTGGCGATGACTTGACCGTGTCCGCCGGTGACGCCGCAAAAATAACCCTGGTCATGGGCTCTTTAGTGGCCGGGATCGTCGCTTTGCTGGCGCCGTTGCCCTATTACCGCGATATATTGCCGCCGGTGTGGACCACGCTGCCGATACTGGTTGCGGTCCCCATTTCGGCGGCGGTGGGCGAACTTGCCAGTGTTCAATTGCGTATCGCACTGGATGTCCTGGTCGTGGTCGCGGTCCTTACCGCGCTTTATCCGATGATGCCTTATGTCACGCCGCTGGGTTTTCGCTAGCCTGATTTCCGCAATGCTGGTCGCGGCGATGTTCGTGGCGGCGCGCGAAGCTAGCGACGCGCCGCGCCGCAACGTGATGTTTCTGACGGTCGACAGCCTGCGCGCCGATGCCATGACGCCGACGTTAATGCCGTGTCTGTGGAAGGCAGCACTCAGCAGTCGGCGCTATACGCAGCATCGCGCGGTCTCGGCATGGACTGCACCCAACGTCATTTCCATCGTCACCGGACTGTCTCCTTTTGAACAGGGCGTTTACTCGCGCGCCAATGCCATACAGGACCAGTGGCCCGGGGGATGGAAGGTGCCGCTCAAGCGGCTGGCCAACGAAGGGTGGGCCGTCGCCGGCACGCAGGCTTTCATGCGCGCGGATCAATACGGAAATCTGGGCGTTGCGATTGAAGATGATAAGGATCACATCGGCTGGCTGACCGATCTTCTGTTGAAGAAGCAGCCGTACGTGTTCTGGTATCACGACGTTGAGGTTCATCTTCCTTATCATCCGGATGCGCAGTTCATGCCCGACTGGGAGCGAATGCTGCCCGCCGGCGACAGTGCGGCACGCGAGCGCATGGCGGCGCTCATGCGCTTGTCCGCATTGCCATCCAGCGCCTATCGATTTCCATTGAGCGATCGTCCCGCGGTCCGCGCGCTCTATGAAGGCGACGTGAGACAGTTCGACGCCTGGTTCTGCGGCTTCTGGTCGTACGTCGAACGCAGCAAAATGCTGCGTGATACGTTGATCGTTTTCACCGCCGATCACGCGGAGGAGCTGGCGGAACGCGGCAGGGTCGGCCATGCCTCGACCACGCGCGACGCAACTTTGCACGAGGAGGTCCTGCGCATACCGCTGATGATCTGGGGTCCGGGGGTGGTCGCGGGACAAGTCGACCAGGCCACCGATCATCTCGATATCGTTCCCACCGTGCTTGCGTACCTGGGGAAAAACTTTTCCACGTCGCCAACGGGTATGGCCACTTTGGGACGCAACCTGTTGGCCACGAACCTGCCGGTACGGCAGTGGCGCGCACTGACCAGCAAGGCCGGTTTCGGCGAGCAGAACTCCGCCGATGCGCACGAATTTCTGGCGGCGGTCATGGACGGGCCGTGGAAGGCGGTGATACGCGTGCGCGACGAAAAGCTGGTCGAGACCCGGCTCTACAACCTGGATACCGATCCAACCGAACGCCGGGATTTTTCCGGGCGGCAACCCGAGGTGGTGCTCAAGCTGGTCCCGCCCTTGCTCGCGGCGACGCTGGGACGCCGATCGCCCGAGTCCGGCGCCAGTGCCGCAGCCGCTGCGGCGCCCGCTGTCGCTCCGCACTGGTTGTTTCCGGACCACAGCGGTGTGTTGCGATATGAAAGCGTACGCGACGGATTGACGCTGCGCTGGAGCGGTGACGCCAGTCTGCCCTATGTGCTTGAATACGAAGCGGGCGAAGGCGCATCGGCGCTATCCGGGGAAATGCAGGTGCTGGGTACGGTGAAGGATTTTGGCAAGGTCGAACGCAAGTTCTGGGATACCTATATTGTTCCTTACGGTCGATTTCGGTTGCGCATAGGCGTCAAGAGCGCCGATGGACTTAAAAGCGAATGGCTAGACGTGCGAGCCGAGAAATGAAACTTCGCACCGTGGCAGTACTCGCCCTTGCGGTGTCCGCTTACGGCATCTACATAGCGGCCGCACTTCGATCACCGCTGTTCGACGACAATGAACGCGAGCGCCTCGCTTTTCTGGCGAGCAAAAAACAAGCCGCGGGCGTGCCGTTTACTGACCAGCAGCGGCGCGAAGCGGAGGCCTACTACCGCAGATTTCCGGGGCTGGATAAGGACGCTTTTTTCGGGCGCAATGGGCCCATGGGCGTGCGCGGTGCTGTGGAGCATTACCGCCGGCACGGTCGCCATGAGGGGCGGGTGTGGGGTGACGACGAAAAAAAATGATGCGTCGTTGTTCGGCGAGCTTGATCCAACAGTAGGAAATTGTCATGGCCGGTACCGAACTTGAAGACCTGAACGCACGATTTGCGCTGCGAGGCGAACTACGTTTTGATATCCATGAGGAAGGCGTATTGCTGGCCGAAATCAGTAACCGCCACGCCATGGCGCGGATCGCCTTGCACGGTGCGCAAGTGTTGGCTTATCAGCCTCATGGAGCGGCACCGGTAATATGGTTGAGTAGCGAGGCGCGCTGTGTGCCGGGCAAAACCATACGCGGCGGCATTCCGGTGTGCTGGCCCTGGTTCGGTCCGCACCCCGAGGATGCGACAAAACCGGCTCACGGTTATGCCCGCACCGCACTCTGGCAAATACTTCGCACGTCGGCTACCGATACCGCCACGCAATTGATCCTGGAACTACCGATGCGTAGCGAATATGCAGCGCTCACGCCGCACGCGGCCTCTCTCGAAGCGACGCTTTGCATCAGCGTGGGCGCGACGTTGCGGGTCTCGCTGACCACACGCAACACCGGTACCATCGGCATTCCGCTCAGTCAGGCGTTGCATTCTTATTTCAACGTCAGCGATATCGGCGCGGCACAAATATCCGGGCTGGAAGGATGCGATTACATCGACAAGGTTGACGGTGACTTGCGAAGAGCACAACACGGTGCGATTCATATAGACAGTGAAACAGACCGTATCTATCTCGAAACCGATAAGGACAGCGTGATTGACGACAGCGGCTTACGGCGCCGCATACGCATCAAAAGCGAGGGTAGCCGCTCGACGGTGGTATGGAATCCGTGGGTAGCAAAAGCCCAAAAATTGGGTGACGTCGGTGCTGACGGCTACCGGCATATGCTGTGTGTGGAAACGACCAACGCCGCGGATGACGCGCGTCAGCTGGCGCCGGGTGCCGAACATACGCTGACCACCGAGATCAGTACGGATCAAATCAAACAGTAACCCGGTTACGCCCCGAATTCTTGGCCTGATACAGCTTGCGGTCGGCGTCATTCAGCAAATCCATCGCGGTCTTGATTGCCGGCTGCACGTCCGAAACGCCCATGGAAATCGTCTGGTTAATATTTTTTCCTTCAAAAACAAAGGTATAGCATTCCATGGCCGTACGCATGCGCTCCGCTAGTTCGGCGGCAATGACGCACTTCGCATTCGGGAGCACGGCGACGAACTCCTCGCCGCCATAGCGCGCAAGTAGGTCTTCCTTGCGCATGCAGGCTTTCACGATCTGGGCGCTCTCGCGCAGTATATGGTCGCCACAGTTGTGACCATGCGCATCGTTTACTTTCTTGAAGAAGTCGAGGTCGTAGAAGATTACCGACAGCGGATGGCCGTAGATGTGGCAATGACGGAACTCGGACTCCAGCGTTTCGAGCAGGTATTTCTTGTTAAAAAGGTTGGTGCCCGCATCGATGGTTGCGAGTCGATAAATCTTGTCGTGAAAAACGTTCTCGATATTGTCATTGGCAAAAAACTTGAGAAGTATGTTGCCTATTCTCAGAATATCGCCGTCCGCCAGCGTGGTGCGGGTTTTGACCGGTTTGTTTTGGATAAACGTGCCGTTGGAACTGTGGAGGTCTTCAACTGACACCGAGTTGCCTGCTGAAACGAGTTTCGCGTGCTTGCGTGAAACGCTGTCATCGTCGAGGACGAAACCATTCGCAACCAGACGACCGATGGTGATCTCGGGCGCGTCCAGCAAATAGCGATGTCCCAGTTTGGTGCCGTTGTATTGAATCAGGCACGCACGGCTGCGGGCGTCCTTCCGTCGAACCGGCAAAAACGCTCCATCCGAAATTCTTGTCGGAAGATCGTCGGATGTCATATCGAAAGGCTAGTATTCCAGGTCATCTAAATGCAGCGAAAAATCACCGTGCAGCCAATACGCTTGCACACGGACGGCAATTTATCTTCGCGCCACAACGGAGTCAATCGGCTTCCATGATTCCGCGTAGATATCCGACCGCCCGCGCGGCGCACGCAGGCCCGTCAGGCGCGCACACAAACGGTTCGACGCCGATAACACCGCCATAAGATCCGCGCTTCAGGGCCGCAACGATCTCACTGAAGCGGAGTTTGCCCTGTCCCGGACCGCGATGGTTGGCATCGTTGGCGTGCAGGTGCGCGATTTTGCCTGTCGGCAGCCATTGGTCCAGCACATCGGTGAGAGGCACGCCCTCCGATTCGCTGCCGGAACAACAGTCGAGCATGGTTTTGAGCGCCGGATTGCCTATGGTGTCGATTATGCTGGCCGCTTCCGCGACGGTGTTGATGAACTTTGTGAGGCTGGGGCGTAACGGTTCGATGACGTAGGTAACGCCCGCCGCCGCCGCGCATCGTGCGGCATGCGCAAATGCATCGATACCGCGTGCGCGGCTGCCGGCGAGGTCTGCCGGATCGAGCTGGCGATATTGCGAGGAACCGTGCACCAGATATTTGCCGCCGAGCGCAGCGCACAAATCGCACAGCCGCGCGATGACATCGAAAGTCAGCGCGCGGGCAGTCGCATCGGCGGTGGTAATCGAAAGGCCCGCGGGCGCATGCATAAGACTAAACATCCCGGTAATGGCGACGCCATGATCCGCCGCGATGCGGCGCGTCGCGGCGCGCTTGGCCGCCGGCAGCAGGTGCGGCGCGTGGCCCAGTGCCGATGGCGCGAGTTCAATGCCGTCGTAACCGACCGCGGCGGCAAACTTGCACATCGCCGCAAAGTCGAGTTCGCGCATGACGGTGCTGCATAAGGTGAGTTTCACTTTTCCTCCGGGGCTCATGATTCTGGGATGTTTATTCCGGCGTTGCGCCGGTCGCCTTGACGACTTTGCCCCATTTTGCAACTTCTGATTTCAGATAGGCTGCGAACGCGTCCGGTGACGAATATGCCGTTTCTATGCCCTGCGCGGAAAATTGTTCCTTGAGCGCGTCTGAATTCAGGATGCCGGCCATTTCGCGACTCAATCTAGCGATGACCGATTTGGGCGTACCCCCGGTCGCCAGCAAGGCATACCAGGTGCTGAACTCATAACCCGGCACACCGGCTTCGTCCAGCGTCGGCAGATCCGGAAAAAACGTCGAGCGCTTTGCAGTCGTCACGGCGAGGGCTCTTATCCTGCCTGACTTCAGCGCCGGCAACGCCGTGGCCATCGTGGATACGATGACTTGCGTCTGTCCGCCCATCAGATCGATCAGTGCAGGTCCCAGGCCTTTGTAGGGCACATGCTTGATGTCGACTTGGGTCATCAGCTTGAGCAGTTCCGTGGAAAGAAAGGTGACGGAACCCATGCCGCCGGAGCCGTAATTGAGTTGCCCCGGCTTGGCGCGCGCCAGCGCCAGCAATTCGCCGATCGACTTGGCTGCCAATGCGGGATGCACGACTACAATGCTCGGTTGCCGGCCGATCGACCCGACCGGCGCCAGATCCTTCAGCGTGTCATAGGGCAGTTTCGCGTAGAGCGTGGCATTCACCGCCATGCTGATACTGTTGGTCAGCAGCGTGTGTCCATCGGGCGCGGCCTTGGCCGTGAGGTTGGTGCCGAAGGTGCCGCCAGCAGCGCTGCGATTGTCGACCACCACGGGCTGGCCCAGGGCATCCGAAAGTCTCTGCGCAACGATGCGGCCGACGATGTCTATGCCGCCGCCGGGTGCAAACGGCACTATCATGCGCAGGGAGCGCGTTGGAAAAGTCTGCGCGCCAACCGGCACAAACGCGCAACTCATTGCTATCACACCTGCGATCAAAGCCAGTTTCCGACTGATCAGATGCATAATCTTCCTATCCGAAACATGCGCGTCTTTCAGTATTTGTCGCTGCTATTCACTGCAGCTAGACTACCAGATTTTTCCAAAAATATTTAACGCCACTGTTGCGGCGCCGTCGAGAACATTGAATATGATCAATTGGGAAGGCATGTGGGTCTTTGATTTTCATGCAAAATGACCGTCATGGTGGAGATCGCCGATGATGGTGTTGATGCACGGGAGTTCCAACGCGATCTGGGGTCCCGTTTCCACGCCGCGCCCGCGGTAAAGCTGGTGGTGAAGGTCGCGACACGCGGCGAACC
>CANJQI010000060.1 GCA_947476215.1 Betaproteobacteria bacterium
ATGCGCGGAGGCAACGTCTGAGTTTGCAGAAATGTCGTGCAATGTGCAAATTTGCGCACGCATCTGGTTCCCTCCGCTACCCAATACATCAAACGAACTCCGTTGATTAATCCTCAGGCAGGCCATTGTGGGCGGCAGTATTATATTTTGTGCTTGAGAACTTCGCCGGTTTTACAGGGCGCCGGAACGGAGAGAACTAGCCAACGGAGAGAAAAAACGCGGCCGCATACCGCAGCCAGGGCCTTCGGTGAAGTCCGCAGGAACCCACGCTGGCCCCCGTGAACTCGCGGCACTAAAAAATACCAACCGGAGAATTGGTTGGTATTTTAAAGTTGTGGAGGCGAGGACTACCGAATAGGCATTGCAACTATATGGTTTTATTCAACCACTTAAATAAATAATTATTCTGCATGCCCAACTGTATGCCCATAAAGCGTTGCTTGGAGCAGGGGAGGCAGACAAATAGAAGATTGCCGGCGAACGAAAGATATCCTTCGATCAACTTACCCGCGGCATCAAACTCGCGGCGCTATTGCAGTGCGCTTGGGTGGTTGAAAATGTCCAGCGCATCCACCACCATATCCGTCGTGACCGGCCGAGCCGATCTTCCGAAAAAGAAAATCGGAATATGTCAATAGGAACTACCCTTTGATCTTTTCTTCGACTATTCGAACTCCACTGGAATCAGTCACTGTATGCTGGATCCAGAATTCCCAGATCACGCCAGGATTGCGTGCGGCGACGTCACTGACGGTGTCCCGCCACCAGTCGAGTGGTTTGATCATGCAATGCGCATTCTCGCCGTTGGGCAGTACTTTTTTCGCTGGGTAACAGGCAACGTTGGCGAACACAAAACGCTTGGCAAAGCCGAAAATTTCGTCAAGTATCCACCCGATATCCTCTTCCGGACAATGCTCAAGCACATCAGTCGATATCACGCCATCAAACATGTCCGTCGGGATATCGCTATAGGGCGGATAGCATGGATCGTAACAAACGATACTCTGTATCCCCCAATATTCAGCAACGCCCGACCATTTGCCTCCATTACCATCTGCCAGTTCGCGCGGTTCATATTGTTTTCCCTTGCCGCTGCCATAATCAAGTATCGACTGTGCACCCGTGCGCCGGATCAATTCCCTGATACGACCGATTTGTGGCGCAAGGCTGAATCCTGCGAACGTGACTTCCGCCGGCCTCCCCAATCCGGGCTCACCCTCCAAATGCATCTGGCGGTACATCGATTGCAGGTACAGATACCTGTCGCTCGGATTGTTGCGGCTGAATTTCATGATTGCTCTGAATTTCCTTCAAAGATATGATCAATATATGTTTTTTGTGAGATTCGTGTGTGTTCCACACCACGCAAGCATCTGCTCCCAACTGCGGGATATCGTATCTGGCGAGTAGGCGCATTCGACAAACGCCTGCCCCTTGGTTACCCGTTGACGTGCCCTTTCCGGATTTTCCAGTGCCCATTTAACGCCCTGGCTTAGCGAATCACCGAGCCAGCAGAACTGTGCCAATGACTGATAAGCCTGCAAGTTACCGGCAACGGCAAACCGACCTGCACGCAAGCTCTCAACGAGCCGATTGGAACCTTTGACTGCCTTGCCCGGATTATCGGGCCAAGTCGGAATTAGAACCATGGCAGCTCGCGACAGTCCGGCCCAAGTCGCATCAAGAGTCCAAGGGGTAAAAGTCAACCGGCAGTGTGCCGCATGCCTGGCGTTGAACGCATCGCAAAATTCCTCGACGCCGCAGTTACCTGCGGTAATGACTTCCAAGTCGATTTTCCATCCGCCAAGGTTGAGCAGACCTGGGACAGCTTCGCGCATGACTTTCCAGTTACTTTCGTGCCCAAACCATACGAGCCGCAGCCGGTCGTCGAGCCCACCTAGGTTAGCAGTCGGTCGGGTGAACCAACTTTGGTGGCATCGAGCCGGAACGCACAATTGAGCCTCCCCCCTTGGACCTTCGAATGGATCACCGATGACAACAATCGGGCGACTCGTGTAATTTGCGATCAATCCTGACATAGTCGCCGTGCTCGTAACTATGGCATCTGCACGCGCCACGATGTCACGAAAATAGGCACCATAGAACGGATGATGAAAATAATTGTCGTTCAGGTCGGCCACGACTCGCTTTCCCGATTCGTGCAACATGTTGATCAGCGTCCGTATCGTGGCAGACAATTTTCCGAATACTTCGTGATTTGGCGTGATGAGCTTGGAAAACACCACGATGTCGGCGTCCAGTCGATGCACGACCCTGTCGATCACATCATCCACACCGATCTGAACTAATGTGGCCTCATGACCAAGCCGGATAAGACCCTCCACCGGCGCTATTACCCGGTAGCGCGCCGATGCAAATCGCGAGTGCGATTGCCCGTCAATCATTTTCACCGTATTGTAAGCAATCCAGATCACCCGCATTGGCTATGTCGATCTTTCAACGAACAATACGGAGCAGCCAGCAAGACATTCAAACGAGCCCTCGCCATAGCATTTCAACTGGTCTGTCGGATTCACGCACAATAATTTGAACGGCACCACAGTACATCACGAAGCCATTCATCTTTAAGTCTATCACGCCGTTATTCAGGCCTTTGAGGATGCCGCGAGGCGTTTTAATGGCAGTTTGGGTATTACAGGCGCGGATACTTCCAAACTGAGGGATATCGAACGAGTTGACTATGCTGGGCGATCGACCGGGTTAACTGAATTTTCCGACACCGCGAGAATTGCAAGCTCTCGCGATACCTGATCAACAACCGGTTCCCACAATCCGAACGCAGGTTGCCGGAAAATCCGCGACGACGGGTACCAGGGCATGCTTTCTCCGGAAATTCCATAACGCCATTCGGGACTGTAGGGTGTCATGATCCACACGGGACGTCCCAAAGCACCACCAAGATGTATTACCGCGGTACAAACACTTATCACCAGGTCGAGTACGGAAGCAAGTGCAGCAGTATGCTCGTAATCGTCGCGTACTTCCTGCCAGTCGTGTATTTTGATACCAAACCCGGATTCGATCGCGGAGAGTTCCGCCCTGCAGTCGGTGTATTGCAGACTAACAAAATGAGCACCCGGCGTCCGCAGGATAGGAAGCCATCGATCCATAGCCAGCGATCTAATCTGACGACGTGTTTTGTCGGTTCCACCCTGCCACGATATGCCAACCTTGAGGCCTGTGCCCAATCGCGAAAGACGCTCGCGCCACGTCCGCATACGCTCGGCATCCGCTCTCAGGTATCCGACATGACGCGGAAACTCCGCCATCGTACGCCTCAGGTAACGAGGCAGACTTCCAATGGCCGTCTGTAGCTCCACACTCCCTTCAAACGCGCCGCAAGATAATTCCCTCGATGGTGCGGTGGCGATGACCGTTGCCGTCGGGAATGAGCGTCGAAACAACGTTTCCAATTTTGGCGAACACTCAACGATGCAACGTCGGCTGGTGGCAATAATATCCGGCAGGCATGAAGCGAACATTATCTCGTCGCCCAACCCTTGCTCTGCATAAACAAGTATTCCCTTATTGTTCAGGTTGTCGCCAGTCCACTGCGGAAAATATTGCGTCCGTTTTGGTTGGTCCGTACTCATGGTACGCAATTCGTAATCCGGCCAGCCGCGTGCAAAATCATGTCGCAACAAATAGGCAACGGAACGGTGCCAAATCGGCAGATGAAAATCCGGTTTGTGTAAAATGGCCGAGTTGTAGCATTCAATCGCCGCATCTAGCCGTCCAAGATCCTGAAGTACGATACCCATATTGTTCAGTAGCTCCGGATCCGCGGGTAACAGGCATCTAGCCTTCATATAACAATCGAGCGCTTGATCCGGTTCGTGCATTTTCTGCAACACAAACCCTTTGCACTTCAATGCGTCGGCATGCAATGAATTGGCGGCAAGTACGGTGTCCACAACTTCGAGCGCCGTGTCGTATTTTTCCAGATCAATGTAAATCAGGGTTAAATTGCGGAGCAAATCCGGAAGCTCAGGCGCCAGCTGATAGGCTATCCGAAACTCCCGTTCCGCAGCGATCCGGTCTCCGAGCGTCTGGTAGAGCAACCCGAGGTTCGAACGCGTTGCGGCGTTGCTTGAATCAAGCTTCACTGCGTGCTTGTAACTCACCAGCGCCTGACCGTGCCTGCACTGCAGTTGCAGCACGTTCCCTAGAGCGGCGTGTGCGTCGGCAAAATCGGGATTCAGGGTAATGGCTACTTCCAGATGGAAGACAGCTTCCTCCAGTTCGCCAATCTCGCCAAGCAGAGACCCCAATAGGTAGTGTGCATCGACGTTGTCAGGTGCGGAGGCAACCGCGCGCTGATACAAGCGTCGGGCCCCGGGAAAATCGCGTTCTCGCTGTAAGCGGTACCCGCCCTGCAACCAGGCATCTACCCTGTCACCGGCTGGCGCCTTGGCAGTTCCCCGGCACATTAGGCGCGACAAGATTTTGGATAGGATCACGATGGGATAGAGATTTGCGCCGCTTATTATAGGTGCAACCACGTTGTTGACGCGACAATTGCTCCCATCCGATAATGCCGCTAGTTCTTTGGCGATAACGCGCTGCGCGCGCACCGTCTTTCACCTCCCAAAATCCTGAAAACCTAGCCGGACAGCCATTGATGAACGTACTGCGAATTTTGCTGTGGCCATTCCGCAATCTGGGCCATGCATCCACTGGTGACGCTGAAGTATCGTCCGCGCCACAGCTTACGTTGGAGCAGTTCGAGCAGCTGAGTCCGGTACAGATAGTTCAGGATGGTGACATTGAGGTCGCTTACTCAATCCCGAACACCTATACGAAATGGCGGGTAGATACCCTGTTTAATAAGGAGCCTGATACCATTGCCTGGATCCGGGGCTTCTCCCCTGGAGAAGTGCTGGTCGACATCGGGGCCAATGTGGGGATGTACACGATATGGGCCGCTAAGACGCGCGGCGTACGCGTGTTCGCGTTCGAGCCCGAATCGCAAAACTACGCACTACTCTATAAAAACATCGTGCTAAACAACCTTTCCGACCGGGTCATTGCCTACTGCGCGGCGCTAAGCGATGAAAATTCTTTTTCACTTCTTCATCTGAGCGATTTTCGAGCTGGCGGATCATGCCACAGCTTCGGCGAGAAACTTGACTTCAAACTTGAGAACTGGAATCCCCGAATTTCCCAAGGGAGCATCGCGACAACCCTTGACCACCTGGTTACGTCGGGTGTTGTTCCGGCGCCAAATTATGTCAAGATAGATGTAGACGGTCTGGAGCACAAAGTCTTGGCCGGCTGTAAAGGTGTCCTTGCCGACCGCCGCGTAAAGTCCGTCCTGGTAGAAATCAATACCAATCTTGAAATTCATCGCAAGATCATTGCGGAGATGAGGTTGTTGGGCTTTACCTATTCCGACGAACAAGTCGCAAGTGCACAACGAACAGATGGCGCATTCAAAGGTGTTGGGAATTATGTCTTCCGGCGTTGAAGAACACGTGATCTCACGAGTCGCCAACGCGACGATGAGAGATAGTCCGTTTCCGCATTTATACGTAGAAAAAGTATTTCCGGACGATTTCTATGCACAAATACGCCTCAATTGGCCGAACACACCTGAATTCACCAGCATTAGTGAATCCGGCCGCGTCTCCAAAGGCCTCTATGCCGAGCGTTTCGTACTGCCATTCACCCCATCCGGAATCGAGCGGCTGCAGGATGACCGACGAATTTTCTGGAAAAATTTTGGAAACTGGTTTCTCGCTTATCCCTTCATGGAAGCCGTGATAGACAAATTTGTCGACCATGCCCGAAAACGCTTCGGCGACAACCTGAGTCAAACGAAATTCGAAGTCGACTCGTTGCTGATTCAAGACTTGACCAACTACTCTATTGGTCCACACACCGATTCGAAATACCGGCTGCTATCCATGCTGTTTTACTGTCCTGAAAATGCCGGCAAGAAACATCTCGGTACCTCGATATACGTCCCGCTGGATCCCTCGTTTCGCTGCGAAGGCGGACGACACTACAAGCGGGATCAGTTTAGACTGATTTCCACTTTCGAATATAAACCCAACACGCTGCTGGCTTTCTTCAAGACGGACAACTCGTTTCATGGTGTAGAGCCCATTACCGAATTAGGTGTGCAGCGCGATTTATTACTATACGACATACGTGTCTGCGCCAATCGACGCGTCAGTCAAACCGGAAACGTGCATTCACCAGCCAGTTGGGGAGGATTAGGGCTTAAAATGCTAAAAAAGGTGCTGGGGACAAAGCAACGGTAGCACGACACGGAGTGGCCGCATGGGATTATTCGGATCAGTATCAGGCAAGCAAGTCGACGAGTTCGCCGTGAATCTCGCGCAGGAACTGGCAAAACGCTACCCGCCGGCGCTGGATCAGGGTAGCGAGCGGCGTATCTCACAGAAACGCCTCACGACGCTGCTTGAGGACACCTTCCAGCGCGCGATGGATTTCAAAAAACAACACAAACTGGGTGTATACAAGAAGGCCCGCCTCGGAAACACCTTTCGCTGGGAATTACAGGAAATGGGCTATACCGAGAAATTTGTAGAAGTTGCAACGGAAGGCATCATCGTCTATATCACCAGAAAATAGCGTGGCGATGGCCTCGCATCCGAGGGACATTTGATTCCAGAAATGCTCTGACCGCTCACGGGGATGGCGGAGGAACGTAACCAGGGATTTTGCTGAGGTCGACTTCATCTATCTGGTGTGCATCCATGCACTGCTGGGCATATTTGAGGTAAACCTTCTCCCACATGAATACGTCGAACAAATCCGGGTCCACGTGGCCATTGAGCTTGAACTTACCCAAAATAGTGAGAGACTCGGACAAGGTCTTACCCTTTTTGTAGGGTCTGTCCTTCGCGGTTAATGCCTCGAAGATATCGGCAATACCCATGCAGCGCGCCTGTACCGACATTTGCTCCCGCGTCAGACCGCGCGGATAACCTTTGCCATCCATGCGCTCGTGATGCCCGCCCGCGTACTCTGGCACCCTCGTCAGATGTTTCGGCCACGGCAATGCTTCCAGCATCTGTATCGTTACCTCGATATGATGATTGATGATCTGGCGCTCCGCTGCGGTCAACGTTCCGGCGCGGATGGTAAGATTTTCAACTTCGTCCTCAGTTAAAAACTTCACCTGATTACCCTGTACATCGCACCAGCTGTATTTGGTCGATATCTGCCCTACACGCTCAACGTCATCGGGTTTCATAAATTCGCCGCCGACATTCGAGACCCTCAGGAACTCACGGTCGTCATTGATGCTGCGCATCTTCCGATCGAACTCGAGATCAAGGTCAGACGCAACCTGACTGCCGTCTTTTTCCGGAGTCTCAATTTTTGCCTTAAGCAAGGCGATTTCCGCATCGCGCTTGATCACTTCGAATCGCGTATCGATGAGGTCTATGCGGTCGCATATCGTATGCAGCTTGGTGGCCTTATCAACCACATGCACGGGAGTCGTGACCTTGCCGCAATCATGCAGCAAACCTGCAATCTTTAACTCATAGCGGTCTTTGTCGGTAAGAGTGAAGTCCTTGAGCGGCCCCACCTGGACGTGGTTCACACCTTCCGCAAGCATCATGGTCAGCGCAGGGACGCGCTCGCAGTGCCCGCCCGTATATGGAGACTTGTCGTCGATCGCGGCATTGATAAGATTGATAAAGGATTCAAAAAGATTCTCAAGATGATTGATAAGCAGGCGATTGGTAAGTGCAATCGCCGCTTGAGATGCCAGAGACTCAGCGAGTTGCTGGTCCTCGGATGAAAACGCAATAACGCCTCCAGAGGTTCTATCCTTGGCATTTAATAGCTGCAGCACACCGATGATCTCATTCTCATGATTTTTCATCGGCACGGTCAAAAACGACTGTGAGCGGTAGCCGGTTTTCTTGTCGAAATTTTTCGTGCCGGAAAAGTCGAAACCTTCCTGCGTATATGCATCCGCGATATTTACGGACTTGTCGTGGTGCACCGCGTAAGCGGCAACCATGGTTGTAACCGGCTTACCCTCCTTGTCATGCAAAAAGATCGGATAGAACGGTATCTCGACTCCGGTCGTGCCGCCCATTGCAATGTTGAGCGTGTCGTTGCGCATGATCTCGAACTTCAATGAACGCTCGTCCGTGAGCCGGTACAAGGTCCCGCCATCGGCATTGGTTATCTTCTTGGCGGCAAGCAGAATGATTTCCAGCAACCGAGTGATATCGGTTTCCTTGGATAGCGCAACCCCGATTTGATTGAGCTGATCCAGACGTTCAAAAAGGTTCGGGGAATTCGCTGGTGCCTGCCTGTCGTTCATGATCATGCGTGCCCGCTATTTAATACAGACCGCACGCACCTGGTGCATGTCAGTGATCCCCATCAACACCTTGTCAATCCCATCCTGCTTCAAAGTGCGCATGCCCGTTTCGAGGGCGGTTGCAAACATTTCAGCCACACGCGCATGCTCCTGTATGTTCTTCTTGATCTGGTCCGTGCCGACAAGCAATTCGTGCAAACCGACACGGCCTTTGTACCCGACTCCCCCACACGCGTCGCAACCGACAGGTGAATAAAGCGTAATTTCGCCCTTTTCGTTGCCATACTCCTTAACCCAGGATTGGAGTTGCGCCGCTTTCGCGGCCTTGATGTCTTTTTTCCAGCTCTCTGTACTAAGCATCTCCTGGGAATACTCATCCAGCAATGCCACTAGTTCTTCTGAGGTCGGAACGTACGCTTTCTTGCATTTGGCGCAAAGCCGTTTGGTCAGACGTTGCGCCAAAATGCCCAACAACGCGTCGGCAAAATTGAACGGGTCCATTCCCATATCGAGCAGGCGTATTATTGATTCCGGTGCACTGTTGGTGTGCAAGGTTGCAAACACCAAGTGGCCGGTCAGGGACGCCTCGATACCGGTGCTGACCGTCTCCTTATCGCGCATCTCACCGACCATGATAATGTCTGGATCAGCGCGCAGAAACGCCTTCATGGCCACCGCGAAGGTCAAACCCGCCTTCGGATTCATCTGCACCTGACGCAATCCGCGCTGCGTGATTTCGACGGGGTCTTCAGCTGTCCATATCTTGGTTTCCGGCGTATTGAGATAACCGAGCACAGAATGCAGTGTGGTAGTCTTGCCCGAGCCCGTTGGTCCGCAGACGAAAAACAGGCCATATGGCTTCGATACCGTCGCCTTACACTGCTCAAGGTTGTACTTGGACAACCCAAGCTTGTCCAACGGTATCGGCTCTCCCGCCGCGAGTATACGCATGACGATGTCCTCGACACCACCTTGCGACGGGATGGTCGCAACCCGTAATTCTATGTCAAGCGGACCGAATCTCTTGAACTTTATCTTCCCATCCTGCGGTTTGCGGCGCTCGGAGATGTCAAGATCACACATGATCTTGAGACGAGCCGCGATCGCGCTACGATAGGCGGAAGGTACCGAAATATACGGGGACAGTGTTCCGTCCTTGCGAAAACGGATTTCCGTCTTTCCCTTGCCGGGGTACGGTTCGATATGAATGTCCGACGCACCTTGCTGATATGCATCCACGATAACCTTGTTGACCAGCTTGACAACCTCGTTGTCCGAGGCCGCGGATACATCGTCATCCGCATTTTCCTCAGAAACATCTTCGTCCATCCCGGAAAGCAGATCGCCGATGGAGCTGCCGTCGGTCAGATCGCCCGCGCCGCCGCCGAACAACCGATCCAATGTGCTGTTGAACTCGCGGTTGCAGCAAACTTTGTAAACAATTTTGCTTTTCGGATAAATAACGTTGACGATCTTGGTTGCGCGAGCCTTTTCCGGGTCGGTAGTCAGTACGACTATGCCTTCCTTGGTGTCGTCTATCGGGACCCACATGCTGCTTTCGATGAACTCACGGCTCATATTCTTGAGCAGGTCCACTGGTTTAACCCGATCCGCCTTGAACGACTCATATGGCACGTCAAAATATGCCGCCAGCGCCTCGCCGATCGCGGGTAATTTAACCTGGAACTCGTCTATCAACACCGTTTCAATATCGAGATTCTTCCGTCGTGCGGAGCGAGTCGCAAGATCGAGTTCCTCAGCCGAAATCACGGCGCTGGAAACGAGGTAATCATACTTGCCCCGGACCGTGATCGTGGGTTTCTGTCTCTGACGAAATGCGATTGCCAATGTCTCGCAAAAGTGGGCGGCGCCCTCCTCCATGGCCGAAAAGAATGGTTGCCCAGTCTTGGAGTTGATTATCTGCACTACGCCGATCAGCTCCTTGTTTTGAACGTCGACCACCGGCGCGACCAGCATTTGCTTGGTCCGGTAACCGGTTTTCGAGTCGACCTGTTTCAAAAAATTAAGGTGTGGACTGTAACCCTTTAGCTCTTTCTCGTCGTAGACGTCGCGGATGTTGATCAACTTCTTGTGCACGGCGACAAAACCGGCAATGCTCTGTTCGGCTATCGGCAACTTGAGATCCTTGAACGAGTTAAGGCCGGTTTTCACTTTTGAAACGATCGATGTTTTGTCTTCACTGACCAGGTATATCGTTATGCGATCAGCATTAAACAGGTCGCAAAGATCCTGACTCAGTTCGAGTATGATTTCGTCAATATTACTGGTCGCATGAATCTTGTTGGTAACTGATTGCAGGCCCTTCGAGAAATTGAGCTTCTCGGCAAGATTGTCCTGGGCCACCGTTTTGGGGTCGAGTACTGTACTCATGGTGGCTTAACCTCTCAGTTAATGCTCATACCGGAACCTGTGACGAAAGGTTCCGACTCAGTATTGGTTATAACTCAAAAACCTGATTGTTTTCCAGTCTACGCGGATTCCAGCTCTTCGCGCATGCCTCAATCTCACGCATTGTAACTTCAGTATCGCCAGGCTTCAGGTGAGTAATATAGACCTCCGGTTTGAGCGTGAGCTTGGAAAGTTCCGCCGCAAGCAATCTGGGGCACAAATGCTTGGAGGCAATGGCCGAATCCTTTTCCCGATTGCAGAATGCCGTTTCGATGATCAAATACCGTAAATTAGCTATTCGGTTGACTTTTACCCACTACAAATCGCTGGTTGTGGTATCGCCGGTAAAGACTAGGCTCGATCGCCCGGAATCAATCTGGAATCCCGCCGCAGGCACGACGTGATTGGCGGGCAGTTGCGTCAATTTTTGGCCGCTGACGGTAATGGTCTCTCCCAGCGCAATTGCTTGAAACCGCAGATACGGCGCTTGTGCATCCGGAATTTTCGTGAAATCGGGCCACAGCTTCCAGTTGAACAGATGCTGCCTGAGGATTTCCAGCGTCGGCTCAATGGCGTGGACGACGAGGGGCTTGCTGCGCATCCAGCCCACCGTGTCGACAAGAAATGGTAGCGAGGTTACATGATCGAGATGTGCATGCGTCAGAAACACGTGATCAATGGCGGCGAGTTCATCAATACTCAAATCCCCAACGCCGGTCCCGGCGTCGATGAGCACATCGGAATTCAGCAGCATGGTCGTGGCACGCAGGTTGCCACCGATACCACCGCTGCAACCGAGTATCCTGAGCTTCATCGCTGGCATTGTTTCTCGTTACTTGTGCGTGAACGTAAATGCGCCGTCCCACGCCTTGCCGGGCGGGTTATTGCGCAGATAAGAAATTCTATCCGCGAACATGTGACTGTATAGCACGTGGTCGGGCGCCATTTTCTGCAGATTGAGCAACTGGAGCTCGGCCTGATCCCAATCCTGTGTGCGATACAACCGCAGAAATTGCCCGTACAGCTTGACCTCGTCGAGTTTTTTCTTGTCAACCTGTCCTTGCACGCCTAGCGGTTCGTAGACGGTGACCGCCTCATCCTTGCCTTTGACGCGCACCTTGTCCAACTCGCGGAACAGCATGTCCGGCACGGCGTTCTTGGTGAGTTCGCCCACCATGATCTCGACCCCATATTCCTTGGTAAGCCCTTCCAGCCGCGCGCCTAGGTTCACCGCGTCGCCCATTACCGTATAAGCTCGACGAATCGTCGAACCCATGTCGCCCACGCGCATGACTCCGGTATTGACGCCCACGCCGATCTTGAATGTCGGCCATCCCTTGGCCTTGAACTTTTCATTCAGCTTGACTGCCGCAGTCTGCATTTCCATCGCCGCAAGCAGTCCGTTTTTCGCGTGCGAAGTATCGCGTACCGGCGCCCCCCAAAATGCCATGATCGCATCACCGATGTATTTGTCGAGCGTTCCACGGTGTTTCTCGCGTATGACCAAACTCATGGTGGTCAGGTAATCATTGATGTAGGCCGACAAATCCTCGGGCGAGAGGTTCTCGGATATGGTGGTAAATCCGCGCACGTCCGAAAAAAGTACTGTCAGTTCTTCAGCACGCGGCGCCATGCTGAAATCAGCTGGATTGCGCGCCATCTCATCGACCAGTTCGGGTGGGACGTATTGTCCGAATAATCCCGTAATCTGATTCTTGCCACGCGCTTCGACAAAGAATCCATACGACATATTGAGCGCAAACAACAACAGAACCATCACCAGCCCTGACGCGAGAGGCAGCACCAGATTGCCGTAATGAAACACGACCAGGTTGGAAACCAGTACCGCCAACAAAACACCCATGGTCACCAGCAATGATTTTGTCGGACTAAGCACTGGCAGCAGCAAAGCCATGAACAGCCCGGCAATCAGGAGCAGCACAAACTCTGCACCAATAACATAGGGTGGTTTTTGCTTGATATTTCGGTCGAGCATGCCGGAAATCATGTTGGCGTGAACTTCAACCCCCGGATATACCGACTCCACGGGAGTTGCACGCAGGTCAAGCAAGCCCGGTGCCGTTGTGCCCACCAGCACGATTTTATTTTTCAAATCAGCGACATCAACGCGTTCGCTCAAGACATCCACGGCTGATACGTACTTGAAACTCTTCTGTTTTCCACGGTACGGAATCAGTGCAGCGACGCCCTCGTCAACTGGGACTTTTATCGGTCCAACTTCCAGCCACTCCAAACCTGAGTAGTTCTTACTCCAAAGCTTGTCGCCTGGATAACCCGGCATTACCTGAGGCAACCCTATGATTATGCGCACTATCGCCAAGGACAATGCCTCGTAGTAAGCCCCTTTGTACTCTGTGAGCATGGGCACACGCCGCAGAATTCCGTCAGGATCCGGGT
Organism: Betaproteobacteria bacterium; assembly: GCA_947476215.1. GTDB lineage: Bacteria > Pseudomonadota > Gammaproteobacteria > Burkholderiales > SG8-41 > PALSA-1004. Next base: position 13,163 of record CANJQI010000060.1, read on the forward strand.
CGAGACTGAAATGCCCGCCGCTCGCGGCCGCTTTTTGAAGAACCTCAAGATTCGCGGTGTGAGACGGATAAGAATTAAAAGCGATGTTCTTGCCGCTGAATGTTCCCGCCGCCACCACCGCAACGGGCAAAGTTCCCTTGGTGCTGCCTGCCTGCTCCGGCTCTCGCGTAAACGCATAACCAAGAACAACCGGCCGGTTTCGCATACCCGCGGCAAAAATTTCGTCGTAATCGAGTTGAGGCTGAAGCTGCTTGAGCGTCGCTTGAAAGCCGGGAACGTCCTTCATTTCCTTCTGTGCGAGCTGCTGCAATACCTTGAGCCCGGAACTCTCGTCGCGTTCGGCGAAAACCACGTCGAACCCAACGATGGCTATCTGATATTTATCGAATAGCTTGTCCAGCAGCGTAGCAAGGCGATCTCGTGGCCAGGGCCAGCGGCCTTCGCCTCCCTGCTCTTTTTCCGCCAGACTCTTTTCGTCAATGTCGAGAATTACGATTCGAGGATCAAGCGTGCGCGGCATCGTCAACGACAGTCGCGTATCGTAAACGATGGCTTCCAAGCGCTGTATTAGCGGAAGCTCGAACCATTTTGCGGCATGAAACAGGAACAAAACCACCAGCGCAACGCCCAACCCGATGCGAGCAATATTTTTTTTCAACCTGCCTCCTGTAACGTCAGTTAGACTCGCCGGCGGAAGTCGTCGAACTCACGCCGCGGCCTGATGCTCGTAAAAGCATCGTCGCAGGAACATTCAACGAGCAGCGCGCCCGCGCGACTACCAACCTTTCAAAAAATCTCGACATCGCGGGGATCGAAATCATGTGACCCATGGACAAAAATGCGTGCGCCCGGCTGGGAGTCACGACGCCTAGTTGTTCTTGAAGAAGAATTCCATCTTGACGCCAGCAAGCTCGACAACATCATGATCGTTGAGCTGATGTGCCTGCGCGTCCAGGGACTTGCCATTGACTATTGGCAAAGTTGCACCTTCAACATGAGTGATGAAATAACCATGCGGACGCCGCGTAATCACAGCGACCTGCACACCGGGCTTACCTAGAGTAGTAAGGTTCTTGACGAGCTCCAGTTCCTTGCCCGCCGATGGTCCGCTCAAAATCTGTATCGCGGCAATCTTATCCGTTGATTTGGCGGGCGCAGCCGTCGGGGCAGGAGTTGGAGGCGGGCTCTTGGGCGCGGCCGGCGCAGCAGGACGAACCTGCGTGTCGCCGCTGCTGCCGGGGGCTTCCGGCGGCTTGCCCCCCATGGGTGCGCGCAGCACCATGGTTTTCTCAAAGTCTGCTACCGAAGATTGTCCGCCCGGCGATTCGCTTTCGTATTTGAGTTTGTACTTGCCGATCTCGACGACGTCGTTATTCTGCAATATGTGCTTCTTGATCGGATTCCCGTTTACCAGAGTCCCGTTGGTACTACCGAGGTCCTCGAGAAAAGAATCCTTCAGTATTGTCACAATCAGGGCGTGTTCCCCGCTGACGGCCAGATTGTCAATCTGTATGTCATTGTGCACCTTACGCCCGATCGTAACGCGCTCCTTGTCAAGCGGCAATTCTCTGATCACCGCATTGTCCAGACTCATGATCAACTTCGCCATGGCAATATCCCTAGTAAAGCAATTATCTAAACCAAGCCTTGAATCTGGCAAACCATCCGGTTGGCACGGCGAAATCCACCAGCACCCGGACCAGTATCACCGAAACATTATCCCGCCCGCCGTTATCATTCGCCTGCTGTACCAGCTGTTTTGCGGCCAACTGCAGATTCGACTGCAATGTTACCAACGTTGCCTGGATATCATCGTCAACCACCATATCACTCAATCCGTCGGAGCACAGAAGATATATATCGCCAGGACTGACATCATACGTATGAATCTCCGTCTCCACTTCGGGATCGATACCGACCGCGCGCGTTACAAGATTCTTGTTCTGGGAAAATCGTGCTTGTTCCTTGCTTATCAACCCACTGTCGATCTGATCCTGCAACAACGAATGGTCGCGCGTGACCTGCTCGAAGGTTTCGCTGCGCAATCGATACAGCCGTGAATCACCGATGTGCCCCACCGTCATGCGATTGTCGTAAAACAATGCAACCACCAATGTGGTGCCCATGCCCGCGTACTGCGGCTGGCTTTTCGCGGTTTGAAAGATTGCCGCATTGGCCTTGGCCGACGTCTCTCTGATCAGCGCAACAGCGGTCGGTTCTCCCGACACCCCTTTGATTTCATGAGGCTCGCCGTGTTCGAGCGCTTGCTTCATTTCGGTCGTCAACATTGCCACCGCGATCCCGCTTGCAACCTCGCCAGCGTTATAGCCGCCCATGCCATCTGCCAGTACCGCGAGTCCGATCTGCGCATCCGCGGCGATACTATCCTCGTTATGCGAGCGCACCATGCCTGTGTCGGTGGCGGTAACAACTTCCAAAACAGTCCCAAGATTCGTGGTCACGGTCATAGTCCAATGTCAACGATGTCGGATTTTTCCGCCGAATCCTTACCTGCAGGAGCGGCTCCGCCGTCTGCCATTGCCGCTCTGATCGCCTGCGCCATTTCATCTCCAGTCTGATAGCGTGTTTCGGGCTGCTTTGAAAGTGCCTTGTTTATGACCGCAGCCAAGGCAGGCGGAAAATCCGGATTACGGGTCAGTATATCGACATGGGGTTCATTGGCGATCTTGAACATCAACTGCGCCATTGAATCCCCCTGAAATGGTAATGCGCCGCACGCCAACTGGTAGAGGGTAACTCCCAGGGAGAACAGGTCCGAACTTCCCTCGATCTTCTTGCCCGCCAACTGCTCCGGCGACATGTAACTTGGTGTCCCTAACACCATGCCTGTCTTGGTCTTGGAAGAGTCGGTTATACGCGCTATTCCAAAGTCGGTTACCTTAACCGTATCGCTCTCAAGCTCGTACATGATGTTGGCAGGTTTGATATCACGGTGCACGACGTTGTTGGTGTGTGCATAGGCCAATGCCTCGGCGACGCGTGCGACTATGCTCGCCACCTTGGGCAACGGGAGCAGGTTGTTAGGTTTGACGTACGGCGCAAGATCTTTGCCCTTCAAAAATTCCATGGCGATAAATGCCAGATCATGTTCTTCGCCGGCATCAAAGATAGTGACGATATTCGGATGGTTAAGGCGTCCCGCCGTCTCGGCCTCGCGGAAGAACCTATCTTTGACGTCCTGCAGCTCATCCGCCTCAAACTCCTGTGACAAAGCCATGGTCTTGATCGCGACCACACGACCGATCTTCGGGTCCTTGCCCAGGTAGACCACGCCCATGGCACCTTTGCCCAACTCCTTCTCAACCTGGTAGCGCCCCAGCATGGGCTTTTCAACGCCCCCGCCCGGCATGATGACCGTGCCGCCCGGATGGCTGCCACCACCGCCGAGTATCACGGTCTCCGACATCGCCTTGGCGCGTCCCAGCTTTTCCGCCGCATCTCTGAACTTCGAATTTTTTTCCGAAATATATCGGAATGCGTTTTCAGCCTTGTTGAACTGCCGCTTGCGCTCATAATCGAGGGCTAGGTTGTATATGAGGTCGAGCACCGAGTCGTCCGGCGGCAACTTGCGGAAATAATCAAATGCGGTATCAAGCTGACCCTGCCCCTGATAGCCCAGCCCCAGCATACGATGACTTTGCGCCAGATCGACATCCGATCGGTCCTTGCTCTTTTCCGTAACCAGGAAACGCTTGGTCGTAAGCGCCAGGTGGCCTACCAATAAAAGCGTGACTGACGCCATGAGCTGTATCCACATCAATTGCGACCCCATCAGCACGAAGTGAGCAATCATCAACGTGACAAAAACGGACGCAGTGCAAATGGCGCCCGTTCCAGCCTTGAGTCGCGGCAACAAGGCTATGAGATACGCGGCGACCAGGAAAAAAACCAGATATTCAACCCATCCGGCCCAGGTGGGCCGCACGAAAAAGTCCTCTTTCAAAATACTTGACACGGAATGTGCAAGCGTTTCGACAGGGGCCATGCGCGGAGCGATCGGCGTGACTTGGGAAATTCCCAAGCCGGTCGCCGTCGCGCCTATGAGAACGATCTTGTCCTGGTACTTGGAGGCCGGAATCTTCCCTGAATAGACGTTGAAAAAGGAGTCGATCGGAAAGGCCCTCTTTTCCTCCTTGTCGCCGTAGAAAAACGTATACATGCGCAATTCCGTATCGGTGCGTACGCGCAATCGTCCGACGCTGACACCGACACCAGGCTGCGCCTGAATATCGGCCGCCGTCAGGTTCAGGCTCTTGGCGGCCAGCATCAGCGACAAGGAGGGGAAAAACTTGTCGTAGTAGCGCACGATCAGCGGCTCAATCCTCGTGCCGCCGTCTACATCCTGCTGCGCGTTTAGGTGCCCTATCCCGGCCGCATTAGCGGCAAGTTCGGCGATGGGGTACGCAGGATTGATACCAGGCGGTGGCAAAACCTCGCTATTTTTATCCTTGATCGCAACACTATTGGCAATCACGTAATCCGGCAAAGGCTTGTCGGGGTTGCCCTGAGGTTCGAAAGGAAACTGTTGAAATATAAGCGGCAAAAGTACGTTGTTTGCCTTCTTGAAACTCGCCGCCAGTCTGCGGTCCGTATTCAGGGCTGCTGACGCTTCGTTTAGCAGCGTCTCGATTTTTTCCGCGTCCGGATCACTTGAACCCTTGAATTTCGACGCGCCGTATGCCTCGTTCAGCTTGTTGACATAAGCAAGCCCGGCATCGATCTGGGGCTCAAAAAAGAACGCCGTATGTCCTATCGTCTTGGCTTGCGCATTTGCCAGGATATCGATCATCTTGGCATGGACGTCGCGCGGCCACGGCCATCGCCCTATATTGGCTATGCTTTCATCGTCAATCGCGATGATTGCAATTCGGTCTGATGGAGTGCGCGCAGCCGCTGCAACACCGCGGTCATAGGCCTTGCGCTCGAGGCTTTGGATAAGGTCGCCGCCGGATACTATCAGCAGCACTACCGCGACCACCGCGCCGAGAAACCAGTCGGCTTTCCAAAAACTCAAATTTTTCATCCCCGCACCCGTTTTTTATATTGTTATCCTATTAGGTCAACACAGATGACTGATCAATTTTATGGCAATTCGCGAAAAGTATATGATTTTTTTCACAAGTGTGTCAAAACAGCTCACCGGCAGGCCTACGATGCTTTGTTGTTGGAACGACGGCAAGGTGGCCCCAAAAGCAATACCTGAACCTATCTATTTCCCTGCATCGCAACATCACGTACACAACGCAAGCGACAACCGTCATCGGCTACGACTCGAACCCTCCCTCTGGTCGGTTCGAACGTCGCGTGATCGCAGGAACCCAATTGCAGCTATGTTCCCAACAAGCAGCCCGCCTTGATGCCCGCGCTCTCGGCCAGTTCACCGCCGCTCATTTTTTTGCCGTCTTCGAATTTGGCTTTCAACACTTCGACACATCCGCCCTGTGCCGTGACCCGGAATCCCTCAGCAGTAACGGCCGAAACCTCGCTAACTTTTCCGGAAACCTCGGAAAACCGCCGGAAAACCGTGGCCCGCGCATCAAAAATCTGTAACTTTTTGCCGTTAAACGTCGTCCACGCACCGGGCGCGGGGTTACAGCCGCGTATCAGATTGTAGACGTGAGCAATCGGTTTGGCCCAGTCAATTCGCGCCTCCGCGCCGCGGCACCAACCTTCGTAACTCGCATTGGACTCGTCCTGCTCCGTTTCCTTGTGTCGATTCGAAACAACCAGATCCGTCGCCTCCAGCATCGCCTGCACACCTAGTGGAAAAAGCCTGTCGAAATACACCGAAGCGAGCGTATCGTCGGGACCTATGGGCGTCCTTTTTTGCAGGATGACCGCGCCTTCGTCCAGTCCATCCGTTGGGCGAAATATGCTCAACCCGGTCTCCGTGTCGCCCTTGATGATGGGCCAGTTGATGGAACTCGGCCCCCGGTAACGAGGCAATAGCGACGGGTGGTATTGTATGGTTCCGTGCGTGGGAATGTTGACGAACTCCTGCGGTGCAAACTGCAATACGAAAGCCATGATTCCGATGTCCGCCCCCGCGTCCTTCATCGCCTGCAACGCCCCCGGATCGCGCAACGATTTAAACTGGTGAACCTTCAAGTTTTTTTCCTGCGCCGCGGCGCGCAGTGCATCAGGACGGGCCCCCTCCTTCTCGGGTGCGCAGAATACCGCCGCTACAGTGTCGCCACGTGCGAGAAAAGCTTCCAGCACGGTCTTCCCAAAATCCTGTTGCCCTATGATTGCAATCTTCATTGGTCTTCTCCCTGCGTTACCTGGATTTCGCCGGCGCCGTGAATGCGCCCGCCTGTTTTTTTGCCGCGATCTGCGACTCGCTCCATCCAAGGACTTCCTGCAGAACCTGGTCTGTATGTTCGCCCAGCGTGGGTGAGCGCTCTATGACCGCAGGCGAAGCCGAAAGCTTGATCGGCATGCCGATGTTGTGCCACTTGCCGCGCTGCGGATGATCGAGTTCGACGTACATGTTACGTCCCCGAACGTGCTCGTCGTTCGCAAGGTCTTCGGTCGACATGATGGGCCCGCATGGAACATCGAGATCGTTCAAGATGGTCATGAACTCGCGTTTGGTGTGGTTGGCGGCAAATCGGGTGATAAGCGCCCACATTTCGCTCTGGTTCTTGCGGCGGTCGGCTATCTTCGCGAAGCGCTGATCGTTAACAAGATCGGCGATGCCAAGATCCGGACCGATACGTTGGGCGAGGCCATCCCACACCGCCTCCTGCACCACGACGTAGATGTAATCATTGGGCCCGAGGGGCTTGCAATGTATTGCGTTACCGAGCTGGCCGCCACCGGAATCATTGCCCGCGCGCGGTGTATACGCCATTCCTTTTTCAGTATGCACCGAGTACTCCGACAGGGCGCCATGAGCCAGGCGCTGGTGATCACGCCATTTGACCCGACACAAGTTCATGACGCTATCCATCATGGCCACCTCTACATATTGCCCTTCCCCGGTGCGATTGCGTTGTTGAAGTGCCGCCAGCAAGCCGATAGCCAGATGTAACCCGGTGCCGGAATCGCCGATCTGCGCTCCGGTTACGAACGGGGGTCCATCGGGCAAGCCGGTAGTGCTCATCGCGCCACCCATCGCCTGCGCGACATTCTCATACGCCTTGAATTCCGCATACGGCCCCGATGAACCAAAACCCTTGATCGATCCCATGATAATGCGTGGATTGATCTCATGGATTTTCTCCCAGGTGAACCCGAAACGATCCAGCACGCCAGGCCCGAAGTTCTCCATGATGATGTCGCACTTTTTCAGCAACTCGACGAACACCACCTTGCCGTCGGCGTTTTTCATGTTGACCGTCATCGAGCGCTTGTTGCAGTTCAACATCGTGAAATACAAACTGTCCGCGTTCGGAATATCCCTGAGCTGACCGCGTGTGGCATCCCCCTGCGGCGGCTCGAACTTGATCACATCCGCGCCCAACCAGGCCAGCAACTGCGAACACGTCGGTCCTGCCTGCACGTGGGTCATGTCGAGAATTCTTACGCCCTTCAATGCTTCCATGATCTTCCCTTCAATGTAGTTTCCCGGCGGACCGTGAACGACGTTCGGCGCCCGCCTGCGCGTATTCTAAAATCCCAGCGTGCCTCGCGTCCGCTCGAAGCGCTATTTCTTTTTCGCGCTTTGCGGATTCAGACTGGTGATGCGACCGCTTTCGGTGCCGGCAGTTTCATCGATAACGGCGTTGATAAGCGTGGGCTCTTTCGAGCGTACCGCCTCTTCCATGGCGCTGCGCAATTCGGCTGGCGTCGTGACGTGCACAGCCACGCCGCCAAAAGCCTCCATCAACTTGTCATAGCGCGCGCCCTTGACGAATACGGTGGGCGCAACATCGGGGCCGCCGGTGGGATTGACATCGGCGCCACCGTACACCCCATTGTTATTCAAGATCACAATGCAAACCGGCAGGTGGTAGCGGCAGATGGTCTCAACTTCCATACCCGAGAAGCCAAATGCGCTGTCACCTTCAATCGCGATTACCGGGTGTCCGCCGACAACCGCCGCCGCGACGGCAAACCCCATGCCTATCCCCATGACACCCCACGTGCCGACGTCGAGGCGTTTGCGCGGCTTGTACATGTCAACGATGCTACGCGTGAAATCCAGTGCGTTTGCGCCTTCATTCACCAGGATCGCGTCGGGATTGGCCTTGATGATGTCGCGCACCACGTTCAGCGCGCTGTGAAAATTCATCGGCTGCGGATCCCTGGCCAGCGTCTCGGCCATCTTCGCAATGTTCTTGTTCTTGCGCTCGGCTATGGCGTTCAGCCAGTCAGCGGGCGGCCGCGCCCAGTCGGCGCCCATGCCACCCAGCAGCGCCGCCACGCACGATCCGATGTCGCCCACCAGCGGCGCGGCTATACGCACGTTGCTGTCCGCCTCCTGTGGCGAGATATCGATCTGTATGTATTGCTGGCCACCCCATGCCTTGGAACTTTTGCCGCCCCACGTTTTACCTTTGCCATGCGACAACAGCCAGTTGAGCCGCGCACCTATCAGCAACACGACGTCGGCGGCAGGCAGGACGTACGAGCGAGCGGCAGCGGCGGATTGCTCGTGGGTATCCGGCAGCAATCCTTTGGCCATCGACATGGGCAGATACGGTATGCCGGATTTTTCGACCAACGCACGAATATCAGCGTCTGCCTGCGCGTAGGCCGCCCCCTTGCCCAGCAGTATCAGCGGGCGCCGTGCGCTCTTGAGCAAATCAAGCGCGCGACGCACCGCATCCGGCGCAGGAATCTGGCGCGGCGCCGGATCCACCACCTTGATCAGCGACTTTCTTCCCGCATCCGCATCCATCACTTGCGCGAAAAGTTTGGCGGGAAAGTCGAGATAGACCCCGCCTGGTCGCCCGGAAACCGCGGCGCGTATCGCGCGCGCCACGCCGACGCCGATATCCTCGGCATGCAACACACGGTACGCAGCCTTGCACAGCGGCCTGGCAATGGCCAGTTGGTCCATCTCCTCGTAGTCACCCTGTTGCAGGTCTACTATTTCGCGCTCGCTGGAGCCGCTGATGAGTATCATCGGAAAGCAATTGGTGGTTGCATTGGTCAGCGCCACCAGACCGTTCAAGAAGCCGGGAGCGGACACCGTCAGACAGATGCCGGGCTTTTGCGTCATGAATCCGGCTATCGCCGCGGCATTGCCCGCGTTCTGCTCATGCCGGAATGCAATCACCCGCAGGCCCGCAGCCTGTGCCTTGCGCGTGAGATCGGTGATCGGGATGCCGGGCAGGCAGAATATCGTGTCCAGGTCGTTCAGTTTGAGCGCATCGATCAGCAAATTGAAGCCGTCGGTCGTGTCGTTTGCCGTTGCATCAGTAGTCATGCTGAAGTGTCTCGCGTTCTGGTTGTCAAAGGAATACAGGTCACGCCGCAGTTCGGTGCTCAAGCCGGGTATTCTACGCGTCCCGCCAGCAGGTGAAACCGGCGGCGCGTGAATACGATGGGCGCGGCATCAGCCTTTTCGCAGGTGCATGATTGCACGTGAAATCATCGGCCAAAACAGCATCAGCAATCCGAGCGACATGATGGTGGATACCAGTCCGTTGGAGAAAAACACCATGAGGTCGCCCTGCGAACCCTTGATGGCATTGCGGAAGTTCTCTTCGGCGCGATCACCGAGCACCAGCGCCAGCACCATGGGCGCGAGCGGATAGTCCAGTTTTTTGAACACATAACCGATGACGCCAAACAGCAGCATGAACCAGATGTCGAGCATGGCGTTGTGCACGGTATAAGCGCCGATCGCGCATATCACCACGATCAGCGGCGCTATGATGGAAAACGGCACGCGCAGTATAGCGGCGAACAGCGGAACGCCGGTAAGCACCATGATGAGCCCGGCCAGATTGCCGAGGTACATGCTGGCAATCAACCCCACACACGAAATCCTTCTGCTCGACGAACAACAGAGGTCCCAGCTGCAATCCCCAGATCAATAATCCGCCGAGCAGGACCGCCGCGGTCGGCGAACCTGGCATTCCTAGCGAGAGCATGGGCAGCAACGCGCTGGTGCCGCCCATCTTGAACTTGCCAGGCCCCGCCGCCTTGGCAGCGGACAAATAGTCCTTGGGCGTTTTGTACGGCGTCGCGGCGTTGACCCACAACACGAACTGGTCGAGCGCGAGCATCGCCACCGGGGTCAGATCCTTGTAACTGAACGGCAACGCGTTCGCCAGCGGCGTGGTAAACAAATTGGACAGGGTAATGACTATCTTGTGCGCTTCACCCTTGGAGTTCTTCACTTCGAGGAAGCCCTCGGCACCCGCACCCGCCGATTTGTTGACCGGGATCAGCGATTGCTTCATCAGATTGTGCTTGACCACGATGCCCTGTATCAGCCGCGCCATCTGGTCGGCACCGCCGCCGGTGCCTGCGGGTATCACAAATGCCACGGGCTTGGTCGGCTCCCATGCCGCGGCGCTGCTTGCGCACGCGAGGCTGCGCCTGCCAGCAGCGCCGCCATTGCGACCAACACAATTCCGCGAATACCCGAGTATCCACTGCTCATTGCCGCTTCCCATGTTCCGGCGAAAGTGCCGGTGCAACTTGATTTCGTTTTCGATTCCCGGAGCAACTGGTTATCCACATGCCGAGAGCACCGAACACCGACCGCCGTCAAATATCCACACTTCGCCTCACAAACTCATGCGGCAAATTTTCACTATTATAATCAAATAGTTATATTGCATCCGCTTGACCAAGCTCAAGAATGGCGGAAATTCTCGCGATGCTACAATCGATTCCTATCAACGTGAGAGCGCCATGACTCGCACCTACCCGCATGCAACAGGACAGCGCGCGCTCGTGATACTCGCGACGATCGGTTACGCGCCTGGCGCAAGCGCGGTTACCGCACCATCAGTTGCGGGCATACCCGTTGAATTCCTGTTGTTCGCTTTGACACTGCTCGGTGTCGCACTGTTGCATCGCGATACGCTGAAAGTCGCCGTGGCCGGCCTCGTGACCATCACGCTGTATAAGCTTATGTTCACCGGTTACGCTCACGGCACGGGCATCGCGGGTCTCGGCATGCATCTGGCGCACGAGTGGGTGACGCTCGCCAATCTGCTGGGGCTGCTGCTGGGCTTCGCGCTGCTTGCCAGGCATTTCGAGGAAAGCAGGATTCCGGCGCTGCTGCCCAACTTCCTTCCCGACGACTGGAAAGGCAGCTTCGTCCTGCTCGCGATGATTTTTTTGCTGTCCAGTTTTCTCGATAACATCGCCGCCGCCATGATAGGCGGCACCATTTCATTGGCGGTGTTTCGCGGCAAACTGCATGTGGGTTACGTCGTGGCGATCGTCGCCGCCGCGAATGCCGGTGGAGCCGGCAGCGTGGTCGGCGATACCACCACCACCATGATGTGGATCGCCGGTGTTCATCCGCTCGAGGTTTTTGAGGCCTACATCGCGGCAGGCGTCGCATTGGTCGTTTTCGGCATACCAGCGGCATTGCAGCAGCACGCCTGGTCGCCGATGGTCAAGGACGCGCAACCCGGACTGCGCGTGGACTGGGCACGCGTGGCGGTGGTGGCATTAATACTCGCCGCGGCGGTACTCGCCAATGTCATCGTCAACACCCGTTTTGCGCATCTCTCCAATCAATTTCCCTTTATCGGCATCGCGGTATGGATCGCGATACTTGCGGCCGCGCCATTACGCAAACCCGAATGGGCGCTGCTGCCCAGCGCGCTCAAAGGCAGCATGTTCCTGATTTCGCTGATATTGTGCGCATCCATGATGCCGATAGAGAGCTTGCCTGCACCCTCATGGAAGACTGCGCTGGGCCTGGGCTTTGTATCGGCGGTGTTCGACAATATCCCGCTTACCGCGCTCGCGCTGAAGCAAGGCGGCTACGACTGGGGCTTTCTTGCCTATGCGGTGGGATTCGGCGGCTCGATGATCTGGTTCGGATCGTCCGCGGGCGTCGCGCTTGCCAGCATATATCCGCAGGCGAGATCGGTAGGATTGTGGCTACGCCATGGGTGGCATGTTGCCATCGCCTATGTCATCGGCTTTTTTGTTCTGCTCTTGATCATGGGCTGGCACCCACATGACAAGCATGCCCCCCGCCCCGCCGCGTTCGGCGCCGATTTGGCACACCAGACCGCTGCCGCAGCGGATCAGGGCATACGAGGGGCCACGCCGCTATTTCACCAGTAGCACCGGCACATTTACCATATGCAGCACCTTGGTTGCAGCCGAGCCCAGCACCATGTTGGCCACTGAACTCATGCCGCGCGTACCCATGACCACCTGATCGCATTTGAGTTCATTGGCGAAACGAGCCACTACTTCACCGACTTCGCCCACTCCTATGTGATACGAATATTTCACTCCCGCATCGTCCAGCAATTTGCGGGCACTCGCCAGTGCTTTGGTACCTTCGTCATGGTGATACTGCTTGGCCTGCTCGGCAACGCCTTTGATGGTGCCCGGAAACGGATGCTGCACGTTAAGCAGGTGTATCTCAAATGGTTGCTTTGAATTTTCCGCTTGCTTCATCAAAAATTGAACGGCGCGGTCCGAATTAGCGGACCCGTCGACAGGAATCAGCGTTTTCAACATGATTTATCCTTTTGCCGTTATTTGTTGGGTTGGTTTTTCTGGTCGCCGGCCGCAAGGTCGATGATCTTGTGCTCGGATTCGGCGTGCGCTCCGACCTTTTTCGCCAAATGCTTGCCCAGCAAGACGACGAATGCAGCCCCCACCACCTGCACCCAGCTGAATTCAATTTTCCCGAGATGAACATGCAGCCACGGGAATGTCGTGGTGATCCAGTTTGCCCATGCCGGATCGGAAACCAGCATTTCACCCGCCACCCAGCCGAGCAGCCCCGCGCCTATGGTGATGATCATGGGCCACTTTTCCATCAGCTTCATGAGCATGGTCGCGCCAAAAATCACGATCGGAATAGAAATTGCGAGGCCCAGAATCAAAAGCACCATGTTGCCCTTGGCTGCCGCAGCTACGCCTATCACGTTATCCAGACTCATTACCAGATCCGCTATCAGGATGGTCTTGATCGCCTTCATCAAGTTGTCTGAGCTCTCGATGTTCTCCTCGTCATCTTCCGGCACCAGCAGCTTGACGGCAATCCAGAACAACAGTATTGCGCCTATGATCTTGAGAAACGGCCACTTCAGCATCTCGACGGCGATGATGGTCAAAATAATGCGCATCACGACTGCCGCACCGGCGCCCCACATTACAGCTTTGCCTCGCTGATGATCGGGCAACGAACGCGCCGCGAGCGCGATCACCACCGCGTTATCGCCAGACAATACGATGTTGATCAACGTAATCGAACCTAATCCCGCCCAGAACAGCGGATCACTTAGCATTTCCATGTTTTTCTTCTCTCCTGAATACGATGCATTCCACGAATTGCGAGTGCCCCCTCGCTGCGAGCCCGCGCACTATACACGGACACGAGGGTAGCGAACAACCGGCGCCGCGACATCAACGCGCCACTTCCAATGAATCACATTAAAAACAAATAGTTAGAAATCAGAACAGTCCGACCACCGTGCCCTCCTCGGTGAGGTCTATCTTCTGCGCCGACGGCACCTTGGGCAAACCCGGCATGGTCATGACATCGCCGCACACCATGACCACGAATTCAGCGCCGGCGGAAAGCCTTACTTCGCGGATGTTAATCATGTGCCCCGACGGGGCAGCCCGCAGTTGCGGATCGGTTGAAAACGAATACTGCGTCTTGGCGATGCACACGGGGTAGTGGCCGTATCCGTCTTCCTGCAGCTTCCTGATCTGCGCGCGCACCTTGGAATCGCCGGTTACATCGGCTGCGCCGTAGATCTTGGTCGCGACCGCCTTGACCTTGTCCCACAATGGTGTCGCATCGTCGTATACAAACTTGAAGTTGGCGGGCACCTTGTCTATGAGGTCAACCACCGCACGCGCCACATCGGCCGCGCCCGCGCCGCCTTCCGCCCAGTGTTTGGCGAGTATCACCGGCACCAGGTGGTGCGCCATCTTCCGTTTCAGCAGATCGATTTCGGCCGATGTATCGAACGTAAAGTTGTTGATTGAAACCACGCACGGCAATCCATAGTGGTTGCGCACGTTGTTGACGTGCCGTTCGAGATTGGCAATGCCCTTTTCCAGCGCCGCAAGGTTTTCCTTGTTGAGTTCCTTGAGATCGACGCCGCCGTGGTACTTGAGCGCGCGCACCGTCGCCACGATCACCACCGCCGCAGGCCGCAGGCCCGATTTTCTGCATTTGATGTCGACAAACTTTTCTGCGCCCAGGTCGGCGCCAAAGCCGGCCTCGGTAACCACGTAATCGGCAAGCTTGAGCGCGGTCTTGGTCGCAATCACCGAATTGCAGCCATGCGCAATGTTGGCGAACGGCCCGCCATGGATGAAGGCGGGACTGTTTTCCAGCGTCTGCACCAGATTCGGCTGCAGCGCGTCCTTCAACAACACCGTCATCGCGCCATGAACCTTGAGATCCCTGGCAAGCACGGGCTTGAGGTCGCGCGTATACGCGACCACGATGTTGCCGAGCCGCGTTTTAAGATCCTTGAGCGATGTGGCCAGGCAAAAAATCGCCATCACTTCGGACGCCACCACGATGTCGAATCCGTCCTGGCGCGGATAACCATTGCCGGGCCCGCCCAGTCCGACCGTGATATCGCGCAGCGCGCGGTCATTCATGTCCATCACACGCTTCCAGGCGATACGGCGCACGTCTATGTTGAGGGCATTGCCATGGTGTATGTGATTGTCGATCGCCGCGGCAAGCAGGTTGTTGGCAAGTCCGATGGCATTGAAATCGCCGGTAAAGTGCAGATTGATGTCCTCCATCGGCACCACTTGTGCATAGCCACCGCCCGCGGCGCCGCCCTTCATGCCGAATACCGGACCCAGCGACGGCTCGCGCAAACAGATCACCGCTTTCTTGCCGATCTTGTTCAACGCATCACCCAGACCGACCGTGGTCGTGGTCTTGCCTTCGCCGGCCGGGGTGGGGCTGATCGCCGTCACCAGGATCAGCTTGCCTTCCCTGTGCTCGGCGAGACTGTCGACGTATTCCAGCGAAATCTTGGCCTTGTAATGACCATACGGTATGAGGTGATCTTCGGGTATGCCCAACTTTGCTGCAACGCTGGTAATGCGCTGCATTTTTGCAGCCTGCGCGATTTCAATATCGGATAGCGGCATGATGATTTATCCTCAAAAAGAATTACAACCACACAAAAATTCGAACTCCCAACGCAGAGGACGCGGTGGATTCTTTTCAATACCCCCTTGAGGGGTACGCAGAGGTTCGCGGAGGAAAACCTTTACTGGGAACTCTTACCCCGCGCAACTCTGCGTCCTCCGCGTTGAGCGGTTAAGCATTGAAAGCTAGCGCCACCACCTCATTTGTTTGTCTCCGCGTGTTGCTGAGAGTGCCTAACATAATGAAACGCGAATGCGTTTCATTATGTTAGGCACTCTGAAGATCCCGTCCGCCACCATAGCTTGAGCGCGGCATCAGTTCCCCGCCGCGCATCAGCTTCACCGCGCAATATTTGAATTCCGGGATCTTGCCAAACGGATCGAGTGCTGGGTTGGTCAGGAGATTCGCTGCCGCCTCGTAGTAGCAAAACGGAATGAACACCGCGCCGCGCGGCGTACCGTCGTCGGCGCGCGCGTATAGCGATACGATGCCGCGCCGCGACGCCACGGTGATGACGTCGCCGGGCAGCGCGCCGATCGCGTCCAGATCGAGCGGATGCACCGACGCCACGGGTTCGGGCTCTATGGCATCCAGCACCGACGCACGCCGGGTGATGGCGCCGGTATGCCAGTGCTCGAGCTGTCGTCCGGTAATCAGCACGAACGGAAACTCGTCATCAGGCTGTTCCGCAGCCGGGATAATGTCCGCCGGCACCAGTTTGGCGCGGCCGGACGGCGTCGGGAACTTGTCCATAAACACCACGGGTTCTCCGGGATCGCCTTCTTCGTGGCACGGGTAGGTAACGCAGCTTTCCGCCTCCAGTCGTTCCCAGGTTATGCCCGCAATCGACGGCATGGCCTTGCGCATTTCGTTAAACACATCGCGCGGACCGGTGTAATTCCAGGTGAGGCCCATGCGGCGCGCCATCTCCTGGATGGTCCACCAATCCGGTTTGGCGTCTCCGGGCGCGGTCAATGCCTGGCGGCCGAGCTGCACCATGCGGTCGGTATTGGTCACGGTGCCTGTTTTCTCGGGCCACGCGGTGGCCGGCAGTATCACGTCGGCGTGATAGCAGGTTTCGGTCAGAAAAATTTCCTGCACCACCAGGCACTCGAGCTTGGCTAACGCCGCGCGCGCGTGGTTGGCGTCGGGATCCGACATCGCGGGGTTCTCGCCCATGATGTAC
>CANJQI010000061.1 GCA_947476215.1 Betaproteobacteria bacterium
GCATGCCGCTGCGACCGGCTTGGGACCCACCTATCCCAGCAAACCCATCCGTATACTGACGAGTTCGCCGGGCGGCGGTGGAGATTTTGTTACACGCCTGATGTTGCCAGGCCTCGCGGCCGGACTGGGTCAACAGGTGGTGGTGGACAATCGTAATGGCACCATAGGTACTGAAATCGTCGCCAAGGCGCTGCCTGATGGCTATACTCTCATATTGCATGGCAGTACGATCTGGCTGACCCCGTTCCTCAGAGACCGCGCGTCATACGATCCGATCAGGGACTTCGCGCCTGTCATCATGGCGACGCGTTCGCCGAATCTGCTGGTGGTCAATCCGTCGGTACCCGTGCAGTCGATCAAGGATCTGATTGCGCTGGCAAAAGGAAAGCCCGGCGAACTCAATTACGGATCGATATCCACCGGGTCGTCCAACCATCTCGCTGCCGAATTGTTCAAGTCCATGGCCGGCGTGAATATCGTGCGTGTCTCCTACAAGACAACGGCGACGGCTACCAGCGACCTGATCAGCGGCCAGGTGCAGCTGATGTTCGCGACCACCGGCGCCGCGACGCCGCACGTCAAGTCTGCACGCTTGCGGGCACTGGCGATCACCAGTGCGGAGCCATCGTTGCTGCTGCCCGGATTGCCGACTATCGCGGCGTCGGGATTGCCCGACTATGAAGCTTCGTCGATATTCGGACTGTTCACACCTGCTTCGACACCTGCGGCAGTCGTTACCATGCTGAACCGTGCGAGCCGGGATGCCTTGTTGCAGTCCGAGGTCAAGGATAAGTTTTTCAACGCCGGCGTGGAGGCGGTGGGAAGCACGCCGCAACAATTGGCGGCGACCGTGAAATCAGAAATGGTGCGTATGGGGAAAGTCATCAAGGACGCAGGAATTCGTGAAGAATAGACAGCCACGATGTACTTCGTTTTTGGCATTCCTCTCCCGCGGGGCATACGTATCTACACATGTTGGCGTCTCTCCCGCGCGTAGGCAGTTACGGCGTAGGATGGGTCGAGCGCAGCGATACACATCAAACAGCGCCCGTACTAACCGGCAGCTGATGGGTTTCGTGCCGCAACCCATCCTACAGGGGCAAAGATGTGCAGATACGTATGCCCTTGCGGAGAGCGAAGCGAGGGGCCGGAACCGAAGGGTGCATGTCGCGTATGAGGCAAATCAATAATGGAACCAGAACGCGATGCTGATCCGCTGCGGCTCCTTGGGCGAGCTGCGGCTGCGCTCAATCTGGATAATCTGCCGCCCGAAGTTCTGCAGCGTGCCAAGCAGCGCGTGCTGGATGCCTTGGGTTGTCTCGTCGCCGGGTATGAGGGTCACGTTGCGGAGACCATACGCTCGTATGTACTCGCGCAGGGCGGCAACGCGGAAGCGACGCTGTTGCCGGGTGGTGAGAAAACGACTGCCGCGCTGGCGGGTTTCGCGCACGCGACGTGTATTTACGGCCTTGAGCTGTCGGACTGCGCGCCGCGTGGAACGGTGCACCCAGGGTGCAAGGTGGTACCAATCGCGCTTGCAGTCGCGGAACGTGGTCGGCTCGGCGGTGCGGCTGTACTGCCGGCGCTGGTCGCAGGTTACGAAGTCGAAATTCGTTTCGCGCGCACGGTTCATCCGCATGCGTGGTACCGCGGCTGGAAACCTCTTGGGATATTCGGCGCCATAGGCCCGGCGGTTGCCGCCGGCCACATCATGGGCCTGGACGCCGATGGTCTGGACAACGCGATCGGTATTGCATTGAATCTGGCGCCCATGGCGACGGGGCGCACCAACCAGATCGGGAGCGCCAAATGGCTGTTCGGCGGTCAGGCGTGCACGAGCGGACTGCTGGCAGCCGAAATGTCCGGGCATGGTTTCAAGGGCATGCGTGACGTCGTCGGCGGATGGCTGAATCTCGTTTCGGAGCAGAATCATCCGGAGCGTCTGACCGAAGGGATAGACGCACAGGCGCAATTTACGCAATGGGAGCTGCTGAGCGGCGTGGTTACCAAGTATCACGCGACCATAGGTCCGCTGGTTTCTCCGATAGAAGCCGTATTCAGCTTGCTTCAGCAACATGATATCCGGCCCGAGGATGTGGTCGAGATACACGCGGATTGTACCCATCGCACCGCGGTGTTCAACAAGCCACACCCTGAAAACGAAGTCACCGCGCGCGCCAGCCTGCCGTATTGCCTTGCAGTCGCCGTTTGCACGCGCGATCCCGGCCAGTTGCTGGGCGCGGCGTATAAACCGGACGCGTTGCGCAACGAGACCGTGCGCGCGCTCGCTGAAAAAGTGCGCGTCACCGCCAATGACGAATATGAACGGCAGTATCCCGCGCGCAGTCTGGCGCGCGTAACGATACGTTTGCGTAACGGGCTCGCGCATAGCCTGGAGGTCGACCGTAGCGCGCTAGGACGTTATCTGGCGCCGACGGATGCGGACATCGAGCAGAAATTCCGCTTGCTCGCGACACCGGTGTTGGGCAGGGATCGCGCGGATACGGTGGTCGGACTGGTCGGGAATCTGGAGTCGCTTTCCGATCTGGGGGAACTGCTGGCGGCTCTCAGGGTGAGTTCCACATAGGTACTCGCGGGAGGATGGATATGTTGCGACAATTTGTGTGGATGTTGGTGGTGTGTGCGGCGGCATTTTGCGGCGTTGCCGGCGCGCAACCTTTTCCAGTCAAGCCGGTTCGGATAGTCACCTCCGGCGTGGGCAGCAGCAACGACTTCAACGCGCGCACCATTGCTCAGGGAATCTCCACACCGCTAGCACAGCAGGTGATCGTCGAGAATCGCGGCAGCGGCATACTGCCCACCGAATATGTGGCCAAGTCCGCGCCGGATGGATACACCTTGTTGATGGTCGGTGCAGGTCTGTGGATTGCGCCGATATTGCAGAAGACCTCGTACGAGGCGATACGCGATTTTCTGCCGATTTCTCTGACCAACAAATCATCACCGTTTCTGGTGGTGCATCCATCGATACCCGCGAAAAACGTCAAGGACCTGATCGGGCTAGCGAAGACTCGTCCGGGAGTGCTCAATTATTCGTCCGGTGGCACAGGTACTGGGTCGCACCTCGCCGGAGAATTGTTCAAAAGCATGGCCGGCGTCGATATCGTGCGCATACACTATAAAGCCGATGCGCAGGAAAAAGGTGATCTGCTGGCCGGTTATGTGCAGATGACATTTGGCTTCGGTAGCGCCGTGATTCCGTTGGTCAAGTCTGGCAAGCTGAAAATATTGGGGGCCGGCGGGGCGCAGCCATCGCCTTTGCTCCCCGGCGTGCCTACCATCGCATCGTCAGGACTGCCCGGCTATGAAGCAGCGGCGACGTTTGGTCTTTATGCGCCGGCAAGAACGCCGGATGTCATCATCCAACGGCTGAGCCATGAGGTTGTTACGTATTTGAAAACGGCCGAAATGAGAGAGCGCTTTCTGAGCACCGGTAGTGAAGTCGTGGCCAGTTCATCGGACGAACTGGCCGCGTTCATGAAATCCGACTTCGCCCGATGGAGCAAGCTTATTAAAGGGGCCGGTATCAAGGGAGAGTAGAGATTGTCAGCTGTTTGAACAACGATTCCGTGGCGGTCATTTTCCAGGGCACGCGTGCATGCTAAGCCATTACTCATTTCAATCGATTGCGTGGGCTGCTGCGATACTGATAGTCGGTACGCAGGCTAGCGCTCAGGACTACCCCTCCAAACCGGTGCGCATAGTGGTGGGTGAGCCGGGTGGCGGAACGGATTTTATGGGGCGCGTGATCGCGCAGGGACTTTCGACGTCATTGGGTCTGCAGGCGATTACCGAGAATCGCGGCGCAGGGTCGGTTCCACTGGAATACGTGTTCAGGGCGCCCGCGGATGGTTATACGCTGCTGTACCATGGCCCGAGTTTGTGGATGTTGCCCTTTCTGAGGACTAATGTGCCCTGGGATCCGATACAGGACTTTGCGCCGGTGACCGCCGCTGCGAGCGCGCCCAACATCGTCGTAGTGTCACCGTCGCTTCCGGCAAACTCCATAAGGGAATTGATCTTGCTTGCGCGGGCCAAACCGGGAGAGCTCAACTATGGATCCGGTGGATCAGGGTCCACGCCTCATCTTGCTGCGGAGCTGTTCAAGGCGATGGCAGGCGTGAACATTTTGCGTATTCCGTATAAAGGCACCGGACCGGCATTTATAGATCTGATGGCCAATCGCGTACAAGTCATGTTTCCGAGCGCGACTTCTGCCGCGCCGAATATCAAGTCGGGCAAGGTGCGCGCACTGGCGGTAGGCAGCATAGAACCTTCGGAGTTGGCGCCCGGCGTGCCCACGGTGGCGTCATCCGGCTTGCCCGGATACGAATCGGTTTCAATATTCGGCGTCTTCGCGCCGGCCAAAACTCCGGATACGATAATCCGGCGATTGAATCAGGATATCGTAAGGTTACTCAAGACCGCGGAGGCGAAAGAGCGGTTCTTCAACGCGGGCACGGAGGCCAATGGAAGTTCGCCGGAACAGCTTACCGCTATCATGAAGTCCGAAATGGCGAGACTGGGCAAAGTGATCAGAGATGCGGGAATCCGTGAGTAGACGCGCATACGCCGTCAGGCAACGGCGGGTGGTCAGTGCCTGCTTCGTGACACAGCTCGCTGCAGTAACAAACCGTATACATTATTTGCCGGCGCGATGATGAATCTGGATTCATCATCGCTGGAGTGGCACATCGTAGGGTGGGCACGCTTTTGTGCCCACGCGGATGCCAACCCGCGTGGGCCGACGAAAAACCTGTCTGCCCACCCCTACGTTATTTTTCGAGAACACATTTACCGTGTCGGCATGGTGCCGGCATTGGACACCCCGCGCTCAACCATTTACCATCCACGGTCTTTCACGCTTGTTCATGAGCAGCACCAATAGAGAACAGATGCTAACGCTGATTCAAATATGAAAGTCGCCGCCGCAATCACCGGTGTTGCGAGCACCGCATTTGGTCCACGCAAATTCGCCGATCGCACTGCAATTTCGGTTGCCAGCGAAGTCGTCGCGGCTGCGCTCGCCGATGCCGGTCTGGAACGCAGCCAGCTCGATGGATTGATTGTCCACATAGGGTCGCCACGCGGCGCCGACTATGACGTCGCTGCGAGTTTGCTGGGGTTGAACGTCAGATTCGCGGCGCAGCCGTGGAGCCATGGCCGTTTTACCGCAACGGTAATCCAGCATGCGGCGATGGCGCTGGAGGTCGGGCTCGCGGATTACGTACTGTGCCTGGCTTCGTATCGGAATTCGAGTGCTGGCGGCAGGCACGGCACCAAGACGCGCTCTACGTTTCATGAGTATCTGCGACAGGGCGGCGGTCCGCACGGCGAAACGCCGCATGCGGGTTTTACCGCGCCGCTGGCCGGCACCGGCATGGCGGCGCGCCGCTACTTCGATAAATACAAGATTTCGTTGGAAAAACTGGCGACGCTCGCCTTGACGCAGCGCCGCTACGCGACGCTCAATCCGCTGGCCGCGATGCGCAAGCCGTTGACGGCGGACGAATATTTCAATTCACGTTATATCGTCGAACCACTGCGCATCTTCGACTGCTCGGTGGAAGTTGATGGCGCGGTGGCCGTCATCATCACCACCGCCGACCGGGCTAGGGACGGCCGCAAGCCGCCGGTGCATCTGCTCGGATTTCAGGGCATCAATGCCGGCCCGAATGAGTTTGGCATGGGGCAGCCGGGGCTGGGTTTCAACCAGGCCGAGGTATTTGACTACGTTGCGCCGGGTGGCGACCAGATGATGTACCGCATGGCGGGGTTGCAGCCGGCCGATATCGATATGTTGCAGGTCTACGATGCATTTTCGCCCATGACGTTGTGGGCGATCGAACGCATGGGACATTGCAAGACCGGAGAGGCCGCTGACTGGATACAGAACGGACGTATCGATCAGAACGGCGAGCTGCCGCTTAACACGAGCGGTGGCATGCTGTCGGAAGGACATCTGAATGGCTGGCCACAGATTGCGGAAATAGTGCGTCAGTTGCGGAACGAGGCCGGCGAACGCCAGATCCCCGACGCGAAGACGGGGCAGTGGGGAACCGGCCTCGGGGACGCGCTGATCTTCGGCCGTGATGGCGTGCAGCCGGGAGCGTTGGCATGACGTTACCTATCATAGAGCGGGTGTTTCCGGGGGAACCGGACGATTTGCTGCCGGCGGTTACTTCCGACAACGAACCCTACTGGACTGCGTTGGCGCGCGGCGAATTGCTTACCCAGAGTTGCACGCAATGCGCGCGTCTGCGCTTTCCTGTCATGCCGGTGTGTCCCTATTGCGGATCCACGAACACCGAGTGGCGTGCGTTGAGCGGCGAGGGCGAGGTCTTCAGCTGGGTTCGTTATCATCGCTGTTTCCTGCAGGAATTCGCCGATCTCATCCCCTACGTCGTGATCACGGCGCAGCTCGATCGTGGTGTGCGCATTATCGGGAGACTGCTGGAGCGCGATGTCATTCCTGTGACCGGCATGCCGGTCACAACCATATTGGAACGATGGCCCGGCGGAAGGTGCGTGCCGGTTTTCAGTCTGTCGGGAGCAAAGTAATGAGAGCAGTCGTCATGAGAGAGCAGGGGGCGCCATCGGTCTTGAAGATCGAGGACATGCCCCTGCCGGTAATCAAGCCGCACGAGGTGCTGATCAAGGTCGGTGCCACCGGCGTTTCATACCACGACGTCGTCGAACGTAACGGCGCATACCAGCGCGGCGTGCATTTTCCGATGGTGTTGGGGCCGGAAATCGCCGGGACGGTGGAACAGGTCGGAGATCAGGTGCGCGAACTGAAACCGGGCGATCGCGTATGCTGCAAGCCGTTTCATAGTTGCGGGGTGTGCCGACGCTGCCGCAATGGCATGGAGACTGCGTGCAAGAGCCGCAAAGGCACGCGTGGCGGATACGCCGAATACGCCGCGGTCGCCGAAGAGGCGACGGTGCGTATACCCGACAGCCTGCATTTTCATGTCGCGTGCTGGCTGGCTGGCACCGCCGGCGTGGCGCTCAATGCGATACGCGATGTGGCACGGGTACGGCTGGGAGAACACGTGTTGGTGACCGGTGCGAGCGGCGGCCTAGGATTGCCGAGCATAGAGATTGCGTGTGCCGCGGGTGCCATCGTTATCGCTATCACGCGTTCCGAGGCGAAACGCGCCGAGATCGAGAAAATAGGCGCAAGCCATGTCGTGGTTGCGCCGGATGGCCACGATTTTTCCAAGGACGTCCTGGCATTGACCGGAGGTGACGGCGCGGAAGTTGTCGTTGACAACGTGGGTAGCCGGGTTTTTACGCCCAGCTTTCGCAGTCTCGCCGTGGGCGGCCGCTATGCGCTGGTGGGGCAGTTGTTCCGCGAGGAAATTTCCATCAATCCGGCACGCATATTTTTCAAGCGGGCGCAGATACTTGGCGTGGGCAGCGTGCGTCGCGATCAGTTGGAAGACGCAATCAAGCTCGTCGTCGCCGGCAAGATACATCCCAAGGTTGCGCAGGTTTTTCCTCTGGAAAAGGCCGCCGAAGCGCACGCGCTTGTGGAATCCGGCAGTGTGCTGGGACGAGTTGTACTGGAACCATGATTTTCATTAAAAGGAGTGTTTAGATGCGCGCATTGGAAGGATTGAAGGTCGCCGATTTCAGCGGTCATGCGTCGGGGCCTATCTGCAGCATGCTGCTGGGCGATTTTGGCGCGGACGTGATCAAGATCGAACCGCCTTCCGGCGACAAGGCGCGCAAATGGGGGCATGCCCGTTATGGCGAAAAGCAGGACATCAGTTCGGAATTTGTCGCGCTCAACCGCAACAAGAACAGCATAGTCATCGATCTCAAGAACCCGGAAGGCCTGGAACTCGCGCGCCAGATTATCAAAAAATGCGACGTGGTACTCGAAAATATGAAGCCCGGCGTCATGGAGCGCCTGGGTCTGGGATATGAAGCGGTATCCAAGCTGAAGCCGGAGATAGTCTATTGCAGTTTGTCGGCATTCGGCCAGACGGGACCGCTTTCAAGACGCCCAGGTTTCGACTTGCTGATGCAGGCGCTGTGCGGTCCGCTCAGCGTTACCGGCGAGCCGGGGCGCCCAACATCACGCATAGGCCCGTCGGCGATCGATGTATTGACCGGCGCGCACGGTGTGGTCGGTATCCTGGTTGCATTGCGCGAACGCGATCACAGCGGCCGCGGTCAATTGGTGGATACTTCCCTGTATGAGTCAGCGATCCATTTGATGTCGCACATGATCGCGGATTACACTGGAACGGGCGTGCCGAGCGGCAAGTGGGGGCCGTACTTTCCGTTCATCGCGCCATACGGAATATTCATGGCTCAGGATCGCGAGTTTTATATCGGATGTTCCACCGACCAGATGTTCACACGCTTTTGCAACGCGATACAGCGCCCCGAGCTGCTAGAGGACCCGCGCTTTCTGACCACCGGCGACCGCGCCAAGAATCAGCGCCAGCTATACGACATACTGGAGCCATTGTTTCGCGCGGCGCCCGCGCAGTCGTGGGTGGATCTCGCGGAGTCCCTAACGATACCGACGAGTTTGATACGGGATCTGACCGAAGTCGTTAAACAGGAACAGGCGCTGGCGCGTGAGATTGTCGTCCCCGTGGAAGGTCTGTCGCCGGTGAAAATCGCCGGATTGCCGATCAAGTTGTCGCGTACGCCGGCGGATATCCGCAAACCTCCGCCCACGCTCGGTGCGGATACCGATGATGTGCTGCGTCGCCTCGGGTTTGCCGACAGCGAGGTGGCGCGCCTAAAGGCGGCGCGCGCAGTTCGTTGAACCAGGTCCGCACACTGCACTCCGCCAACTACCGTTCCCAAGTTGAATGAAAACGACTTTTCTGGAGTTTGAGCAGCCGATAGCCGAGCTGGAGACCAAGATCGAAGAGCTCCGCTATGTGCAGGACGATTCGGCGCTCGACATTTCGGAGGAGATCGCGCGGCTGCAGAAGAAAAGCCAGACCTTAACCAAGGAAATTTACGGCAAACTCAACGCGTGGCAGATCGCACAGGTCGCGCGCCATCCGCAGCGACCTTATGCACTCGATTACATCCAGGCGCTGTTTACGGGGTTTGAAGAGCTGCACGGCGACCGCGCGTTTGGCGACGACCCCGCCATCGTCGGCGGGCTGGCGCGATTTAACGATCAGGCGGTGATGGTCATCGGGCATCAGAAGGGGCGCGATACCAAGGAAAAAATATATCGCAATTTCGGCATGCCCAAGCCGGAAGGCTACCGCAAGGCATTGCGGCTGATGAGGCTGGCGGAAAAGTTTGGACTGCCGGTGTTTACGTTTATCGATACCCCGGGTGCTTATCCCGGCGTCGGCGCGGAAGAACGCGGACAGTCCGAAGCCATAGGCCGCAACCTGTATGTGATGGCGGAATTGCGCGTGCCCATCGTGTGCACGGTGATAGGCGAGGGGGGGTCGGGAGGAGCGTTGGCCATCGCCGTCGGTGACGCGTTACTGATGCTGCAATACGCCACGTATTCGGTCATCTCGCCCGAAGGCTGCGCATCGATATTGTGGAAGAGCGCCGAGCATGCGGCCGCGGCCGCCGAAACTCTGGGCATTACCGCGACGCGTCTCAAGACGCTGGGTCTGATAGACAAAATCATCAACGAGCCCGTCGGCGGCGCGCATCGCGACTACGACGCCATGATGCAGACGCTGAAGAAAGCCTTGCAGGATACGCTGCGCCCGCTGCAGGACAAATCAACTGAAAAACTGCTGGAGGCGCGGTTCGGTCGGCTGATGGGCTATGGCAAATTCAAGATTGCGTAACAGGGTAAAACGCGTCTCGTTATGTTACGCAGTCTGAGGAAGACGCCGAAAAGCAGCACACTGCTAGTCCGTGTCACAGCAGTCTTAAAGCAGCATATTCGACGCGGCGATCATCTGGTGGCGGGTTACAGCGGCGGTATCGATTCGACGGTATTGCTTGACCTACTGCATCGCGCTTCGAAGCGCGCCGGCTTCAATCTCATGGCGTTACACGTCAACCATCAGATCAATCCTCGTGCCGCGCGCTGGGCCGCGTTTTGCCGGGCGGTTTGCAGGGTGTATGGCATTCCGTGCAAGGTGATGCGCGTAACCGTTCCGCAAGGCAACAGCCTGGAAGCGCAGGCGCGCAATGCGCGCTATCGCGCATTCGCGGCTTTGCCCGTGGATTTCGTGGTGCTGGCTCATAACCAGGACGATCAGGCGGAAACCTTGTTGCTGCAACTGTTACGCGGTGCAGGTGTGAAAGGCCTGAGCGCAATGCCCGAGGTTCGCGCAGCAGTCGGCCCCATTCATCGCTCATCCCTCATCCCTTATCCTTCATCCCTCCAAACGTCCCTAGTCCACAATCCCTCCATCCTCCGTCCTTTACTCAACGTTCCACGCAGTGAAATCGAGGAATATGCACGGCTACGCAAACTGCAATGGGTGGAAGACGACAGCAATGCCGACGTGGGATTCGATCGAAATTTCATCAGACACCAGGTCATGCCGGTCATCGCGCAACGCTATCCTGCGTATCGTGAGACTTTTGCGCGCTGCAGCCGTAACCTGGCGGAAGCCGCGCAGCTGCTGGATGAGCTGGCAGCTACCGATGCTTCGCCTGCGGAAGAACGTCTGACCATAGCCGGCTTAAGCAGCATGTCCGTCCCGCGTGCCAAGAACGCGGTACGCTACTTTCTGGCGCAGCGCGGTGTGATCATGCCGAACGCGGTGCGGCTGCATGAATATGTGCGCCAGATACGCGATGCCGTGCGTCGCGAGCGCACTGCGCTCGACCTGGGGAGTCACGAACTATTGCAGTTTGCAGGTGCGTTGTATCTGGTAGCCAAAAAAGCGCTGCCGTGCGCCGGATACACGCGCTTGTGGAACGGAGAATCGACGCTCGAGCTGCCGGAACTGGGTGGAACATTAACCATGAAAAAGTCCAGGGGCGCGGGCATTAGCCTTGCCCGACTCCAGGCGGCACCGGTGCATATACGTGCGCGGCAGGGGGGGGAGCGTTTCCGGCCGGCGGCAGGCCGCCCGCACCGCGACCTCAAAAAACTGTTTCAGGAAGCACACCTGCCGCCGTGGATGCGATCCAGTCTGCCGCTGATTTACAGCGGTACGACACTGGTTCATGTTCCGGGCATAGGCACGGATCCGGAATATCTGGCCCGTCAAAAGGAAGCTGGTGTCGAGCCACACTGGACAGGTTCCTTGTCCGGTTAACCTCCGGTTTTAAGCCCGCATATGGCTTTATCTTAGGGCATTATCATGGTATTCTTGCAAATTAGTCTTAAAATTCATATACAAAGGACGTTGCATGGCAGTCGAACGCACACTCTCAATCATTAAACCAGATGCTGTTGCTAACAATGTGATCGGCCAGATAATGGCGCGGTTTGAGGGCGCCGGGCTGAAAGTAGTCGCGGCGCGCATGTTGCATCTGTCGCGTCAGGAAGCGGAAGGTTTTTATGCCGAGCACCGCGCGCGCGGATTTTTCAAGGATTTGATCGATTTTATGGTTTCCGGCCCGGTCATGGTGCAGGCGCTTGAAGGCGAGAGCGCGGTTCAGAAGAATCGTGATCTCATGGGCGTAACCGATCCCAAGAAAGCCGCCAAGGGAACCATACGGGCGGACTTTGCTCAAAGCATAGACGCGAACGCCGTGCACGGTTCGGATGGAGTCGAGACGGCGCAACGCGAAATTTCCTACTTTTTCCCAACGCTGAATATTTATTCGCGTTAGTTGCTGGGACCATGGCCGTCAATCTGCTCGAGTTTGCGAAGAACGAGTTCGTGCAGTTCGCCTCGGAAATCGGGGAAAAACCGTTTCGCGCGCGCCAGCTCATGCGCTGGGTACACGGCTCGGGCGCCGCGGATTTCGATGTCATGACCGACATCTCAAAACCGCTGCGCGAACGACTTAAGGAAATTGCGGAAATCAGTGCTCCGGGCACCGTGCGCGATACCACCGCCGCCGACGGCACGCGCAAATGGCTGCTCGATGTCGGAACCGGTAACGCCATAGAGACTGTTTTCATACCCGAGCGCAACAGGGGCACGCTGTGCGTCTCGTCGCAGGCCGGCTGCGCGCTGGCTTGCACTTTCTGTTCCACCGGACGCCAGGGCTTCAACCGCAACTTGCGGGTTGCGGAGATCATAGGTCAACTGTGGATTGCCAATCGCGATCTGGGCCGCGGGCTGACCGCCGATCGGCCCATCACCAATGTCGTCATGATGGGCATGGGAGAGCCACTGGCGAACTTCGATAACGTGGTGGCCGCCATGCAGCTGATGCTGGACGACGACGCGTACGGCCTGTCGAGGCGGCGCGTAACGCTTTCCACTTCCGGACTGGTGCCGGCGATAGACCGTCTGCGCGACACCTGTCCGGTTGCGCTGGCTGTATCGCTGCATGCGCCTAACGACGAATTGCGCAATGAACTGGTGCCTATCAATAAAAAATATCCGCTGTCTGAACTGCTGGCTGCTTGCATGCGTTACATCGAGAAAGCACCGCGCGACTTTGTCACGTTTGAATACGTGATGCTGGACGGTATCAACGATACTCAGATACACGCGCGGCAGCTCGTCGAACTGTTGCAATCCGTGCCGTGCAAGATCAACCTGATCCCGTTCAATCCGTTTCCGCAGTCCGGCTATCAGCGCTCGGGTGCCGATGCCATCGCGCGCTTCAGGAATGAACTGATGGCAGCCGGCATGACGGTGACCGTGCGCAAGACGCGCGGTGACGATATCGATGCCGCGTGCGGTCAACTGGCCGGTCAGGTGCAGGATCGGACGCGCCGTCGTGAACGGCCGCATTTGGCAAAATTGGCAATGACAACCTCGTGAGTATGACGATGAGAAATCTGGCCATAGGTGGCTTGTTGTTGATAATTGCGGGTTGCGCAGGGACTGGACCTGAGCCGGCAAACTATGCGCCGCAGAGCGGGGCAGAGAGCGATTTGCAGACAAGGGCTCGCATCCATACCGAGCTGGCATCGGGTTATTTTGAATTGGGCAACTATGGCGTGGCATTGCAGGAAGCCGCGGAGGCGCTTAAAACGGCGCCCGACTATGCGCCCGCGCTCAACGTTCTGGGGCTCGTATACATGGAATTGCGCGACGACAAGGCGGCGGAAAGCAGTTTTCAGCGCGCCTTGCGCGTCAGCCCGCTCGATTCCAACTCCAACAATAACTACGGTCGATTCCTGTGCCTGCGCAAGCGCGAACAGGAATCCATAAAGTATTTTCTGGCGGCGCTGCGCAATCCGCTCTATCAGACGCCGGAAACTTCGTGGGTCAATGCAGGCGTGTGCGCGCGCCAGTCTGGAGACATCAAATCAGCCGACGACTATTTTCAGCAGGCATTGAAAGTGCGGCCTAGTCAACCACAGGCTCTGTATCAGCTCGCGGACATGGCGTTCAGCCGCAAGAATGCGCCGGAAGCAAAAGTTTATCTGACCCGCCTGTTGCGCGATATCGAACCGACGCCGGAAACGCTATGGCTGGCACTGCGTGTAGAACGCGCGCTGGGGGACGGTGAAGCCGAAACCAGTCTGGGCTTCCAGTTGCGCAAGCGTTTTCCCGATTCACGCGAAGCTGGAGCGTTGATCGCGGGCAGGTACGAATGAATGATGCGCCTCAATCGGCTCCCGACGTCACACCCGAACCTGCGCGGCCGGGCAAACGTCTTGCGGATGCGCGTGCGGCATGTGGATTCAGCGTTGCTGATATAGCACGCCAGTTAAGGCTCTCGCCGGCGCAGGTTGAATCACTCGAATCGGGAGATTACCAGCGGCTTCCGGGACTGGTGTTCGTGCGCGGCTTCATGCGCAACTACGCGCGCATCGTCAATCTGGATCCTGCGCCTTTGATTGCTGGAATTTTGCAGCAGGTACCGGAAGCATCCGCGCCGGCGCC
Organism: Betaproteobacteria bacterium; assembly: GCA_947476215.1. Lineage (GTDB taxonomy): Bacteria > Pseudomonadota > Gammaproteobacteria > Burkholderiales > SG8-41 > PALSA-1004. The sequence goes on from CANJQI010000061.1 coordinate 13,950, forward strand.
TGGGTTGGTCCATTCGGTCGACATACCTTTCCCGACGGGCCGCGAGGTGCCGGTCAAAAAGTATGCACTTGCGGGATTGCTAGTGCTGGTGGCATTGGGCGTATACGAATTTTATCCCGAATCCGATCCCGAAAGCTCCGCGAAATCAGGTCAAATCAAGTTGTCGTCGCCTGCGGTTGTAGTTGAAGAAAATGCGGCTATGCCGGACAACGGCGCAGGGCAGGAACCTGCCTCCGTAGTGCCGCCAGCGGCGAGTGACGTTGCCGCACCGGCACCTGGCGAGCAGGCGGCGCCCAGAACGACGGTGCCGGGATCACCTTCCACGCAGGTTGTCCCTGCACCCGCGGAGCATAAGGTCAAGTTGAACTTTGACCGCGATGCCTGGGTCGAGATTCGGGACCGCTACGGCAACAGGATATTCTCGCAACTCAGTCGGGCGGGCACCGAACAGTTGATCAGCGGGCTGGCGCCCTTATCGTTGGTGGTGGGCAACGCCGCATCAGTCCGTCTGTTCCATAACGACAAGCGCGTCGACCTTGCGCCTTATGTCAAGGTCGACGTGGCACGGCTGACTCTTGAGTAAACACGCATGGTCGGAGTGAAATCGCGGCGCGCGACGCGCCTGGTATCGATTGGCGGTATTGCCCTGGGTGGTGATGCACCTATCGTTGTGCAATCGATGACCAACACTGACACGGCTGATGTGGGGGCGACCGTCACACAGGTTGCCGCGCTGGCGCGTGCCGGTTCCGAACTTGTGCGCGTTACCGTCAATACGGCTGAAGCGGCGGCCGCCGTGCCTCGCATTCGGGACAGGCTTGCGGCGATGGGACTGGCGGTGCCGCTGGTCGGCGACTTTCATTTCAACGGACATCGACTGCTGACGCAGCACCCGGCCTGTGCCGAAGCTCTGGCCAAGCTGCGTATCAATCCCGGTAACGTCGGCCACGGCAGGAAACGCGATGAACAGTTCGCGACACTGATCGCGTTTGCGGTGAAATACAACAAGCCCGTGCGCATAGGCGTCAATTGGGGCAGTCTTGATTCCGAGTTGCTCGGGCGCATGATGGATGATAATGCAAAGTTAAGCCAGCCTGAGGATGCAACCGTGGTCATGCGTAAGGCACTGGTGGCGTCGGCGCTGGAAAGCGCCGCACAGGCGCATGAACTCGGATTGGGCAACGACAAGGTGATACTGTCGTGCAAGGTAAGCGGTGTGCAGGACCTGATCGCCGTGTATCGGGATTTGTCCGCGCGCTGCGATTATCCGCTGCACCTTGGATTGACGGAAGCGGGCATGGGGTCGAAAGGCATCGTGGCATCCACCGCGGCGATGGCGGTGTTGCTGCAGGAGGGCATAGGCGACACCATACGCGTGTCGCTGACCCCGGAGCCCAACGGAGACCGAACCCGCGAAGTCGTGGTGGCGCAGGAAATTCTGCAGACCATGGGGTTGCGTTCGTTCACGCCGCTGGTTATCGCGTGTCCAGGATGCGGGCGTACCACCAGCACTTTTTTTCAGGAGCTTGCCGAAGGTATACAGTCGTATCTGCGTGCACAGATGCCGCACTGGCGCGAGCGCCATCCCGGTGTCGAGGAAATGCGCGTCGCGGTCATGGGCTGCGTAGTCAATGGCCCGGGCGAAAGCAAGCACGCAAACATAGGCATCAGCTTGCCGGGGTCCGGTGAAAATCCGGTGGCCCCCGTTTATGTCGACGGCGTGAAAACGGTGACCTTAAAAGGCGCCAATATCGCCGCGGAATTCCAGGCGTTGGTCGAACACTATGTCCTTAAGAATTACGGTGTCGGCGAGCGCAAGAACTCATCCGCCGCGAAGGTAAACGAGTTATGACCGTGACGACCCCTACGCGTAACAAGGTGCAGGCCGTGCGCGGCATGAATGATGTACTTCCGGATGAAGCCCCGCTGTGGGAGTTTTTTGAAGACATGGCAAGGGCAACCTTCAGGCAATATGGTTATCGGAATATCCGCACTCCCATCGTCGAACGCACCGAGCTGTTCGTGCGTGGCGTGGGTGAGGTGACCGATATTGTGGAGAAGGAGATGTATTCGTTTGTCGATTCGATGAACGATGACCAACTGTCCCTGCGGCCCGAGGGTACCGCGCCGACCGTACGCGCCGCGCTCGAACACAACCTACTCTATCAGGGACCGCAACGTCTGTGGTACAGCGGTCCGCTGTTTCGACATGAACGACCGCAGAAAGGACGCTACCGTCAATATCATACGTTTGGCGTGGAGGCGCTGGGATTTGCGGGGCCGGAGATTGATGTCGAATTGCTGGTGATCGCACGCCGGCTTTGGCAGGCGCTGGGGATCGCCGGGGTCCAGCTGCAGATCAATACCATAGGTAGCACCGAGGAGCGTCGCGAGTTTCGTGGCAAGCTGATTGCGTACTTCGAGGGCCACCTGGAGGTTCTGGATGACGATGCAAAGCGGCGCCTGCACAGCAACCCGCTGCGTATCCTCGACAGCAAGAATCCGGCGATGCAGGATTTGATAGAAGCGGCACCCAGGCTGATCGACGAAATCGGTGACGCATCGCGCGCGAATTTCGAGTCGGTGCAGGCCGGCCTGCGCCGGGCCGGCATACCGTATACGATCAATCCGCGCCTGGTGCGGGGGCTGGACTACTACAATCTGACCGTGTTCGAGTGGGTCAGCGACCGGTTGGGCGCGCAAAGCGCGATTTGTTCGGGTGGGCGCTATGACGGATTGTTTGAGCAGCTTGGTGGCAAGGCGACGCCCGGATGCGGATTCGGCGTGGGTGTCGAACGCGTATTATTGTTGCTGGCCGATCGTGACGCCGGGAATGCGATTGCTCCGGACGCGTACGTGGTTCATCAGGGAGCGGCGGCGGCGGACTTTGCGTTTACCGCAGCGGAACAACTACGTGATCTAGGACTGGCGGTCGTTTTCAACTGTGGTGGTGGCAGTTTCAAGTCGCAGATGAAGAAAGCCGATGCCAGCGGCGCGCATTATGCGATCATCATCGGTGACGATGAAGCGGCTGCGCACGAAGTGAGCGTCAAACCGCTGCGTGAGAGTAGTGAACAGAAACGTTGCACGGTCGCGGAAGCGGTCCAACTAATTCGAACCAAGTGAGGTTACAAGATGGCTGTGTATGACCTGGAAGAGCAGGAACAAATGGACGAACTGAAGTCGTGGTGGAGTAAATATCGCAATATCCTCGCGCTCGTCGTGGTTGCGGCCTCGGTTACCATAGCCGGCGTGCAGGGCTGGCGCTACTATCAGGACAAACAGGGTCTGGATGCGGGTGCCTTGTACGCGCAGTTGCAGACGGCGATGGGGGCCGGTGATTTGAAAAAAGTCCAGGATATCGCGTCATCCATGGTGGACTCGTATCCGCGCAGCGCCTATGCCGCATACGCGGCGCTGGCGGGCGCCCGAGCGGCGTACGGTTCAGGTGACGCCGCGGCTGCGCGGCTACGTCTGCAGTGGGTGGCCGACAATGCCAAGGAAGATGAATTGCGGGAAGTTGCCCGTCTGAGGTTGGCCACGGTATTGCTGGACGAAAAGAAATACGACGAAGCGCTCAAGCTGCTGGAGGCCAAGCACGGGGATGCCATGAAAGCGTTATACGCAAACCTCAAGGGGGATGTGTTGGTTACGCAGGGCAAGAACAGCGACGCGCGCGGCGCGTATCAGCTCGCGCTGGACCGTAGCGACGCGCAGGGCGCCCTGCGATCACTGGTTCAGGTCAAGCTTGACGCATTGGGCGAGGCGAAATGAAGTCTTTGTTTTTTCGCCGTATTTGGCTGATTGTATGGCTGGTGTTCGCAATCTCGGGTTGCACCACTGTGGGCGATTACTACGACAAGTGGTTTGGTAGCAGCAACCGGCTCAAGCCCGCGGAGCTGGTGGCACTTAAGCCCAGTATATCGCTCAAGGTGAATTGGCAGGGGAACGTCGGCGGGGCAGACAATTTTGTTTTTACGCCGGCCGTGTCTGATGCATCGGTGTACGCGGCGGGTGCGGCGGGGCAGGTGGCAAGGTTTGATGCAAGTAGCGGCAAGCAGCTGTCTCGGTTTGAGACCAAGACACGTATTTCGGGCGGCGTGGGAACCGATGGAAAAACGCTGCTCTTCGGGACCCCCCGAGGCGAAGTGCTTGCTTTCGACATCAATGGCAAACCGTTGTGGAAGGTGCAACTTGCGAGCGAGGTCCTGAGCGCGCCGCGGATAGAACAGGATATCGTGGTGGTGCGTAGCGGCGACAGCCGTATCGTCGGACTCGACCTCGCCACCGGAGCGCGTAAGTGGACCTACCAGCGCGCGATGCCGCCACTGACCGTGCGCACGCATGCCGGTGTCGCACCCTACGGTGGCGCGGTATTCGCAGGGTATCCGGGGGGCAGGCTGGTTGCGTTGTCGAGCCTCAATGGCAATGTCGGCTGGGAGTCGACGGTCGCGCTGCCCAAAGGAGCGACCGAACTCGAACGTGTCGCGGACGTCGCCGGCTTACCCGTCATGGACGGCAAACAGATATGCGCCGTGGCATACCAAGGCAGAGTTGCATGTTTCGACATGTTCAAAGGCTCTACATTGTGGGCACGAGATATTTCCAGCGTTGCTGGTTTGGGCATCGATGGGCGCAGCGTCTATGTTTCCGACGACAAAAGCGCCGTCGTCGCTTTTGACAAAAATACCGGCTCCAGCCTCTGGAAACAGGATAAATTGTATGGCCGCAGCATCAGTGGGCCGGTGGCGAGCGGTCCCTATGTGGTGGTCGCGGATTTCCAGGGTTATGTGCATTACCTGTCGCGCGAGGACGGGTCATTTGTCGCGCGTATCGCGACCGATGGAAGTCCGGTCATTGCGCAGCCCATGGCGATAGCAGGCGGCATACTTATTCAGACCCGCAACGGCGGGATATTCTCGATCACTGTTCAGTGATTACGAAATGATACCTACCATCGTAATCGTCGGACGGCCGAACGTCGGGAAGTCGACGCTGTTCAACCGGCTGACGCGCAGCCGTGATGCGATCGTTGCTGACCTGCCGGGGCTGACACGCGATCGCCATTACGGCAGAGGGCGCGTCGGCGACAAGGCATATATCGTGGTGGACACTGGTGGTTTTGAACCCGTGGGCCCGGACAATATCTTGCATGCCATGGCACGGCAGACTTTGTTGGCGGTGGATGAAGCGGATGCGATCGTTTTTCTGGTCGACTGCCGTCAGGGTCTGATGCCGCATGACCGTCTGATCGCCGATCAGTTACGCCGCACCGGACGTCGCGTGTGGTTGGTCGTCAACAAGGCAGAAGGCATGCAGCCTGCCACGGCCGGTGCCGAATTCCATGAGCTTGCCTTGGGCGACCCTCTGACGGTTTCCGCGGCGCACGGCGAGGGCATCAGCGATCTCGCCGATCTGATGACTGCCGATTTTCCGGCCAAGGACGATGCGGAAGCAGACGATGAGTCGGAAGTGGCGCGCCCGCGCATTGCCATCGTCGGCCGGCCCAACGTCGGAAAATCGACCTTGGTCAATCGATTATTGGGCGAAGAGCGGGTGGTGGTTTTTGATCAGCCGGGCACCACGCGTGACAGCATCTACATTGATTTTGAGCGCGCCGGGCGACGCTATACGTTGATCGATACGGCTGGTGTGCGACGTCGTGGAAATGTCGAGGATGCTGTCGAAAAGTATTCTGTAATCAAGACGTTACAAGCGATCGAGGATGCCAATGTGGCGATACTGGTGCTCGACGCGCGTGAACAGATCACGGATCAGGATGCCCATATTGCCGGCTATATACTGGAAGCCGGCCGGGCGATGGTGGTGGCCGTGAACAAGTGGGATGGTCTGACTCCCGAGGCGCGTGATCACGCCAAGCGCAGCCTGGCTCGGACGCTGAATTTCATGGAATTTGCGCCCGTGTACTACATCTCGGCGTTGACGGGTACCAGTGTAGGCGAGTTGTTGGTTGCGGTTGACAGCGCGTATCAGGCGGCCATGGCGAAAATGCCGACACCCAAACTGACGCGGGCGTTGATTACCGCGGTGGAACGGCAGCAGCCGCCGCGCGCGGGCCCGTTCCGGCCCAAGCTACGCTATGCCCACCAGGGGGGGAGCAACCCGCCGCGTATAGTGATACACGGCACAGGGTTAAACCACATTTCCGCCGACTATCGCCGCTATCTGGAACGATTTTTCCGGGAAACCTTCAAATTGCAGGGCACTCCCCTTAAAATCGAGTTTCGGCAGGGCAGGAATCCCTATGATCCTCGTCGATAGAACCGTCTGGCGCTAGTCCAATAAATGCAGTACAGTGTTCAGAATTAAATAAGAAAGCGATGGTGCAAAACATGAGCACAAAAGGGCAGCTCCTACAAGACCCGTTTCTGAATGCATTGCGCAGAGATCATATTCCCGTGTCGATTTACCTGGTCAACGGCATCAAGTTGCAGGGGCAAGTCGAATCCTTCGACCAGTATGTGGTCCTGCTCAAGAACACGGTTACTCAGATGGTTTACAAGCACGCGATTTCGACCGTGGTGCCCGCGCGTGCCGTCAATCTCTCGCTCGAAACCACACCCGAGAGTTGACCGTTAGTGATTGATCGACCCGGGAGCAGCTCCCAGGCAGTCTTGGTAAGTCTAGATTTCGGCGGCGGCGATTTTGCCGAATCGACCGCCGAACTTACGCAGCTCGTAGTCAGCGCACGGATAATCGTTGCGGGACTGCTGCACGGGCGGCGTGTACGTCCCGATGCCGCCTACTTCGCGGGCACCGGCAAGGTCGAGGAACTTGCGGCCTTGCTTCAAAGTACCGGCGCCAAGCTCGTCATTTTCAATCACGAGTTGTCGCCTGCCCAGGAACGCAATCTTGAAAAACGGCTGAATTGCCGCGTCATAGACCGCGTCAGTCTGATTCTGGACATATTCGCGCAACGCGCGCACAGCCACGAAGGCAAGCTGCAGGTCGAACTTGCGCAACTCGAACACCTTGCGACGCGTTTGGTGCGCGGCTGGACTCACCTCGAACGGCAAAAAGGCGGCATAGGCATGCGCGGGCCTGGCGAAACACAGCTCGAAACCGACCGGCGACTGTTGTCCAAGCGCGTTAAGCTGCTCAAGGACAAACTGGCGCGTTTCGCGAGCCAGCGCGAATTGCAGCGCCGTTCCAGACGACGCGCAAATGTGTTATCGGTATCGCTGGTAGGCTATACCAATGCCGGGAAGAGCACACTGTTTAATGCGTTGACACGCGCGCAGGCCTATACCGCGGACCAGTTGTTTGCAACACTGGACACCACGACGCGTCGTGTTTATCAACCCGGCGGCAATACGCTGGTCCTGTCCGACACCGTCGGGTTTATCCGTCAATTGCCGCATACGCTTGTGGCAGCGTTTCGCGCCACGCTGGAAGAGGCCGTGCAGGCGGATTTGCTGCTGCATGTGGTCGATGCGGAGAGCACGACACGCGATGCGCAGATCGCGGCGGTGAACGCCGTCCTTGCTGAAATCCATGCGGACGAAATACCGCAGATTTTGGTCTATAACAAGATCGATTTGAACGGGGGCGTGCCACGGATCGACAGGGACGAGTATGGTAAAATCAGCAGCGTCTGGGTAAGCGCCCGGAACGGGCTGGGACTGGATCTGGCCCGAAGCGCACTCGAAGAGTACGCTGTTGTGGACTCCCGACATTCGGCGGCACGGCCCGCGGCAGCATAATACGGATCAAATAACTATGGTTACCAATTGGCAGTCTATTCGCGGCTCTGTCTCGGCTCGCTGGCAGCGTTGGAGAAGCGTGTTGATGTCGCTCAATGACCCGCAGTGGGGGCGTGGCGGTGGGAAAAATCAGGGCCCGCCGGATATCGACGAGCTGATGCGCAACTTCAGCCAGAAGATCAATTCATTGTTCGGGCGCAAGGGGGGCGGCGGCGATAAAGATGGCGCTCCAGGCGGGCCCGGGTTTGCGCAGGTCGGCGGTGGTGCCGGAATATTGGTGGGTCTGGTTTTCCTGGTGTGGCTGGCGAGCGGTTTCTACATAGTCGACGCGAGCCAGCGCGGCATGGTGCTTCGTTTCGGAAAGTTTATAGAAGAAACACACCCGGGACCGCACTGGCATTTTCCGTATCCGATCGAAACCGCGGAAATCGTCAATCTTTCGCAGGTGCGTACCATAGAAATCGGTTCGCGCAACGGCGGCAAGAGCAAGGTGCCGAAAGAGTCGCTCATGCTGACGGATGATGCGAATATCATCGACATCCAGTTTGCCGTTCAATATGTGGTGAAGGATCCGAAGGACTACCTGTTCGAAAACCGCGCGCCCGAGGAAAGCGTGCTGCAGGCGGCGGAAACCGCGATACGCGAAATCGTGGGCAAAAGTACGATGGATCTTGTGCTCTACCAAGGCCGCGCCCAGATAACCAGCGATGCGCAAAAGCTGATGCAGGATATACTGGACCGCTATCGCACCGGTATCAGCATCAGCAAAGTTACGATGCAGAATGCGCAGCCTCCCGAGCAGGTTCAGGCCGCATTTGACGACGCGGTGAAAGCCGGGCAGGATGGCGAGCGCCAGAAGAATGAAGGCCAGGCGTATTCCAACGACGTGGTCCCCAAGGCGGAAGGCGCGGCGGCGCGCCTGAATGAAGAAGCCGAGGGCTACAAACAGCGCGTGATAGAACGCGCGGAAGGCGATGCCAGCCGCTTTCGTCAGATCGTCACTGAATACAACAAGGCGCCTGGTGTTACACGTGATCGCCTTTATATCGATGCCATGCAGGAAATCATGAGCAACACCACCAAAGTTCTGGTTGACCAGAAGGGCGGCGGCAACAATCTACTGTATCTTCCGTTGGACAAGTTGATGCAGGCGACGGGGCCCACGCGCGCTGCGCCTGTGGATGCCATGAGCCAACCGGCTGATCCCAGCCCTGGTTCCGAGGCGGCACCCGCAGCGTCACGCTCGCGCGAAGCGTTGCGCAGCCGCGAAAGGGAGCCACGCTGATGAATCAGAAATTGGGATCAGCACTGGTTGCGACGGTCGTGGTACTGGTCATATTGTCGATGTCGATCTTCGTCGTCGATACGCGGCAGAAAGGCATAGTCTTTCGCTTTGGAGAGATTGTTTACGTGATAAACAAGCCGGGGCTGTATCTTAAATTGCCGCTGATCGATAACGTCCGTTATTTTGACGCCCGGCTGTTGACGATAGACAGCGCGGAGCCGGAGCGTTTTCTCACCAAGGAAAAGAAAAATGTTCTCGTCGATCTGTTCGTCAAGTGGCAGATCTCCGATGTGCAGCTCTATTACATCAGCGTAAGCGGTGACGAGTCCCGTGCGCAGATACGCCTGCTGCAGACCATCAACGACGGATTGAGGGCCGAATTCGGCAAGCGCGACGTGCACGATGTGGTGTCGGGCGAACGCAATGTCATCATGGAACGCATGCGCGAGAAAGCCAACCAAGACGCGGTCAAAATCGGCGTCGTGGTGCGCGACGTGCGTCTGAAGCGTGTCGATCTGCCGCAGGAAGTCAGCGAGTCGGTCTATGGCCGTATGCGTGCCGAACGCACGCGTGCCGCCAATACGTTGCGATCCGAGGGCGCGGCTGTGTCTGAAAAAATACGCGCGGACGCCGACAAGCAGCGTGAAGTGATACTCGCAAAGGCGTATCGCGACGCGCAGCGTGTCAAGGGCGAAGGCGACGCCAAAGCGTCGGCCATCTATGCGCGTGCGTACGAGCAGAATCCCGAATTCTATGCGTTTTATCGTAGCCTGGACGCCTACACCAAGAGCTTCAAGAGTAAGAGCGATGTGCTGGTGCTCGAGCCGAATTCCGAATTCTTAAAATACCTCAAGAACAGCAAACCTGCCAAGTAACCTGCCCGCAGTCCATTCATGGGCGATAATCTGCTACCTGCGCTGGCTCTGATGCTGGTCATCGAAGGCGTGTTGCCGTTTCTGCTGCCGCGTGTATGGCGCGAATCGTTTAGCCGCCTCGTGCAGATGACGGATGGCCAGTTGCGGTTTGTCGGACTGGGATCCATGCTCGCGGGGCTGATGCTGCTCTACCTGGCGCGTTAAGCCCGCACTCGAAAAAGACCATTGTCATCATGCTTAAGTGGCTGTTGCCGGAACATATTTCGGATATTCTCCCTGCGGAAGCGCGGCGCATCGAAACGCTGCGCAGGGCAATGTTGAGCTTGTTTGAAGTGCACGGTTATCGGCTGGTACAGCCTCCGCTGCTGGAATATGTGGACTCTCTGCTCACGGGCTCCAGTCATGACCTGGATCTGAAAACTTTTAAGCTGGTAGACCAGTTGTCGGGACGCACACTGGGTGTGCGTGCGGATATCACCCCGCAGGTTGCGCGCATCGACGCCCATCTGATGAATCGCAAGGGTGTAAACCGGCTGTGTTACGCCGGCAGTGTGTTGCACACGTTGCCGACAGGGCTTAACCGATCCCGTGAGCCGTTGCAGATCGGCGCCGAAATTTACGGGCACGCGGGCATGGAAAGCGACCTCGAAGTGCAGCGCCTCATGCTGGATGCGCTGAGGCTGGCCGGCATCACCCGCATGAAACTCGACATTGGCCACGTAGGTGTATTCCGTGCGCTGGCACGCAAAGCGGGCGCGGATGCCGACACCGAAGCGGAACTGTTTCGTGTCGTGCAGGCCAAGGACACGCCGGCATTGGCGAAATTGGTGCGCGGCTATGACAAGGCGCTGCGCAATGCCTTGCTGGCATTGCCGGAACTGGCGGGAGGCGTGGAAGTGCTGGCGCAGGCCCAGCGGCGATTGCCGCCGTATGCGGAGATCAGGCAGGCGTTGGCGCAGATGCAGGCTATCGCCGCGGTGCGTCAGGGTGACGGGATAGAGGTCAGCTTTGATCTGGGCGAGCTTCGCGGTTACTTGTATCAAAGCGGCATGGTTTTCGCCGTTTATGCCGATGGATGGTCCAATGCGATCGCGCTCGGCGGCCGCTATGATGAAGTCGGCAAGGCGTTCGGGCGTGCGCGGCCGGCAACCGGCTTCAGCATGAATATGCGAGAGATCGCTGTGGCAGTGCCTGACGCAGCAGACCGCGCCCGGATATTGGCGCCGTACCTGCCGCGGGATACGGCCCTGCAGCGACGCATAGCTGCCTTGCGCACGGCGGGGGAGATTGTGATTTCCGATTTACCTGGACACGAAAAGTCGCGTGCGGAGCTCGGTTGCAAGCGCTGCCTGCGGCGCATCAATGGACAATGGAAAGTGGTCAAATGGCAAAAAACGTAGTAGTCATCGGCAGCCAGTGGGGCGACGAAGGCAAGGGCAAGATCGTCGACTGGCTGACCGATCATGCGCATGGCGTCGTACGCTTCCAGGGCGGGCATAACGCCGGGCACACGCTCGTCATCAACGGCAAAAAGACGGTTTTGCGACTGATTCCGTCCGGCATATTGCGCGACAACGTGGCTTGTTATATCGGCAACGGCGTCGTGTTGTCGCCGTCGGCACTGCTGGGCGAAATCGATGAGCTCGAGCGCGCCGGCGTCGATGTCAAGAGCCGGCTGAGCCTCAGCGAAGCGTGTCCGTTGATACTCCCGCATCACGTTGCGATAGATCATGCGCGCGAAGCGGCCAAAGGGGCGGGCAAGATAGGCACCACGGGTCGCGGAATCGGCCCTGCGTATGAAGACAAAGTTGCGCGCAGGGCTATACGCGTTCAGGACCTTTTACATCGCGAACGTTTTGCGACCAAGCTGCGCGACGTTCTCGACTATCACAATTTTGTACTCAAAAACTACCTGAAAGCCGATATCGTCGACTATCAGAAGACACTCGACGACGCGCTGATGCTGGTCGACCGGATACGCCCCATGGTGGCCGATGTGCCCAGCCTGTTGAACAAAGCGCACAAAGCGGGCAAGAGTCTGCTGTTCGAGGGGGCGCAGGGAACCCTGCTCGACATAGACCACGGAACTTACCCGTATGTGACGTCGAGCAACTGCGTCGCGGGCGCGGCCTGCGCGGGTGCCGGTGTAGGGCCTGGCCTGTTGAATTACGTGCTGGGCATCACCAAAGCCTACACCACCCGCGTCGGATCGGGGCCGTTTCCGACCGAACTGAACGATGACATCGGCAAGCATCTGGCCGAACGCGGCGCCGAGTTCGGTTCGGTGACCGGACGACCGCGTCGATGCGGCTGGTTTGATGCCGCGGCACTCAAGCGCTCGATACAGATCAACGGCATTTCCGGGCTATGCGTGACCAAGCTCGACGTGCTCGATGAAGTCAAAACGCTGCGGCTGGGCGTAGGCTACCGTTGTAACGGCGAACAGCGCGACATACTGCCACCGGGCGCCGAATTGCTGGCCGTATGCGAGCCCGTCTATGAAGACATCCCCGGTTGGAACAGCAGCACTGTCGGATTAACACGCTTTGAGCAATTGCCCCCGGCGGCGCAGCGTTATCTGCAGCGCATAGAGCAGATTTGCGAAGTACCGGTGGACATGATCTCAACCGGCGCTGAGCGTGAGCACACGATAGTGCGCAGACACCCGTTTAAATGACAGTGATGAATGAGAAGTGATGAGTTATGAATGAGATGCAAACCGCAGAATCGCGCAACCGGATTCCGCACTCATCATTCATCACTGAAATCCTGGTGCCCAGAAGAGGACTCGAACCTCCACAGTGTTGCCACCGCCAGGACCTGAACCTGGTGCGTCTACCAATTCCGCCATCTGGGCTGCAAGGCGGGCCACTTTAATCATAAAAGGCTGGTTTGTCAAATGAATAAGCGCAAAACCAAAGTGCGCACGAGTGCGGCACGCGTAGACACACGAGCCATTGCGCGACTTCCAAAAGCACGCAAGCTGTCGGCGCCGGAAGGAAAGGCAACAGTCAGACAGTCTGGCGGGTTGCGCAACGATCCTTTCATAGATCGCGAGCGCAGCAACTACGACGAGCCGGTGCCGAGTCGTGAAATGATACTCGAGACGCTCAACGCGCAGGGCGTGCCGGTCAGCAGCGCTGAGCTTGCACGGTTGCTGGGGATCACATCCAGCGAACAGGAGGGATTCGATCGGCGATTGGGCGCGATGCAGCGCGACGGCCAGGTCATACGCAATCGCCGCGATGCAATCTGCGTGGTGACCAAGCTTGATCTGATTGCCGGAACGGTGCAGGGGCATCCTGACGGATTTGGTTTTGTCGTCAGGGATGGCGAAGGTCCGGATCTGTTTCTGGGGCCGCAGGAAATGAACAAGGTTTTGCACGGAGATCGTGTGGCCGTGCGCGAAGTCGGCGTGGATCGCCGTGGCCGGCCCGAGGGAAAAATCGTCGAGGTACTGGAGCGCGCCAATCATCGCGTCGTGGGCAGGTTGCACAGCGAACGCGGCGTGATGTTTGTCGTCGCCGAAAACAAGCGTATCAGTCAGGATCTGCTGGTTCCACCCGGTGATGTGCTCAACGCAAAGCCCGGGCAGGTCGTCGTCGCGGAAATCATCGAACAGCCGGGCAAACATGCGCAGCCCATCGCACGCGTGGTGGAAGTGCTCGGCAACTATGCCGATCCCGGCATGGAGATCGAAATCGCGCTGCGCAAGCACGATCTGCCGCATGAGTTTCCGGCCACCGTGGAGAAAGCCAGCGCGCGCTTTAGCCCGCTGGTAACACCGCAGGACATCAAGGGGCGTGAAGATCTGCGTCAACTGCCGCTGGTCACCATCGACGGCGAGACAGCACGAGATTTTGATGACGCAGTGTATTGCGAACCCCAGGGTAAGGGATATCGGTTGATCGTGGCCATCGCCGACGTCAGCCATTACGTCAAGCAGGGTGACGCACTCGATGTTGAGGCACGCAGTCGCGGCAATTCGGTCTATTTCCCGCGTCGCGTGATCCCCATGCTGCCGGAGGCACTGTCAAACGGTCTGTGTTCGCTGAACCCTGCAGTGGATCGGCTGTGCATGGCATGCGACATGACGGTGGGTGCGCATGGCGAGGTGGGTGCATACCGGTTTTATCCGGCGGTGATGTGGTCGCATGCGCGATTCACCTATACGACGGTGGCGGCGATACTGGCCGAGCCCAAGGGTGCCGCGGCGAAACAGCACAGCGCGTTGGTGCCGCATCTGCTGACCCTGCAACGCCTGCATCAGGTCTTGGCGAAGGCGCGTTCGAAACGTGGTGCCATCGATTTTGACAGCACCGAAACACAGATGATATTTGACGCGAAGGGCAAGATAGAACGCATCGTAGCCGTGCAGCGCAACGATGCGCATCGTCTGATCGAAGAGTGCATGCTCGCCGCCAATGTCTGCGCGTCGGGCTTTTTGCACAGTCACGATCATCCGACGCTGTATCGCGTGCATGAAGGCCCGACTTCGGACCGCTTGCTCGGACTGCGCGAGTTTCTCAAGGGATTTGGCTTGCAGTTGGGGGGCGGCGAAACGCCGCACGCGAGCGATTACGCCAAAGTACTGGTGCGCTGCAAGGAGCGGCCGGAAGCGCAACTGCTGCAGACTGTCATGCTGCGTTCTCTGCGCCAGGCAGTCTATAGCCCTGAAAATGCCGGGCATTTCGGGCTCGCCTACGATGCCTACGCGCACTTCACTTCACCGATACGCCGCTACCCCGATTTGCTCGTGCATCGCGCGATCAAAGCCGTGCTGGTGGGCAACCGTTATGATCCCGGAAACTGGCGTGAACTGGGCGTCCAGTGTTCGCACACGGAGCGGCGCGCCGATGAAGCGACACGCGACGTCGAAGCATGGCTCAAGTGTTACTACATGCGCGACCGGGTAGGCGAAACCTTTAACGGTACTATCAGCTCTGTCGTGGGATTCGGAATATTCGTCGCGCTTGACGACGTCTATGTCGAAGGCCTGGTGCATGTCTCCGATCTCGGCAGCGACTATTTCCATTTTGATGCCGCCAAGCACCTATTGCTGGGCGAACACAGCGCTAAACGCTA
>CANJQI010000062.1 GCA_947476215.1 Betaproteobacteria bacterium
ACTGGAGAACTAAGTCTCATATCAGAGGCTGGTACGGCGATTGCTGAATAGAAGTCACTAGTCTTCCAATCGTGGGAGCAAAGCTTGGAGAAAAAAATGGCTGTTCGATACAAGTCCGCAAGTCGCAATATGCTGGTCGCCGGATTGGCGTTGCTCGCCTCGCAGTCGGCGCTCGCGGACAACATAGACATACAAGGATGGTGGGGTGGCGCCGGAAACGTCAGCCTGACACTCACCAATGGGGTCAACTATCACACCGGTACGACGGGCGTCAGTTTCACCGAGGGTGGCGGTGCCGGAGGCTTCAGAACCCTGAATGCAACCACGGGTGGGCCGACCTTTGAATCCTGGTGCGTCGACATTTTCCATGATTTCAGCTTCGGAAATCCCGGCTCCACCGTCGACGTCAAGATGAGTGCGGCGAGCATCTTTGGCACAAACAAGGCCGATGATCTGGGCCGTCTCTTCACCAGACATCACACGGTGATAGACGGTCACACTAGTACGAGTGATGAGAGTGCGGCATTTCAGCTCGCGGTGTGGGAGATCGTCAATGAGACGGGCTCGTCATACAGTCTCCTCAATGGCGCTTTCACGGCGAGCGGAACCGGCGCCGGTACAGCGCAGACCTGGTTGCTGGACTTGAATACGAATCATGCGGCATCCATGTACCGGGCAGATATCTGGTCAGTCGTGAACAATACATCCCAGGCCAACGGCAAGCCAACCTGGGGTGCGCAGGACGTGGCGGTGTTTGCCCCTATACCCGAGCCCGACACTTACGTGATGATGCTCGCGGGCTTGGGCTTGATCGGGTTCATCACCCGACGCAGGACGGGCAGCGATCAAAGCTGATTAATCAGTTTACCGCGTGGAGGCGTCCATGACACATCAAATCGCGAACATTGAAGATGCCATCGTGCAGTTCCGCCAGATGCTGCCCACGGCTACGGCGACAGCGACGGCGATAGACCGCCGCGAGTCGCGGGACGGCATTGCCATGAAAGCCGTTGATGACGGTTATATTGAAAACGCCGAGGAATTTGAGCAGTTTGTAGAGGTTTGCACGCGCCGTCGATCCTGAAATCGGCACTGCGGATACTTTTATGCCGCCTTAAGTGCTAACGGCGCTTGCTGATCAGCTTCACCGGTACTCGCCGGCGCAAGAACCGTCAATTCGACTTCGTTACCGCATCCGCGGTATTCCATGTTGTCGAAACTCATCAGGCGGCTCATGGCTATGCCGCGCCCATGCAGGTCAAACACGCGTTCCGGCTGAATCTCCAGAAACGGCCGCCAGTCGAAACCGTTGCCGTCGTCGGTTATATTCAGCACGGTGTAATTCGGCAGGCGTTGCAGGTTCACGTGCACGAGGTTGTCACGAAATTCCGGCAGGTCGAGACGGCGCCGAACCTCATCTTCCCAGGTGCCGTTCTTGAGCAGCTCGGATTTTTCCTCATAGGTTACCGACAGGTTTCCGTGCTCGATGGCGTTGATCAGGATTTCGGTGATGCCCGAAACGACACGCTCCGGGCTTGGAAAGAACTGTGAAAGGTGCGCGGACAGACTTCTGGCATCATCGAGCAATCGCAATTCGAATTTCGCACTGCGTAACATCTGGTTTCCCTTGACAACCTGACTGGCCGCGTCACGCAAAGTCGACGCGCGCTGGAAATCCGTGACGGCTGCGCGCACCATGGAAGTGAGCAATTCGCCATTAAAGGGTTTGGCAAGGTAGTAGCGGGCGCCGCAGGCGATGCCGTAAGCAATCTGGTCCGGTTCGGCAAGACCTGTCTGCATGATCACCGGAATATGCCGCAACCTTTCATCCTTGCTTAACAACGCCAGGAACTCCATGCCGTCCATGACGGGCATGAGCCTGTCAAGGAGTATCGCTTGCGGTAGTTGAAATCCCGGTTCATGCAGCATGCGCCACGCCAGCGCGCCGTTGGCCGCGCGCTTGACCTCAAACCCGGCACGCGTCAGGTAACGTTCAATCAGCATGAGGTCAAAAGGCTCGTCGTCGATGGCAAGGACACATCCGCAGCTTGCTTGTGCATTCATGGCTCTATCTTCCGGTTGGTTTGTAATGATTTACTCTTGGTTATGCAGCGGCTCTTTCGAGACCAGGTGTATGCAATATTTCGCCCGTTACTTTGCGCTTGATCCTGGCCGCTAATGCCGTGCCGAGTTGCTTCTTCGAATACGGTTTATCGATCACGGCAAAACCGGTTCTGTCGAGATTGTTGATCGTGTTTAAAAATCCCGTAGCCAGCACAATCGCAATTCCAGGCCTGCTGCGCACTGCCTGCTCGGCAAGTTCCACACCGTTCATGGCGCCCGGCATGTCAATATCGCTGACCAGCGCGTCGAAAGTTTCATGCTGGATGCGCGCCAGCGCGCGTTGTGGACTGGTTTCGATGCTCGCGCGATAGCCAAGCTCGGTAAGCCAGCGTTTTGCGACAGCCGCGAGATCCTGCGCGTTATCGACAATAAGAACCGTCTCGCCATGTCTGTGGATATCGACATTGCAAAGATCCGGGACTGCGTTCAACGTTACTTCCTGCGCCGGAAGCAGCAACTCTATCGTTGTGCCGGCGCCCGGTTTGCTGTCAATGGTTGCTTTGCCGCCAGTCCGTTTTGCGAAACCATAAACCATTGCCAGCCCGAGGCCCGCTCCCCTGCCGCGCGGTTTGGTGGTGAAAAACGGCTCGCAAGCTTTGGCAGCAATTTCCGCTGTCATCCCGCAGCCCGTGTCGGTGACCTTGATGGAAACACCTTGAAACCCGTCATGCGCATCCGCGCCGTTGTTGCTCATTGCTTGGGATGTGCTTATCGTAAGCGTTCCACCCTCGGGCATGGCGTCGCGAGCGTTGATTACCAGATTCAACAGGGCACTATTGAGCGCACCGGTGTCGAGATTCACGGTTGCATTGGTAGCCGACAGGTCGAAGGCGACATCGACGCGCTTGCCTGCGGTCTGGCGCAACAATGGTTCCAGCTCGCGGATTATGGTATCTAGGTTGACATCACGCGGAGCGAGGTCCTTGCGGCGTGCGACCGCGAGCAGTGATTTGGTGACCTCGCTGCCACGCCGTGCCGCGTTTAATGCGGCGTCACGCAATTCCACGTTTTCGGGGCGTTTCACTTCCAGCAGATCGAGGCTGCCCAAGATGATGTTGAGGAGGTTGTTGAAATCATGTGCGAGTCCGCCGGTCAGCTGCCCGATGGTTTGGAGTTTCTGGGTCTGGACGAGTTGTTGTTCCGCGGCGACACGCGTGGAAATGTCACGTATAAAACTCGTGTATTGCCATGCATCGCCCATTCTGAAGCCGCTGATCTGAATTTCCGCCGGGAACTCCGTCCGGTCGGCGCGGCGCGCCTGCAGACATTGCACCGTGCGTTCGTTCGCCGGGTTGCGCGCATTTATGATCCGCAGCAGCGACTGGACAACGCCATTGCGGTCCTTGGCATCGGGAAGTAATTCCATGATGGGCTTGCCGATGGCGGCCCGTGCCTCGCGTCCGAAAATTTGTTCAGCACGCAGGCTCCATCCTGTAATGCGCAGCCCCGCGTCAAAGGCGACGAATGCATCCGCCGCCGACTCAATGATGCTGCAATGCATGTTGTCTGTAAGCTTGCGTTCGGTAAGATCATGGAATGACCACACATAGCCGGACAATTGGCTGTCAAGCGTCAACTTGCTGACGGATAATGCAATTCGCCGTCCGTCCAGAAGATCGAGATCTGGATATTTCAAAATGTCGCCATCCTGGCTCGCAGATACTGAAAGTGGCAATCTGTCCGGGTTCTCCAGCATCATCGACATGTGGCGGCCCAACAACTTACGATCTGCCAGACCGGCGATCGCCTGCGGCACATTCCACATGGTCAGCAGACGTCGATTGGTAGCGATCGCGCGACCGGTGGTGTCCTCAACGAGTATGCCTTCCGATGTTGATTCGATAACGGCACGTAGGAACTTTTCGCTGCTGCGCAACTCCGCTTTGCTGCGATCCAGACTCGCGGCGATCGCCGCCAGTCTCGCTTCGCTGCGCACACGCTGTGCGACAAATGCAATCATGAAAACCAGCAAGGCTGAACCCAGAACCCCGAATATGTTGGCGGTCCTCTTCCATTCGTGGAGGTAGTCCATCTTGGCCAGTCCGACACTGACGGAAAACGGGTATTCCTCCAGCGCACGGTACACCAGCGCGCGTTCGATTCCATCGACCGGAGAAATCGAGATGTGTCGCCCGCTTTTCTCTCCAGCATTGATCCTTGCGCTGATCTGGGTACTGACTGGCATGTTGGCGACCCGGGCTTCGAATGGGAAGCGCAGCACAATTTTGTCGACACCCTTTCTTCTCACTACAATCAACCCGTGTGATCCGACATCGAGAGACTCCAGCATTTTGCCGAACACGTCCAGGTTCAGCGATGCATTTGCGGTGCCCAGGAAGCGTCCGTCGCGGTCGCGAATGGCGCGTGCCATCACAATGAGCGGGCGGCCGGTTGCGCGGCTAGGTATGGCGTCGGAAATGACCATGGTCGTCTGCGGATTGTCGCGCAGCGTCTTGAACCACTCACGGTCGGCAAAACTCGTGCCGTTGGCATTGCTTCCAAAGCGATAGAGACTGATGCCGTGCGCGTCGACGACCGTGCGCGTCATTATCTCCGGAAATTTTTCGACGCCGACTCGCAGGTGTTCTTCTATCGTGCGGCGAAATCGCGGCGCCTCTGCCGCGTCCATCGCATCGAGGGGCAGGAAACTGGTGAACGAACGCAGATCGTTGTCGGCGCGCCGCAATGCGCTTTCCAGTCGTTCGACGATGACGAGAGTGAGGTTGCTGGCGTTCGTGAATGCAGCTTCCTCCTGCCGTTGGTAGCCGAGCGATAGTATCGACGCACCGAGCGCGATGAACGCCGTGGCGACTGCGGCGATCGTCAGGTACGCAGGTTTCAACTTGCCTCGCCATGTCGCGGCAGGTACAACGGCTGGCGGTGGAGTGGCCATAAAGGGCGAGATTTCCTGCCAGAAAAGAGGTATTACTTCGGCCTAACGGCAAGTAGCCGCGAAAACTAAAGGATCAGGCGTATGCGCTGAGCGGCCCGGGTTTGGAAATGCCGAAACCCTGCGCGTAGTTGACGCCCATCTCGCGCAGCTTATCGAGTATGTCGGGCGTTTCCACGAACTCCGCCACGGAGGCGATGCCGTGCTGGCCGCATACCTTGGCGATCGCCTGGACCTGCGCCGCAGCCACCGGGTCGTGGGTAATGTTGCGAATAATATTGCCGTCGATCTTGATGAAGCTGGCGTTTACGCTGCGCAAGGACTTGAACGAGACGACATTGCCACCGAACGAACCGATCGCGTACAAACACACTAACGCCTTGATTTTTTTAAGAAATCGTACGCCGCACTTGGTTGCCACGTCGTTTTCCGGGATCTCAAAGCAAAGCATCCTGGGCGAAACTTTGCATGCCTCTAGCCGTTCGCGTATATAGCCCGGAAAGGCAACGTCGGCAATCGTGCTTCCGGCGAGATTAATGCTACATACCGTCTCGGCTCCCGCCGGACGTGATGCGCACCACGCGATGGCATGGTCCAGTATCCAGCGGTCAAGCGCCGGGCGGTGTGAGGTTCTGTTCTTCTTCCTTGAGCCGAACCAGAATCTCCACGATGGAACGGGGCCCGCTACGTGGGGTTAACGGTATGATTTTCTGTCCGTAGAGTATGAATTCGTCGTCCCGCATCGCGCGCGTCAGACGTTCGCAGGGATCGTCCCAGTCGGTGAGCTGGCTGCTGAACGACTCAAGATACGCGACTTGGGCGTCACAGGCCGAGTCGGTGTCTGGCGATTTCGCGACGACGCCATGCGTAAAATCCAGATTCATCATATGGACGTGCGCTCGCCTCAGGAGGGATATTGCCCGTTATTACGGCATCCCTTTGTAGACCTTGAGTGTCCGGCGCTCGGCCGGGTGAGCAGGTGCTGTGGAAGCGCTTCAATCAGCGCGGATTTTCGCGTCGCGTATGACCTTGCCCATCTTTGCCATATCGGCTTTTATCGTCGCCGCAAACTGCTCGGGCGTATCACCGACCACTTCGAGTCCGACGGCCAGCAGTTTTTCCTTGGTGTCCGTGCGGTGCAAGGTACGGACGATTTCCTGGTTCAGTTTCGCAACCGCGCCAGCCGGTGTTTTTGCCGGCACGTATATGCCGAACATTTGTATCGACTCATAGCCGGGCAGCCCCGACTCGGCCACCGTCGGCAACCCAGGCAGCAGCGCGGATGGCTGCAAACTGGTCACGGCAAGAGCGCGCAGGCGGCCGGATTTCACATGGGGAACGGCCGCGCTCACGACAGCGATCATCATCTGCACCTGGCCGCTGATCAGGTCGTTGACGCCGGGAGCGGTGCCTTTATAGGGCACATGCACGATGTGCACACCTGCCATGGAGTTGAACAACTCGGTCGCCAGATGGGGGTGCGAGCCCGAGCCTACGGAAGCGTAATTGAGTGCGCCGGGCCGCGCCTTCGCCAAAGCGATCAGCTCCTTGACGGTTCTGGCCGGGAGAGACGGATGCACGACCACGATGCCGGGGGATTTGTCCGCCATCGTTACAGGGGAAAAGTCCGTTAGCGGATCCCACGCCACCTTGTCCTGCAGCAGCGGCACTATCCATACCGCGCTGCTGTAGGCCAAGACCGTATAACCATCGGGTGCTGCCCTGGCCACGGAACCGATCGCGATCGCGCCGCCGGCACCCCCGCGGTTCTCAACGATGACCTGCTGGCCGATCGGACTGGTGATTCCCAGCGCGATGACACGTGCCGTGAAATCGACCGCACCGCCCGCATCACCGGTAATGATGCGGATCGGTTTTGACGGATATTCCTGCGCCCATACCGCGGCGCCACCGATCATCACCAAAAAAGACAGCACCCATGCGCCGGGACGATCCGTTATATGCATCTTCACTTCAGAAAATATTCAAGATTTTGGTTAGTGGATTTGCAAATTATGACATATGGCTGGGCACCGGGTGCGACAAAATAACCGGGCTGGACAGAAAAGGAAACGCCGTTTATAAACCGTCGCTAGAAATGCACCTGACAACCATCAATCGTGTAAAAAACACCGGTACACCAGGAGTCCCTCGCGCAGCCTGGCATGGATTGTTTTTTCGTGGTTCGTTCCGCGGCCGGGACTGAGGCGCCGCGCGGCGGCGAGTTCTTTGGCGACTATGGTCCCCGCAACACCCGCACCCACGACCACTATATCAACTGCGCCAAGTTTCTTGATTGAAATGATGGCCTCCTGAACCTGATAACGAAATCTAGGCGCGTGGTTACGGCATGTTAAACCGTACCGCGATAGCTGCACTCGCTATGACTGCGGTATCGTCACGATCATCATCGGGCACGTCCAGTCCACCTTTCACAACTTTTACCGTCACCTGCCCGTGCGGCAGGCTGGCCTGCACCGCCGCTGCATCGACTTTGTCCGGGCGTTGCACGCCTATCGTGACTTCAACCTGCATCTGTTTCGAGTCCAGTCCGAGCGAGCGTATCATCGTCAGCGACGAGTGATGCAGTGCGTCCTGCACGGCGCGCAATGCGGCTTTGGTGTAGTCGCCACCGTGCAAATCGTTGCCGGTGCCCATTTCCAGAATAAATCGCTTCAGCGTCATCGCAGGGCTTTCCGGTCGATATCGAGGCGCACTATGGCTGCCGCATTGGCGATCACCGTGGAGCCGGTACCGGTATCATTAAAAATTTCCAGGCCGCCCTCGACGACTTTTATCGTGCCGGTGCCGTGCGGCAGTACCGCAAGAACTTCCGCCTGGTTGACGAGTTCCGGTTTGGGCACGCCTATGATGACTTCCACCACCATGGCATCGGTCGGCATGTTCAGCGCCGCGGCGATCCCGAGTGAGTTGTGCCATAGCGCGTCACGCAATGCCCGCACCGCGGCCTTGGTATAGTCGGCGCCGCGTATGTCCGTGCCCATGCCAATTTCAAGCGCCATGCGTTTCAGGGGCATCGCGACCTCCGTCTACGGCAGGGCTTGCGCGAACTCATGATTTGCTTTTGAGTTCACTGTTGTGCGCCGAAATGAACGCGCGGATCTCGGTCGACATATCCAGCAACTTGAGCCATTGCTCCTTGTACAGCGTCACCGGAAACCTGCCCATGCCATAGACGGAGAGCGCCCCCTTCTCGCTGACTTTCATGGAAATGCCGGTGGTAGCGCTTTTCTTCAGCGCAGCATTTTCCTGACGCAATCTTTCCAGTTCGGCCTTCAGATCTTCATCCGACATGGCGCCGCCTTATAGGTGAAAGGGGTAATTAATCCAGTTTGACGCCAGCCGTTTTAATGACGCGAGTCCAGCGTTCGAGTTCGCTTTTCAGATAAGTGCCGTATTCCTCCGGTGTCGAGCCCAGCGGATCGGCGCTTTCACGCGCGAGCCGGACTTTGGCGTCGGGATCCTGCAGCATCTTCATGATTTCAGCGTTGAGCCGCCGCACGATGGTGGGCGGCGTCTTGATCGGGGCCAGCACGCCAAACCATAGTCCGATCTCAAAACCGGGCATGGCTTCCGCGAGCGTGGGCACATCCGGCAACAGCGCGGAGCGCTTCAGACCGCCGACCCCCAGTACCTTGACCCGCTTGTCCTTAGCGAACGGCAGCACCGAGACCATGCTCTGCACGCCAAACTGCACGCGTCCGGCGGCAACATCTACCACCACCTCCGATCCGCCCTTGTACGGCACATGCAGCGATGTGAGATTGCTGGCCTGCAGAAAAAGCAGAGCACCCAGATGGGTGATGCTGCCGACTCCGGTCGAGCCATAAGCAATCTTGTCGGGGTTGGCTTTCAAATGCGCAATAAACTCCGTCGTGGTGTTGACCGGCACGGAAGGTGTCACGAACAGTACCAGCGGTGCCGCAGCCACCAATGCCACCGGCGCCATGTCCTTGAACATGTCGTAACCGACTTTCTCGCCGAACGCCGGGCTCAATACCAGGCTGGACGTATGAAAAAGTATCGTATGCCCGTCCGGCCTGGACTTGGCGACAAAGTCCGCACCGATATTGCCGTTCGCGCCTGCCTTGTTCTCGACGACAGCGCTGGCATTCATCTGAGTCGACAGCTTCTGCGCCAACAGGCGCCCGATGGCATCCGTCGAAGCGCCGGGCGGATAGGGCACAACGACTTTGAGCGGTGCCGTCGGGAAATTGTCCTGCGCTAAGGCGGTCCACGACACCGCCCACAGCGCAAGCCCCGCTATTGTTGTCGCTAAGCTATTCTTCATCACCATGCCTCTGTCAATGTCAATGCGGTAAGACCCAGCCGAGGTGGTGGCGCTAGCGCGTCGCGCGGACCACGTATCAACGGAGGGAGGAAACATTTTAGCTGGAATACGGTAACAGCCGACGG
This sequence comes from Betaproteobacteria bacterium, assembly GCA_947476215.1. Lineage (GTDB taxonomy): Bacteria > Pseudomonadota > Gammaproteobacteria > Burkholderiales > SG8-41 > PALSA-1004. The sequence goes on from CANJQI010000062.1 coordinate 9,452, forward strand.
CACGTGGCGCAAGATGGGTGCGATTCAAACCGATGTGACCGAAGCTCGTAGCCCGATGTAACGAAGTGGAATCCGGGGATCGTGCCCGGTCTGGGACGATGACCCCGGAGTACGCTGCGCTTGCTCCGGGCTACCCGTGCCAGGCGAGCGATTCGAAGTGGTCCGCGTGAGTCATTTCACACATCAGGAGGTGATCTGGAACTGATACATGACGCGCTAAAAGCGCAGGGTGTCAGGCTTGAAAAAATCCTGGTAACGCACGGTCACCTCGATCATTGCGGGGCGACCGCGCAGCTTGCAAAAGAACTCAGTCTGCCTGTCGAGGGGCCGCACGTTGATGACCAGTTCCTGATCGATGACCTTCCACAGCACGGACATCGATATGGATTTCCGCCATTGCACTCATTCACGCCGCAGCGCTGGCTGGTGGGTGGCGACACGGTACGATTTGGCGAAGTGGAACTGCAGGTGCGCCATTGTCCGGGCCATACCCCCGGGCATATTATTTTCTTCAGCCCCGAGTACCGTCTGGCGATGGTCGGTGACCGAGCGTAGGCTCGTAACCACGCACGCAATCCCCGAAATTCCTGTGGTCGCGCTGCGACCCAGCTTACTCCGGACGTATTCCGGCGGCCTTGATGACCTGCCCCCAGCGGTCGAGTTCCGATTTAACGAACGCTGTCATCTCATCCGCACTGTTGCTTTTTCCTTCGAGGCCGTCGTTCATCAGGCGTTCCTGCACATCGTTGGTCCTGAGCGCGCGCGCGATTTCCGTATTGAGCTTTACCACGATGTCGCGCGGCGTATTGGCGGGCGCCGCGACACCGTACCAGCCGTTGATCTCGAATTCGCCGAATCCCGATTCCCTGGACGTGGGAACGTCCGGTAACGCCGTCAAACGCGTGGGCGCGGTAACGGCGAGTGCGCGCAGCTTGCCGCTTTTCACCTGCGGAACCGACGACGCCGGGCTCGCGAACATGAGATCGATATGGCCGCCCAACAGATCGATCATCGCCGGGCCGGCGCCCTTATAGGGGATATGCAGCATTTTCGATTTGGTGAGCACGTTAAAGAACTCGCCGGCCAGTTGACCGGCGGAGGCGCTGGAGCCGAAACTCAGGCGCTCAGGACTGCTGCGGGAAAGCACACCGAGCTCCTTGAGATTCTTGACTGGCACGACGGGATTGACGACGACGACGTACGGTTGCACCGACGCCAGGCTCACCTGGGCAAAATCCTTGATCGGATCAAATCCGACGTTCTTGTAGAGCCACGGGTTCATGGCGAAGGTACCTACGTAGGACAGCACTATCGTATAACCATCGGGTGCGGCTTTCGCACCGGCGACCGTGCCGATGTTGCCCTGCGCACCAGCGCGGTTTTCGACGATGACCTGTTGTCCCATCGCCGCGGCGAGTTTCAACCCCAGCGTGCGTCCGAGCAGATCGGTGCCGCCGCCGGGCGGGTAAGGCACGATGAAATGTATCGGTTTCACCGGATACGTTTGCGCAAACGCAGCGGTGATGGACATCATTGCCGTCATGCAAATCAACAGTGCTCTAGTCATGATTCCTCCGTGAAGATTCCATTGTAGCGGGTTCCCGGTTCATGCAGTTTTCTTCGCCAACTCCGAGATGAGCGCGGGAATGATAACGCGATAGTCTGCCACCACGCCGACGTTCGCAAATCCGAAAATCGGCGCTTCTTCATCGGTATTGATGGCGATGATATTGCGCGATGCGCTCATGCCGGCGATGTGCTGCACCGCGCCGGATATGCCGACTGCAATATAGAGTTCCGGTGCGACGCTCGTTCCTGTTTGTCCGACCTGCGAGGATGCCGCGATCCATCCGGCGTCGACCGCGGCACGCGATGCGCCGACCGCACCGTCCAACACGTGCGCCAGACGGCGCAGCTCGGCGTAGCCGCCGGCGTTGCCCAGGCCGCGTCCGCCTGACACGATGACCCTTGCGTTCTCAAGATCGGGACCTTCACGTCCGTGCGGCGTATCCGATGCCATGCGCGTGATTGCACTCGATGGGCTTGGCCATGCAATGGCCAGTGTTTCCACGGTCGAATTAGCCGTGTAGTCCCGGCGCGCACTGTCGGCGAACGATTTAGGCTTGATGGTGGCGATGGTCAGCGCAGCCGTGCTTTCCAGAACTTCGAGGGCTCTGCCGCCATAGATGGGTCTCACGAAATCAAGCCGGCCGGACGCTGTGCGTTCGAACCCGCAGCAACCGCTGACGTAAGCTGCCTGTGTGCGGACCGCGAGACGGGGTGCGAGCTGCAGTCCAAGCGTGTCCGCGCTCAGCAGCAGCAATGCCGGGTCGAGTATTTCACAGGCGCGCTGCGCGATGTCGAGCAGCGCGTCTGGGGAAATCGCACCGGACATGGGGTTCGGCAACCGGTAGACGCGGGCGCCTGCGGCACACATCCCATCATTAGCGGCATGTTCTCCGGTCAGCAACAGGTGTATGTCAGCAGCGCCCTCGGGCGCCGCCGCGCAAGCGGCATGCATCAACTCGTCGATGCGGCCACTATGATCAAGCGGCGTTGCGATGGCGAGGATTTTCATGCGCCTATGGACAGCGACCGTATGTACAGGGCAAGCGCGTTCGCCTGTTCGTGCGGCGCCCCGTCGAAGCGGCGGCAAGAGCGCGACGTCTCGGGGATATAACGGCGTGTAACGCGCGTATTTTGTGCAAGCCCTGAACCAGACGCCGGGCACAGCGTCGCGGCGGCGAGCACGTCGATCTTCGCACGATGAGCGCGCATCACGTCCTTCATGGTCGGTGCGCGCGGCACGTTGGACGCGGCGTTGGTCACGCTGGCAACAAACGGCGAATTGACTTTCAGCAGTTCATATCCCGTGGGTGTCTCGCACCGGCACAGCCAGGCATGTTCGTCGCCTTCGATATGCACGATGTTTGCGATAAAGGGCAGACCCAGGTGTTCCGCGAGGGCCGGACCTGTCTGGCCGGTGCCGTTGTCCGAGCTCGTGCGACCGCACAACACGATGGACGCGCCACCGTAGTGCGTGATCGCCGCGGCAAGCAGTTGCGCCGTGGAGGCCTGCTGGCCGGTGGTTTCAATCAGCGTCGACTGATCCACATTCATGGCGTGCGCGTGGCGCAGCACGTCGTCGGTTTCCTCGGCACCAACCGTCAGCGCGCGTATTTCGCCACCCGTGCGGTCGCGGTACTGGCGCGCGACTTGCAGCGCGATTTCGTCGAATTGATCGATGCGATGGCGCGCGAACGACACAGCAACCTGCTGCGTCGCAGGGTCGATGCGAAAATCCTTGGTCGAGGAATTCCAGTCCAGCGCTTGCTTAATGCAAACAAATAAGCGCATGTGCGTGAGCTTGTAAATCGCTAACCTTTTATAAAAAGCAAAGGCTTACGACAATTTTGCGAGCGCCGCTGCTGCGCTGCCGGCGAGCCGCCCGAAGACCAGCGAACGCAGCAGCGATGCACCGCCCGGGTAATTGTCGTAAAAGATGCCGCCTATCATCTCCCCAGCCGCATACAAGCCGGGAATGGCACGGCTTTCGGTGTCGACCACACGCATGCGCTCGTCGACCTTGAGGCCGCCCAGGGTAAACGTAATGCCGCCCGTGACCGGGAAAGCGAAAAAGGGCGGCGTAGCCAGCGGCAACGCCCAATTGGATTTGGGCGGGACTATGCCGCGCGTGCACTTGCCGTCGCGGATTTCGGAATTAAATTCACCGGGTTGCACGGCGGCGTTGTAAGCGTCTATGGTCGCCTGCAACTTGTCTGCCGGCAGCCCGAGATTTTTTGCGAGTCGGGCGATAGAACTGGCTTCGAGCGGCGCGAATTCGCGATGCAGGCAATACACCAGTTCGCGTTCGGCAACCTCGGCGTCGAACAGGCAGTACGCAACGGAGCCCGGCTGAGCAAGCGTCGCCTTGCCGTACTTGACGTAAGTGACATCGAAAAAATCCGCACCCTCGTCGACAAAGCGTTCGCCATCGCGATTGACCATGATGGTGTAGGGAAAGGAATTGATATTCGTCTCGCCGGCTTCCACCGGCAGCGAGCGTGCATCCATGACCGCCGAATGGAAGCCGCCCCAGTCCCCCGTGGACTGCGCACCCAGGGCCATGGCCATGTTCATGCCGTCGCCGGTATTGAAGCGCGAGCCGCGCACCACCAGATTGCCCGCTTCACGGCCCAGGTAGCGCACGCGCATTTCGGTGTTGGCCTGAAAACCGCCCGTCGCAAGAACCACGGCGCGCGCGTGCAGATCCACGTAGCCGTTGCGTGCTTTGGCGCGCACACCGACCACGCGCCCGCCGGCATCGGTCAGAAACTCGGTCGCCTTGGTCTCGAACTTGCACGCGATGCCACGCTGAGCGAGCAGCGGATAAAGGCTTTCCACCAGGCCATAACCATTGCCGAGCACGTGATATGACATTTTCCCGCCGCGCAGGTCGGGACGCTCGACGCTGGGCGAGGCGACCGGCGCGCCGAGATCGCGCAGCCATTGCACGTCGTTCTCCGCACGGCCGTAAAGCACCTGGGCTAGCTTGCGGTCCGCGCGGCCCTTGGTAATCTGATCGAGTTCCTCGACCAGCGCTTCAGGCCGTGTATCGGCGGTCGGGCAGCGCAGCGCGCCGCCCGAAAATCTTGTATTTCCACCGCGCGACGTTTCCGGCGCCTTGTCGATGATCGTCACTGCGGCGCCGGTTTCCCGCGCCGCGAGCGCCGCCGACATGCCGGCCAGTCCGCTACCCAGAACGAGAACTTCGTGATTTTCGGCGGGGATTTCCGAGGTGTGTACGAGCAATGTGTTTTCTCCTGCGTGCGACGGATTGAAAAACTGTGGTGATGATGGGTGTCAGTGCAGCAGGATTTTACGCGCATTGATCATGCCGAGCGTAGCGACACCACGGCCGCGTCCCCCTGATCACAGAATCGTGACGCGCACCATCGATTGCAAATGCGGTTATGAAAGGTAAAAGCCTGTCTGTTCCGTCCTTAGGCAGGCTATGCGCAATCGCATAATTTCTTCCGACGGTGTGTTCCTGCGTTTTCCCGAACCGCCGCCTGCCACACAAAAACTGGAGAATTGCATGGATCTGTTAACCAATTGCCAGCTGGCACTGCCGCTCGAATTCGAAATGCAAGACGCGCGGCCAGAAGCACCGTTGCATTCCGCAAGTGAAGGCCCTGATCAAAATTCGGCGCTCTACCCGTTGGCATCCGCGACCTGCGGATGCCGGGCGAGAGCGGTGGAAATATCCAGTAACGTTTCACTTACCCCAATGGAGGCTATATGAAACACGCCGTGTCCCCGCAGTCCTCGTACGCCGCGCTTTTCGACCCTGAAGTTGCACGTGCCGTCGCGCAGCGCGCCGCGCACTGGAAACTGCCCCGCCACGTTTGCCGTCCACTCGATCACCATGCTGGAACGAGTGTCAGCGCCGATCTGGCCGCGTATGACGCCGCGGTCGATAATGGGCCTGTTACCGAAGAAGATCTGGGGGAAGATCCCGTGGCGGAAGCTAACAGCAGTGCCGGGTTTATCGACGACGACGGCGACGCGGAGGATTTCTAGCTGTTACCTCAATAGCACTACCTTAACAAGCTCAACCGCTAGGCGTTTGAATTGACCCGGTAACCGCAAAGTTTAAAGCCTCTTGTCCTCCGTAGAGCACCAGAAAACCTTAAGGTAGTGCCGTTGAGCTGTAACTCGATAAACCCGCGCGGAGCCGCTATTCGATCTTCGCGGCGGCGCGCAGTTCCGCGATGACTTTCTGCAAGGCCAGCTGGTAGAGTTGCTGCTGGATACTGTCCCTGGTTGATTCAAAGCTCGGCACGCTTGCAGGGCGCTCGTCGTCCAGGCGTATCACGTGCCAGCCGAACTGAGTTTGCACCGGCGCCGCCGTCAGTTGTCCTCTGGCGAGCTTCAACAAGGCATCGGCAAAAGGCTGCACATAGCGGTTGGGCGCATTCCAGCCGAGGTCGCCGCCGTTGGCCCTGGAGCCCGCATCCTCCGAGCGGGCCGCAAGATCCTCGAATCTTGATCCCTTTTGCAACTGGGCAATAATCTGTTTTGCGTCCTCTTCCTGCTTGACCAGAATGTGCCGCGCCTTGTATTCCCGGTTGCCCATCTGTGACGTGGCCTTCTCGTACTCGGCCCGCATCAATTCCTCGGTGATGGGATTTGCACGCAGGTAATCCTGCATATACGCGTTGATCAGTATCTGTTGTCTGTTGATCAGTATCTGCGAATCCACGTCGGGGCCTTTGTCCAGCCCTGTGCGCACGGCCTCCTGGCGAACTAATTCCTGATTGATGATTACTTCGCGTATGCGGGTACGCAGTTCCGGCGTATCGGCCTGACCCTGATCCACCGCGTTTCGTATCAGCAGGTCCGCCATCGCACGCGGTATGCGCACGCCGTTGACCCTGGCCAGGGTGTCTTCCGTCTGCGCGTGGACGGGGGAAACAGCCAAGACGCCGGCGAGGACCACGGCGCGCAATGCATGCAATACCTTCATGTCCATTCCTTGTAAAGATCGCGATACACGGGCGACATTTTACTCCGCTTGTCGCTGTTTTTTCCGCACCCGAAATGACTCTGGGAATCGGGCGTGTGATGCAGTTTCCATCACCGCCACGTCTTTACACTTTTGTCGCGGAGTGCCACTATCGTCACGTTGTGTGTTCATGATCTTGCAACTCGGTGCACCAATCGCAGCCCATGTCGTTTACCGAAAGGGGTTACTCATGCTGAAACGAATTTTCGTCGTTGGTTGCGTTGTGCCGGGCCTGTTTGCACTGGCGGGCAGTCCTGGCTGGAGCCAGGATTATCCGATCAGGCCCATACGCCTGGTTACCGCCGAACCGCAAGGCGGCAATGATTTCGCGGCGCGCATCATCGCCCCGGGGCTCACCGAGCGCATGGGCCAGCAGATCATCGTAGACAACCGGCCGAACGGCGCGATACGCGTGGATACCGTGTCCAAAGGCCAACCTGACGGATATACGTTGTTGCTGGACGGTATTTCGGTGTGGCTGCTGCCGTTGCTGCGCGATGACGTCAATTACGACCCGATCAGGGATATCGTGCCGGTGTGCACGCTCGCCACCGCACCTCTCATCATGGCGGTCTATCCAACCGTCGCGGCAAACTCCGTCAAGGAACTCATTGCCCTCGCCAAGGCTGCGCCGGGAACGCTCAACTATTCCTCGGGTTCTTCCGGGGGATCCGGCCATATCGCGGCCGAACTGTTCAAGGCCATGGCGGGCGTCAGCATTGTGCGCATACCCTACAAGGGCACCGGACCCGCGGTGCAGGGACTGGTCAGCGGCGAAGTGCAGTTGTCGATCAGCGGCGTGGCGTCGGTGGCGCCGCACGTAAAATCCGGTCGCCTGCGTGGCTTGGCCGTGACCAGCGCCAAGCCGTCGGCACTGCTGCCGGGGATGCCTACTGTTTCCGCGTCCGGACTGCCCGGCTATGAGGCAGGAACGCTGACCGGTATCTGGGCGCCGGCAAAGACGCCGGCACGCCTCAATAACAAAGTGAGCCAGGAAATCTCGCAGGTTCTCGGCAGGGCGGAAATCAAGGAACGCTTCATCGCCAGCGGGTCCGAGGCCTTGCCCAGTACACCTGCGGAATTTACCGCCACCATCAAATCCGACATGATCAAGTGGGGCAAGGTTTTTAAGGATGCCGGCATACGCGGTGAGTGAGGCGCAATGGACCGTGAATCTTATGATGTCGTCGTCGTAGGCGCCGGTAACGCCGCCCTGTGTGCCGCGCTGTCGGCACGCGAACGCGGCGCGTCCGTCATCGTGCTGGAACGCTCGCCGCGTGAACATCGCGGCGGCAATAGCGCGTTTTCCGGCGGTGGGTTACGCATGGTCCATCACGGGGCAGAGGACATGAAAAAGTTCGCGCCCGAGCTGACCGAAAAGGAGATTTCACGCACTGATTTCGGCGCATACACCGCGGCACAATATCTCGACGATCTCGCACGCATCACTGAATATCGCATAGACCCCGATCTCGCCGAAATCCTCGTACAGCGCAGCACCGATACCGTGCACGTTGACGGAATCATAATGTACGGATAGGGTCCGTGCAAAATTCCAGAGGGAACGCGCGATGGCGACAACTACACGTGAAGAGAGAATCGAACTGCGTGCGACCAAGGAAGAAAAACGTTTGTTGGCGGCGGCAGCGGCTTATGAGAGATTGGATGTGACCAGCTTTATCATGCGCAACGTCCTGCCTAGCGCAAGAAAGGTGGTTGATCGCGCCGAGCGCATAGTTCTGTCCGAGCGCGATACTGAGAGGATATTAATGCTTCTCGAAAGTCCGCCTAAACCGTCTTCGGCTTTGCTTGCCGCCGCACGCCGCCACCACACGCGAAAGTGAGTGGTTTGTTCGAGTGGAACGAGGAACCGGTCGCGCGGCATCACGAGCGCGGGAATTTTGACTGCGGCGTACCTGAACTTAATGAGTATCTGGATCGTTACGCTCGCCAGAATCACGAATTCGGCGGCGCCAAGACCTTCGTTGCAGTTTCTGAAGTCAAGCCAACGCAGGTACTAGGTTATTATTCGATCAGCCCCGGCGCCATAGAGTTCAATCGCGTTCCGACGAGGATCACTAAAAAGTTTGGTCGTTACGAAGTGCCGGTATTTCGTGTTGGGCGCCTGGCGGTCAGTTTGTCGATGCAAGGGCAGGGACTCGGCGGCGACTTGCTATTGGCGGCTGGCAAGCGTGCCATGGCAGTGGCGACGCAGGTCGGTGGCGTTGCGCTTGCCATAGATGTCAAGGATGAGAAGGCCGCAAGTTGGTATCAGCGATTTGGCGCAGTGCAATTGCTCGACGATCAGCTCAAACTAATACTGCCCCTTAATACAATTGCAAGTGCGCTAAAGACGGCAGGAAAGTAGCAATGGCGCCGATTCTGAAACAGATCGACAGTCGAATGGCTTGGAACCGGTGTATCTCGGGGGAAGTGTTGCTCAAAAACTTTAATCAATATAAACGTTACCATGCGTGCACATCGAGCTGAGAAGTGGAGTGCCTAACCCATATCCAAAAACGCCCACGGAAGCTGGTAACGCGTCGACGCGGGCATGCAAGCCGTTCATCGCCATACTCATGGGCACCTACCAGGGCGAGCGTTTTCTTGCGCAGCAACTGGACTCCATCGAGGCCCAGACCTGCAGCGACTGGGCATTGTGGGTATCCGACGATGGTTCGACCGACGGCACGTTGGAAATTCTCGAAAAATATCGGGCAAAGTGGGGCGCGAACCGCCTCGCCATAAGATCCGGACCGGCGCGGGGATTCCGGGCCAATTTCCTCTCTCTCGCATGCGATACGACGATCAAGGCGGACTATTACGCCTTTTGCGATCAGGATGACCTGTGGGATCCGGACAAATTTGCGGTCGCCCTGCGCTGGCTGGAAACGATACCCGCGCATACGCCGGCACTGTATGGCGCGCGCACGCGCCTGATAGACGAAGATGACCGGACCATCGGTTTTTCGCCGCTGTTTCCCAAGCCATTCGAGTTCGGCAACGCGCTGGTGCAAAGCGGTGCGGGCGGAAACACCATGGTTTTCAACGCCGCGGCGCGCGCCTTGCTGGTGGAAGCGGGCGGTGACGTGATTGTGCAGACGCACGACTGGTGGGCCTACATACTGGTGACGGCGTGCGGGGGCAAGGTCTACTACGATGCCATCCCCAAGGTGGGATACCGTCAACATGGCAAAAACCTGGTTGGATCGAATGCGAGCTGGCTTGCCCGGTCTTACCGGTTTCGCAGGCTGCTGATTGGGCACTTCGCCGCCATGAACGAGCGAAATATCACCGCCCTTCAGCGCATGCGTCACCGGTTCTCGGATGAGAGTCGGCGGGTTCTCGACGAATTTTCGCAAGCGCGGCGCAAATGGCTGATCCCGCGCGTGCTGGGCGTCAAACGCTCAGGGGTTTATTGTCAGACCAGGCTTTCGAACGTAGCGTTGATCGCGGCTACGGTGCTTAAGCGGCTATGAACGGACTGCCGTGGGCAGCCGGTTAACCTTTGGCGACATTACACTTTTTTACGCTAACTAGCTCTTTTCCGCCAAAGTGCCCCCGGCCCCCGGCCGATGCAGTCGACTGACTGCCCCTTCTGAGTATTGAGTACTCGCCGGATCATGTCCCGGCTCACCCCAAGTCAAGCACATTCCAGTTCAGTGAGAGAAGGTGTCCAGGAACAAATCGGCCAGCCAGTAATGCGCCAGATAATCGGCGTGCGGCACGAAAGCGGTGAAGACCGGTCATGCCGGATCTGCGTTCAGTGCCGCCGCCTGTTCACGCATGCGTTTCATGCCAATAGGGATCGGCACCTCCTGCGAGCCACAGCACGCTGCCCGGTACGCGCCGCAGAACGTGCCTCCTTGCGGTAATGGGAGTTGCCTCACCTTTCCGTCAGAGAGACAATAGCCAGGACGTTTCCTGGGGAGTTCTAACAATGCCCGTCATCTCGATGTTTTACGGAATCATCATCCGTATGTATCTCATCGACAACCGGCATCACAATTTGCCGCACATCCATGCCAAGTACGCCGAGTTTGAAGCTTCCATCAATATTGAAGACGGTGAAATATTGGCCGGCGAATTGCCGCGCAAGCAATTGCGCCTGGTACAGGCATGGATAGAGTTGCATCGCGACGAATTGCAGGCCGATTGGGAATTGGCCATCGCCGGCGAGAACCCCTACAAGATTTCTCCTCTGTGAGGCTGCCATGTACTGGGACACCAAATTCGTTCAACCACTTCCCGACTTTCGTATCTATGTCGAAATCGAGGATGGACGCAAAGGCGTATTCGACATGAAACCTTATCTGGATCGGGGCATCTTTCGGGAGCTTCGGAATGTGCATTACTTCAATCAGGTCGGCATCTTGTTCGGCGCGGTGACATGGCCAAACGAGCAAGACATTGCCCCTGAAACCCTGATTGCCGAAATGCGCCCCGCGTCCGAAGATGTGACTCCTCGGGCACCCCATGCGAAGTCATTTGATCCGCGTGGCTCTGAACATCGAGGTTAGCAAGCGCAGGAAAGGCACGCTTTTTTTGTCGCGGGGTGTGCGCGCAGGTTTGACGGCCCGAGCCCCAAGCACCGCTGTGCCAATTACCGGCCTGGAGCAGTGACTATGAAATGCCCAAATTGCGGAGCAGCGAAACTGGTGCGTGACACTCGCGACATGCCCTACACCTACCACGGCGAAGAAACGACCATTCCGGCCGTCACAGGCGAATATTGCCCGGCGTGCGGCGAGGCGGTTTTCGACATGGGCGAGTCCGAGCGCACCAGTGCGTTAATGCTCGAATTCAAAAAGCAAGTGAATCCGTAGCACTGTGAGTTCATAACACGCTGACGGGCGTCTACCATAGTGAAATCATCACAGTCAGCGGCCAATGCACAGTGGAGCGCGTCTGCCTGTTGCTCTAGATAACTTTAAAGTGATATCATTTCCACATGATATAAAAAAGTAAAGATTCGTGAGTTGGAATGTATTGTTTCATGACGAATTCGATGCCGAATTCGATGCGCCGCCTGAAGAGGTACAGGACAGTCTTCTGGCGGCCGCCAAGGCGCTGCAACTCGCCGGTCCGAAAGCGGGCCGGCCACATGTCGATACCCTTGAAGGATCGAAGCACTCGAACATGAAGGAACTGCGCTTTACCGCGCACGGTGGCAGGGAAGTCTGGCGAGCAGTATTTGCGTTTGATCCCGACCGCGCAGCCATCATGCTGGTTGCCGGAGATAAGCAGGGCAAGAATGCAAAATTGTTTTACAAGCGGCTGATAAAAATCGTGGACAGGCGGTTCGATTTGCATTTGCAGAAAAACAAGACCGGAAAATAGCAGCGAGGTGAAATATGGGACGTAGTATTGAAACCGTAATTGCGAGCCTGCCCAAGGCGCGACGCGAGCGAATTGAAACTAATGCCGCGCGAATAGCGCGGAACATGATTGATCATGCCGATTCAATCAGTGAGATTCGCAAGGCTATGAGCAAAACGCAAACCGAGATCGCACGCGAGCTCGGAGTTGGTCAGGTGGCCGTGGCCCAAATGGAAAAGCGTTCCGACCTGTTGCTATCAACCTTGCAACGATATGTGCGTGCTGCCGGCGCCGAATTATCGTTGGTCATTCACACCAGGCAGGGTGCGGAAATCGTGTTGCAGGGTCTTGGCGATTTAGGTGAAAAGAAGCCTGTAACCGCCAAACTCAGACGCGTCACCGCCGAGAAAACGGCCAAGCGAAGGACGCTTGAGAGCGTCAAGTAGCCGCCGCTGCATGTCCGAGAATGGTAGCTTTGAAGATCCGGGAGAAGTGCTGAGGCTGTTGACGACGGCGCGTCTAGCACTCCTTCGCACGATCAAGGAACGCCCCGGATCGATCACGGACGTGGCCGAGCGGCTGCACCGCGAACGCAGCGCGGTCAAACGTGACGTGGACGAGCTCGAAAAAGTAAGGCCAGGAGCCTGTCGGACTTAAAGAATCGAAGCGAAAAAGTGGCTGGGCGAGGACAGACTTTGACGAATTCGCAGGCCCATAGTTATTCTATAGGTCAAGAAGGCGGCGAAATATGGACCGGCCAGGCGCTTTTGCAGCCGATTTCCTTTAAGCCCGACAGGCTCCTGGTGCGCGTAAATCCGAAAGTCTTGCCTGGCCACGGTTTGATGAAGGAAGCCAGTGTCGCCGCGAGACAATTCCGGTTAGAAGCACAATTGGCTTAGCCATGAGTGCAAGGCGGAGTGCCCCCTGAAGGCGTTCAGCGCGCTCTCTCACTATCCTCGACCCGCAGTCCCACCACCCGGTGGCGGCGACGGCACCGACACGCTGACCGGATTCGAATGGCTGCAATTCAGTGATGCCCTGATGAAACCGGGCGGTAGTCCGAAAGTTGATGCGAATGGCGACGGCAAGAACGATCTCCTCTGGCGCAACAGCGACGGCACCATCGCGTTGTGGCAAATGGACGGCTCGCAAATCGCGGACGGCCTTAACCTCGCCGTGCCCAACAGCTGGGGCATTGCCGAGGCAACCGAACGGGGAGCCTCCCTGACCGGGGATGGCGGTAACAATACCCTGCGCGGCACCATCAATAACGACAAGCTCTCGGGACTGGCGGGCAACGATATCCTGACCGGCAATGGCGGAGCGGACACGTTTATCTTCACAACCGCCCTCAGTGCCTCGACCAATATTGACACGATCACCGACTTCAGGGTGGCGGACGACGCCATCCAGTTGGAGAACGCGGTCTTCGGCTCACTCTCGGCGACGGGGGTGCTGGCCTCCGACATGCTCCACTCAGGCGCCGGGGTCACCGCTGCGGCCGACGCCAATGACTTCCTGATCTACAACGCCACCACCGGCGCGCTGTATTATGATCCGGACGGCAATGGGGATGCCGCCGCGGTGCAGTTCGCCACCCTCAGTGCAGGACTCGCGCTGACAGCGGGGAATTTTGTGGTGAGTTGAAGTGCGGGTGGGACGCTAATGGGTACGCCAGTCATTGTTTTGCGGTAAATGGCTGGCCGAAGATCATCCCGCACGATTTGTTTCAGTCATTGAGCAATTGGACCTGTCGAAGCTTTGCCAGTGCATCCGGGAAGACTCTGTGGCACCCAGTCTGGGCCAATAATTTCCATGGACAATTGCAAGCGACAATGCGTTCCTGTGGAAATTGGGCTGTTCGCCATACTACTTTCGTTTCATGTAAACTAAGCACTATTAGTTTACAACGAGGTCGCTATGATTACCGTCAATATTCACGAGGCAAAGACTCAACTCTCCCGCTTGGTCGAGCAGGCTGCGCAGGGTGAAGCGTTCATTATCGCCAAGGCAGGCAAACCCATGGTCAAAGTTGTTCCGCTGGGCAGGACTGAATCGGGTACCGCCTGCCGCCTCGGCTTCATGGCGGGCGAAATTTCCGTGCCGGAAGATTTCGATCAAATGGGCAGCGATGCGATTGCCAGGATGTTTGCAGGAGATGCGGCTTGAATCTGCTGCTCGACACCCACTTGTTGCTATGGGCAGCCAGCACCCCGAAACGGCTTTCAGTCAAGGCACGCGGCCTGTTGCTCGCAGCCGACAATCAACTCATATTCAGTTCAGCCAGTCTGTGGGAAATCAGCATAAAACAAAATCTCGGGCGTGCCGATTTCAATGTTGACCCGCGCCGCCTGTGGCGCATGCTGCTGGTCAACGGCTATCGCGAATTACCCATCACCTGTGAACATACCATCGCGGTTAATGACTTGCCGCACCTGCACAAAGATCCGTTCGACCGCATCCTGGTGGCACAAGCCCGCGTGGAAGGCTTGCTGCTACTGACAGCGGATAAAGCGGTGGCCAAATATGGCGAAGGTGTGCGTAAGGTATGAATTCACCAACACTCGAACACAATGCAACAGTAATCATGCCAGTACGAAATCGAGCGGCAACTGCAACAATACCGTGTTTGATAATGTCTGTGTTATGTGGCGAGTGAGTCGATCAAGTGCGATCCAGATGTCTTCAAACCGACACACTGTCGGACTTGTGATCGTGTCATGAATACTGCGGGTTAGTGCGGGGTCTCCCAATCCTCAATCCGCAGCCCCGCGACCCGGCTGAATTCTCCGGTGTTGTGCGTGACCAGTACCAGGTCGTGTGCACGCGCAATCGCGGCAATCATCAGGTCGTTTGCACCGATAGGTTTGCCTTGCGCGGTCAGATCCGCGCGTATCAGTCCATAGTCGTGCGCGCATCGATCATCGAAAGGGATGCTCTGCAGCGGAGCCGCAAAGTATTCCAGGCGCTTCAAGTTGAATTCGACGCGTGCGCTGCGCCTTGCGCCGTAAAGCAATTCTGCTTTGACCACGCTGCACAAGACGATGTCGGAGGGCTGGCAAGCCGAGTAGCGCCGCGTCACGCTTTCGTTGTCGGAATTGAGCAACCGGATACAGGTGTTTGCGTCAAGCAGGTATTTCATTCGAGCGGCAATCGTTCTTCTGGCGGGTCCGACGGCTCATGTCTGATCGATGCACCTTCTTCTGCCGCGCCGGCTATCCGTTCAAAGTAGTGCTCTGGCCATCCTTGGCCAACATCGCGCTTTACCAGTTCAGCCACATAGCGGGAAATTGGCATGTTCGCTTGCTGGGCGCGAGCTTTGATCTGCTCCGCGACATCATCTGGAACGTAAAAGTGAAGTTGTGCCATTGTATTCGTCCACATATATGTTCTATATGTGAATAGAATAACCTGAATCTATCAATGAATGCAAGCAGTCAATATGATCCTGACAGGGCGGGCGCGCGTAACATGAATTCTTCCAAGGATCTGGAAGCTGCTGCTCTCGTTGTCGGCCCGGTACTGAAAAGCGATTGCGCCAGAAGATTTCAACGGCGACGGTAACCCGTCGCATCGGGTAGCCCGTGCACGCGCGGTACTCTTCGCTCTTGCACCCGGATGAGCTATGCGGCGGCTTGCAGCGGCCAGCGCACGTCGATCTCGTCCCACGGCACGAACACCCGCCCCTCATGGTTCTTTTCAATCACCGTCCATTCCATCAGCGCAGTCACGTCCTTATGCACGTTGCGGTAGTGGCGGTCAAGGCGCTTGGCGAGTGCATAGATCGAGAGCGGTCCGGATTTTTTCAACGCCTCCACGAGTTCCCAGCGCTTCGGGGTAAACATTTCACCAAACTGCACCATGGTGCGAAAACCGATGCCGAAATAGGGTTTAACCGCGCGGCCGGCCTTGACGCCAGTCATGGCTTTGCCAAAACGCGCAAGACTCGCCGCGAGCGGCTCGCCAATCCTGACCTCAAGTTTTTTCACGATTCGATCTCCTTTACGTCTTTCATGAAATCTCGCAGGAGTGTGGGTACGTCTTCGAACAGATAGCGCATCTCCGCATCCGGCAAGTGCCGGGGATCGCCTTTGCCACGCTCATTGGCGTATCCCACCATCCGCTTGCCATCCACCAGGTAAACCAGCCGATATTTGAGGCGATGCCCGGAGGGGCGCACCGGCGCTGGTACCTCCCAGATTACCGCCTCAATCACGCCGCGCCCGTAGGCTTCCCTGATGCGATAACGTAATCTCGCCTTCATGGGGGCTAGAATGCCCTATATCACAAAGCGTGTACTGCCACTGCCACCGGAACTAATGATTCGGCCATCCCTTTCGACGCGACCGTGCTTGACCAGTACGCGCATACTCTACCTGCTACATTTGCATTGAATGAATGTCTCAAGCGTATTCATTACGGCTTATCGCGCAGAAACCGTGTTCTGTTCCCGATTGTTCTGTCCGTGCTTCCTTAGCACGAACGGACTTAATCAGAGCTTCCTTGGTTCTTTCGGCGTTTCTCCCCGTAAAGTAGTATCATTTCGTCTTACTTTTCGGCTTACCAAGAAGGGACGAACATGGAAACCGTCAAGGTATCCAGCAAAGGACAGATTGTCATTCCAAAAGCATTGCGGGAGGCGGGGCATATCCAGGCAGGTACGGAGTTGATTATTTCCGCAATTGCCGACGGGCTCATGCTGACCCCGGCGCAGCGGATCAGACCAACCAAGGTCGCGGATGGCTTGGGCATGCTAGCCAAGCCGGACCGCAAAAAGCTTGCGGATGCCGAGGTGAAGCGGCGCATCGGCGCCATGCTCAAGATTCGGGATGAAGTGACAAAGACTCGATGATCGCGGTCGATACCAACGTCCTCGCCCGCTACCTGCTCAACGATGACCTCGAACAGGCCAAAGCTTCTGCCCGTCTGCTTGCTGGGCGGGAACTCATCGACGTTCCGCTGTCCGTTTGGCTTGAGCTTGTCTGGGTGCTACAAATCAACGACTGTGGCAAACCGGAGATCATCAAGGGATTACGGCACATCATCGGACTGCCAAGCATCCGACCGCGCGCCATTGATGTCTTTTTTTACGCGTTGCGTTGGTACGAGGAAGGCATGGACTTCGGCGACGCCCTGCATATGGCTATGAGCGCCGGGAATGAGCGCTTCGCAAGCTTCGACAAGGCAATGACAAAGATGGCGGCCAGGATTGGTGCTTCGCCGCGGGTAACTCGACCGTGATGCAGTCCCAAGCGAAGCAGCCGGGCACGACGGGAGTACGGGGTCGGGAGTGCGTGGACAGGCCTTGACTATTGCCTCGCCCACAATCTTTCGAACAAACCGCGCGGGCAATAGTCAAGGCCTGACCATTCGCAATAACAGCAGTGCATCTAGTGTCCTGAGTCAGAATTCGCCTTTATATGACGGACTGCATTGTGCCTTATGGCCATGTGAAGCACGTGATCCGCGATATGCGGAGCAATTTTTTTCCGAATGCGCACGCCAAGGCGCTACGATTTGTGGAGCGGGGAAAGACGCGTCCGATGCTGTGGAATTCTTATGGCGTAAGTTATCAGCGGCTGCGGAATTAAGTTGGCGACCATGGAAACATCGGGAAATCGCGGTTTGTCCCCTGTTCTTATTGATGTTGTGGCGATCGGCGTACACCCAAAGACAGGAACAGCATGGACTATCGGCAGCTGGTAAGAGATCGCTGCCCGGCAGCGGCTACTTTTCTTGCCCCATGCGGTGCGCCAGATGTCGCGGCCGGATCGAATGATTACTACCGCGGACGTGCGCAGGGTGCTTGAAGAAGGTGAAATCATAGAGGATTATCCGGAGGACTCCAGGGGGCACAGTTGTCTTATCCTTGGCAAGGGAGGAAATGGGCGACCGATCCATATCGTATGTGCGCCGAAAGACGAGTACTTGGCGGTGATTACGGCGTATATTCCGGACAGAGTGCAGTGGACCAGGGATTTCAGCGCGAGGGTAAAGCCATGAAATGCATGTATTGTCAGGGTGAACTGGTGCGTGGAAGTGCGCCATTTCATATCGACCGGAAAGACGTTCACGTCAGTCTCGACAAGGTTCCGGCGTGGGTTTGCGAGCAATGCGGGGAGGTCTCTTTTGAAGAGGCCGAGGTGAATGCCGTTCAGGACCTCGTCCGGGTCGTAGACGAGCAGAACAGCAAATTGGCGCGAACGGCGTAGCCCGGCTTGATGCGTGACTTCGTTGTGAGCTTCTCCAGCAAATGGTTTTGACTGCCAAAGGGGCGGAATCGGTGGACGCGATGGATGGCGCCGCCTCCTCAACGGCGTGATGGGGGACACGCGTTTGTCTGGCAAACAGAACAAGATGACACGAACAATCAAGAAGCCAAGTTGCCCGACCATGCCGTTGTTGCGCGCTGAATACCTGGCCTGTCCCCTCTTGTTGGATGATTCACAATGCCGGCGGGAGAGGCCACACACCATCGGACTTGCAAATAGCATTCATGAATAAGACCGGCCAGGCTATTGCAGAGACGACCCCTACCGTGGAGTTCCGGCCCGATGGCGTGCTGGGCAAGCTCGCGCCGCCGCAGCTTGCGACGTTGATCGGTGAAGTGGTGGGGCTGATGATGGCCTCGAAAGTGCATCGTGCGCTGCAGGTGCGCGACATTGCCGATATCATGCTGCCGGCGCTGATTCTCAATCAGTTTTGCATCTATCGCAAATCGAACCGCCAGCCGGTGGCGCCGGTGACGTGGGCGTATTTTTCGCCAGAGGTGGAGAAGGCGTATCTCGGTGGGCGCGCTTTACTGAGCGAGGCGGAACGCCAAAGCGGCGATCTTCTATACATGACGGACTGCATTGCGCCTTATGGCCATGTGAAGCAGGTGGTCCGCGAAATGCGGAGCAATGTTTTCCCGAATGCGCACGCGAAGGCGCTGCGGTTCGTGGAGAAGGGTAAGGCGCGGCCGACGCTGTGGATTTTACGGCGTGAATTATCAGCTGTCGCTGAATTAAGTTGGCGGCCATGAGAACAGCGGCGAAACGTGGCCTGTCCCATAGCATATTGGTGCTACATGTCTAGACCTGACCCCAATCGTGACCCCACATGTCTAGACCTGACCCCAATCGCAATCTACTGAATTAAGTTGGCGGCCATGAGAACAGCGGCGAAACGTGGCCTGTCCCATAGCATATTGGTGCTACATGTCTAGACCTGACCCCAATCGTAGCCAATCGTAGCCGCTACATGTCTAGACCTGACCCCAATCGCTGGACCCCAATCGCTCAATCGCTGTGACCCCAATCGCTGGCAGTATTCTTATCGGGCATTTTGTGGCCATGAACGATGGCCCGGAATTCCCCAACCGCAGGGAAATTGATTCTGAGTGCCGCATGCCCTATACTGTGCATGTGCTGACCATGTTCATAAAAGAGTGATGCGATGGCGACTGCTACCGAACGAATCCCTGTTCTTGTTACCCCCATGGAGAAAGGCCGGATCGCCAAGATGGCGAAGGCCGCCGGCGTATCGATGGGTGAGTTCCT
>CANJQI010000063.1 GCA_947476215.1 Betaproteobacteria bacterium
CAATACCGGCAACACGGCAGCCGACGCGGGCACGACGACCAGCGTGTAGCCGTCCGCGGGTGCTGCGGCGACTCTTTCCATCGCAATCACGCCGCCGCCGCCGGTCCGATTTTCAACCACTACATTCTGGCCAAATTGCTCACTCAGACGCTGCGCAACCAGACGCGCCGTAACGTCAGTGGACCCCCCCGTGGACAACCCGACCACCAAGCGTATGGGTTTGCTCGGAAAACTCTGCGCGCACCATGCCGTCGCAGGCAGGCCCATGCACGCAAGCATCACCAGAAACGTATGCCCTGCTTTCCAATAATCTCTCATCGCATCTTGCTCCTACACCGGTTTCATTTGAACGGACGGCGTGCCGTTTGACTTCCCTCTGCCACGGGGAGAATGAAAGAGAATGAGGGCAATTGCGATACCCCCAACCGGTTAGATCAATATCACAGCCTTGCCGTGTAACTTGCGCTGCATCATGTCGTTCAGCGCATCGCGCGCCTGATCCAGGCGATAGCGTGCGGTAATGACCGGCGTGATCTTGCCTGCCGCCAACCACGCGAACAATTCATCCGCGTTGGCCTTGCTTTTCTCGGGCTCACGATCCATGAACTGCCCGCGGCTGACCCCCAGTATGGAACAACCTTTTAGCAGCGTGATGTTGAGGGGCACGCGCGGAATTTCGCCGGATGCAAAACCTATTACCAGGTAGCGGCCCTGCCATGCCATGCCGCGCACGGCCGCATCAGCGAGCTTGCCGCCGACCGGATCGCACACGACATCCAGTCCGCGTCCGTTGGTAAAACGTCGCACGCAGTCGCGCAGGTCATCGGTGTGATAATTGATAGTTTCCGCAGCGCCGAGGCGGCGACAGATTTCCAGACTCTCGGCGGAAGAAGCGCACGCAATAACTCTGGCGCCCATGACGCTGCCCAGCTGCACGGCAGCCGAGCCTATGCCGCCCGCCGCGCCCAGCACCAACAAGGTTTCACCCGGCGCGAGGTGCGCGCAATTTTTCAGACCGTAATAGCTGGTGGTATATGCCAACCCAAGCGCGACCGCGTCGGGAAAATCGACGCCGGAAGGCAGCGCCGCCAGCCTGCCCGCGGGCACCAGAGCTTCTTCGGCAAATCCCCCCCACCGCAACAATCCTATGACGCGATCGCCGACTTTGTAACCGGTCACGCCCTCACCCACCGCCTTGATGATGCCGGCCAAGTCGGCGCCAGGCGAAAAAGGCAGTTCGGGTTTGTGCTGGTAGAGATTCTGTATGATCAGAGTGTCGTGAAAATTGACCGCCGCGGCCTTGACCTGCACCACCACCTCCCCCTTGCCAGGCGTGAGCGACGGCACATCTTCGAGCACCAGCGTATCCGGCAACCCATGACTCTTGCACAATAACGCACGCATGGGCTATCCGTTAGATCCCACTGCCGCGAGCGCGGGCCACAATTCATCCGCCGGCGTTCCGACAAACGTGCGACCGACGAATTCACGCCATGCGACGGCCGCGCCGTACTCATCACGCCATGCCCACAAACGGCGCGTACTGAAATGCAGCATGTATTCGCGTGCAAAGCCGATCGCACCGTGGACCTGGTGTGCGATACCTGTCGCGGTGTCTATCGCATCCGCGACGCGCGACCGTGCGACCGCCACCATCAGCTTGCCGTCAAGCTGATTCACCGTGCAACCCGCCGCTTCGGTAATCGCCGCCGACGCAGCAACAGATCCCGCCAGAACCGCGAGTTGCTGCTGTATCGCCTGCAAGCGCGAAAGTGGACGCCCGAACTGGATACGTTCCGGCGTGTACTTGACGCACAAGTCCAGTACTTGTCCCAGCGCACCCACGCTGAGCGCCGCACGAAACAGCGCTGCCATGCACAAGACCTTGTCGATGCTGATATTGTCCAGTGCCGCGACGGCACCGGGGACTATGCCGTTTGCCGCAATGCGGTCACGCGGCTCGCCCGCGATATTACGGCGCGCCTCGCTTTCAAACCGCGACGGTTCCACCATGCACAGAACCACACCCTTGGCCTTGGGGACTATCACCACAATGGACTTCGCATCACGCGCCCACGCCACCGCGTCTTCCCTACCGTGGAGCGTGCGGTTCCTGCCCCTGCCTTTTAACTGCCAGCGCTGCGTTTCGCTGCCAAGCGCTATCGTCAGCGGACCGGCGATGGGCGCGACGCTAGCCTCGGACATCAACCAGCGCGCCACCATGGTTTCGGCGAGCGGCAGCGGCACGCTGTGGCGCCCCGCGACGCGCAGTACCGCGACCGCGTCCGATGGCGCTGCGGCAATGCCACCGTCCGATTCGCTGGCAAGCATTGCTGGAAAACCGCCGGCTTCTATATCTGCCCACATGGTTTGCGGAAACGCGCTCTCGGCGGCATCCAGTGCCTGGCGCGTGCACAAGTCGGCGAACATTTTGCCCGCGGCTTCAATTAACATCGTCGTATTTTCGCTCATCTCAACCCCAATCCTCTGGCGATAACGCCACGCATGATTTCCTTGGCGCCACCGCGCACCGTGTAAATAACCGACCACATCTGTGCATGATCTAGCAGTTCGCCCACCAGCCGATGGCGGCCATGGATGTCGACACCTTCGGCATGAACCAGATCGCGCGCGACGCGCACCATTTCCTGTTCGAAACACGTCCCCAAATCCTTGACGATGGCCGCTTCAAGATGCGGCGCGCTGCCCGATTGCAGCATGACAGCGATCGAGATCGACATCTGACGCAGGCTCAACAGGTGAGAAAACATCTGCCCCAATTGACGGCAGGCACTGGCCGACGCTTTCTTGCCCAAGGACTCGGTCAATTCAGCCAGCAGACGAAATGCGCTCAGCCAGCGCTCGGGGCCGCTGCGCTCATAGGCGAGTTCAGCGCTGACCTGATTCCAGCCATTGCCGACCTTGCCCAGCACCTGATCGTCCGCAACGAACACGCCGTCGAGCACCACCTCATTGAAATCGTGTTCGCCGGCAAGATTGATGATGGGCCTCACCGTGACACCGGGCGACGACAGGTCGACGATGAGCTGACTGATGCCGGCATGCCGGTCTTCTCCGGGCGGCTCGGTGCGGCACAGCGTAATCATGAAATGCGCGTTATGCGAATTGCTGTTCCACAATTTGGTTCCGTGTATCTTCCACCCGCCTTCGACCTTGTCGGCGCGCGTGCGCAGCGATGCCAGGTCAGATCCCGAATTCGGCTCGCTGAGGCCTATGCTGAATATGCACGTCCCAGCGGCGATACCGGGAAGATATTTAAGCTTTTGCGCCTCGGTGCCAAACTTGAGCAGCAACGGCCCCGTTTGCCGGTCCGGTATCCAGTGCGCGCGCACCGGCGCGCCCGCCGACAGCAGTTCTTCGGTCACGGCATAGCGTTCGAGCGTGCTGCGCTCGTGCCCGCCATATTTTTTCGGCCAGGTCATGCCTATCCAGCCGCGCTCGGCCAGCTTGCGCGTGAAGTCGAACGACACGAACATTCCCACGTTTTTGGGGCGCGGCGTTGAACCGTTGCGCCGCTCTTCAGCGATGAAGTCGCGCACTTCTTGCCGCAATTTCTCAATCGATTCAGGGAGTTCCGCACGCGGAAAATGAAACTCAGTGGTCATGGTCGGCTGTACCTTATGAATGTGGCTTGATGCCTGTGGATATCCTGGATGGGGTGCACATGATAATAGATCTGTTCAACTTAGTGTTCCGGCTGCGCGCAATGCAGCAATTTCAGCGGGTGTCATCCACGCCGCTAAAGCCGCTTCGGTATTCTCGCGATTCACTTCGCGCGGTGGCGTAGGCTGGTCCGGAACCGTGCGGCTGAAACGCGGTGCCGGCGCCGGCTGCACCATGCCATCGATTTCGATAAACGTCTGCCGCGCCTGCAGGTGTTTATGTTTCGGCGCTTCTTCCATGGTGAGCACCGGCGAAACGCACGCGTCCGTTCCTTCCAGCAAGGCACACCATTCGTCGCGCGTGCGCGCCCTGAATCGCTGCGCAATGATGGCGCGCGCTTTCGGCCAGTTGGCCTTGTCTTTTTGATCGCCCAACTCATCGGAGTCTATCGCCAGCGCCTTCAACAAAGCCGTGCGAAACCGGCCTTCGATGGGCCCGATCGCCACCCAGCGATTGTCGGAACACTGATAGCTATCGTAGAAAAAAGCGCCGGAGTCCGTAAGGTTGGTGCCGCGCTCCAGGCTCTGCATCCCGGCCGCATGAAGACCATAGATGGATGACATCAGCGACGCCGTGCCGTCGACTATCGCGGCATCGACGACCTGTCCTTTGCCCGACTGACGCGCTTCTATGATGGCGGCCAGCAAACCCAACCCAAGATAAAGTGCGCCCCCGGCGTAATCGCCAAGCAGATTCAGCGGCGGCGTCGGCGGCTGCCCCGCGCGCCCTATCGCATCCAGTGCGCCGGTGATCGCAATATAGTTGATGTCGTGGCCGACGGCCGACGCCAGCGGACCGGATTGTCCCCAGCCCGTCATGCGCCCATAGACCAGCTTGGGATTGCGCGCCAAACACACGTCCGGCCCAAGACCCAGGCGCTCGGTAACCCCGGGGCGAAATCCTTCCATCAGCGCATCGGCGTCGCCGACCAGACTCAATACGAGTTCAACCGCTGCAGGATTCTTCAGATCGAGCGCGATTGAGCCGCGATTGCGCAACCGGAAATCAAATTTCAGCGGGCGATGATTGCCCTGCTCGACCGGCTGCGCACGGTCGATACGCAACACGGTCGCGCCGAGATCCGCGAGCAGCATCGCACACATGGGCCCGGGTCCTATGCCGGCCAGTTCGATTATTTTCGTTCCTGCAAGTGGTCCCATGGTTCCGAAGATGTGTGGTTGCCGACGCTGCGCGCGCCACTGGTATGCGGGCGATTATGCGCATGTTTGGATGTCGACGTCCGGACTGAATTCCAATACATGGAATCACTCGGGCAGTCTGGACGCAGACTGGCGCGGACTGACGCCCGGTTCGTAGTCCTGCAGAGTCGTCGCGGCCATTTCCAAACGGGACGCACCGGCGGATCCCGGCGAGACTTTCGGTATTGCGATCAACGCAAAATAGTAATACCATTATTTTCCATGAAAACCGTAACCGTAAAACTCCCAGATCCGCTGGCGGCGTGGCTGGCAAGGCGTGCGCGTGAACTCGGACGCCCGCAATCCGACGTTATTCGCGACGCGCTGCGCCGTTCCAGTGAAGGTCAAGTCGGCACGAGTTGCCACGACATGTTTGGAGACGTATGCGGCATTATCAATGGCCCCAAAGACCTGTCCACCAACCCCAAGCACCTCGCCGGATTTGGTGAATGACCAGCGTTATCGTCGACACCGGACCGCTCGTCGCGTATTTCAATCGACGCGATCGATGGCATAAATGGACCGCCAATCAGATGGCCGCCCTTGCTCCACCCCTGGTGACTTGCGAACCGGTAATTACCGAGGCCTGTTTTCTGATACACCGCGCGGGCGGAAAACCGGGTGATTTAATACGCAAGGTGGCGCAACACAGCCTCATCATTGGAATCGACCTCGAAGAAGATGCGTCCGCGGTCGCGTCATTGATGCAACGCTATTCCGAAACACCCATGTCCCTGGCGGATGCGTGTCTTGTGCGATTAACCGAGCGATTCGCGGATTGCCGCTTGTTCACGCTCGATAGTGATTTCGAACATTACCGAAGAAATGGCCGGCAGGTTATTCCCCTGCTCACACCCGCCTGATGATTAGCAGTCTGTTGATATTCGATTCGCCACACCGGCGGAGGCCGGTGTCCAGAGGATGCAAGTCAATCGAATCAACACCTTACTGGATGCCGGTTTTCACCGGCATGACGGAACGATAAACACTGTGACAATTTTCAACAAACTATTAGGCTGATTCTGCAAATCTGTCAAACCCTTTCCCAAGAGGTTGCCATGCCTGTCACGCTCCGGCGAGCAACGCACAAATCGCATTTCATCGCATTGCCGCTATGGCTGGTCCTCTTTTGCACGGCGACCACGGCGCTCGCCGCATCCACCCAAGACTACCCGACCAAGCCCATTCGTATCGTGACCTCGGGCGTCGGCGGTGGCAACGACTTCGCCGCACGCCTGATCGCACCGGGGCTCACCAATGCGCTCAAACAACAGGTCATCGTCGACAACCGTCCGACGGTCATCATCGCCGCGGAGATCGTGGCACGCGCCGCAGCCGATGGTTACGTTATTCTGTTTTCCGGCAGTCCGCTGTGGATCAGCCCGCTGATGCAGAAGGTGTCCTATGACACGTCCAGAGACTACTCTCCCATATCCATGGTGGTCAGCACACCCAATGTCGTCGCCACACACCCTACGCTGGTAGTGAACTCCATCAGGGAATTGATAGCGCTTGCAAAGGCCAAACCCGGCGCGATCAATGGCGCAGGAGGATCTTCCGGATCGACGCCGCATCTGGCGCTGGAGCTGTTCAACGCAATGGCCGGTGTCAACATAGTGCGCATCGCGTTCAAGAGTTCCGGTCCCGCGGTTGCCAGTCTCGTCAGCGGCGAAGTCAATCTGATGTTCGCCACCGCCGGTTCGGTTGCACCGCATGTGAAATCGGGCAGACTAAAGGCGCTGGCGGTGACCAGCGCCAAACCCTCAGCGCTGTTTCCCGGTCTGCCGACCGTGTCGGAGTCCGGCGTTCCGGGTTATGAGTCGTCGTCACCGTTCGGCATTTTTGGACCTGCCAAGCTGCCCGCGAACATCGTCAATCGCCTGCAACAGGAAACCGCGCGCGTGCTGGCGAGCCCGGACATCAAGGAACGCTTTCTGGAAGCCGGCGTGGAAACGTTCGGCACGCCGCCCGATCAACTTGCCGCGATGGTCAAATCGGAAGTCATCAAGCTGGGCAAA
This sequence comes from Betaproteobacteria bacterium, assembly GCA_947476215.1. Classification (GTDB taxonomy): domain Bacteria; phylum Pseudomonadota; class Gammaproteobacteria; order Burkholderiales; family SG8-41; genus PALSA-1004. The sequence goes on from CANJQI010000063.1 coordinate 6,902, forward strand.
GTCATACGCGATGCCGGCATCAAGGAGAATTAATCCGACTTCCCCGAAAACCGTGCCGCCCCTGCACCCGCAATACGCCCGAATACAGCGCCATTCGTCAGGCCGCTACCGCCGGGATAGTTGAAGTAAAAAATGCCGCCCACGAGTTCGCCTGCCGCATAGAGTCCGGGTATGGGCGCCTCTTCGGTATCAACGACTTCGGCGCCGGTGGTAATCTTCAATCCGCCAAACGTGAACGTGACACCGCACGTTACGCCGTAGGCTTCAAACGGCGGCTCGTCTATGGTCTGCGCCCAGTTGGATTTTGGAATCTCAAGACCGACGGTGCCCCGGCCATCCTTGGTACTAGGGTCAAACGCAACGTCCCTGCGCACTGCGGCGTTAAATTGCGCGATGGTCTTGAGTGTCTGTTCCTTGTTAACGCCGTCCAGTTTACCCAGGAGTTCGGCTAGCGTCTGCGCGCGCACTTTGGTCACTTGCTTGATGTGATAGGCATTGCGCAGCAGGCCCAGCGCCTTGGCGTCGAAGATCTGCCACGCGAACTGCGCCGGCTGCGCAAGTATGACTTTGCCATACTTGGCGTAGGTCAGTATGCGGAAATCAGCACCCTCGTCGAGGAAGCGCCTGCCGTCCGCATTCACCATGATGCCATAGTGATAACAATGCCGGCTGAAGCCATCGCCGACGCTGACCACGCCATACGGCGGCGCATTCAGATCCCAACCAACCGCATGCGCACCCGACCAGTTGCCGCAAGGCTGCGCGCCTATTTTCAGGGCCATTTCTATACCCGCGCCCGTGTTAAAACGCGTGCCTCTAACCTTCGCGAGATCCCAGCCCGACCCGAGATAGCGTGTGCGCCATTCGGCATTGGCCTGAAATCCTCCGCACGCCAGTATCACCGCGCTGCCGTGCACCTGCGTGGTCTTGCCGGCTATGCGTGCTTCCACACCATGCACGCCATCGTCATCGTGCAACAGATGGCGCGCCGCAGCGTTGTAGTAAACGTCTATCCCTGAACGCTTCGCCGCCGCATACAGCGCATCCACAAGGCCGCGTCCCGCACCTGCCGTACCCAGCGTTGAGCCGGACGTAAACCTGAACTTGCCGTTGACCTTGGGCGCATGATTTCCATACTCCGGCAGAAAACGCACGCCATGCTTGCGCATCCAGTGCAGAGTCTCAGTACTGTTCTTGACCAGGATTTCGGCGAGATCCGGATTGGTTCGAAACTGGGTGGCCTTGCAGATATCATCGTAAAACCGCTCCGCCGTATAAGTCCCGAAATCTGTATTGGCAATCTCTTCCTGGCTCAGGTCGGGCACGAGTTTGTAGATTTCCTCCGGATTTTCATAGACGAAACGCATGCCGCCACCGGTAAAACCGCTGTTGCCGCCGCGCTCCTCTTGCGGGGCGCGTTCGAGCACCACCACGCTGGCGCCCATTTCGCGTGCGCGCAGTGCCGCGCACAACGCCGCATTGCCCCCGCCCACCACCACAACATCGTATTTCAATTCGCTCATAACACCCTGTATTTACAATGAAAATATTGGTTCTTGTTCGATATTTTCGAGACGCGCGCAAAGCCTGGCTGCTGCTTCCGCCCCCATCCCCGAGGTAAACAACATGAACTTGCGGCGCACGTCGTCGCGGCTGAAGGTGTTGTCGGGCATGCCCCGGTACAACGAACAATCCGCGGTCACACGGCGGCCATCTTTCAGGTCTACGGTCACGCGCGCGGACATACCCGCGCCGGCCTGCGGCAACGTACCCAGCTTGATCTTGCGGCACATGGCGCGTATCGCCGGATCGGCCACCGCCTGCTCATCGAATGACTGCGGATCTTCCGGATTGCGAAACAGTGCGAGCGCGACACAGAACGGCACGCTGTACTGTGCCTTCATGATATCCGCGGGCTCGGTGATGTTGTGATGCGTGGTCAATCTCTCGTTTCCTTCGACCCGTACGGTATCCACGTCGTGGCCGACAAAATTGTGTTCCGCCATCAGCGTGCGCGTCGCCTGCACCGGCGGGTGTGAATACTTTTCACACGAATAGCGTTTGAAACAGATACGCAGCGTCTTCCAGTATTCATGCAGTTCCGCGGTGAGCAGCTTGGCGTCACTCACCTGTCCATTGCAGTACGTGTCGAGAAATCCGAACTTTCCGTCGAGCACGGTTTCGGGCCCTGTGTAGCCGGACGACGCCAGTCGTGCCGCCAGTATTCCGGACTCCGCCGCACGTCCGACATGCAGGCGCTTGACCATGGCGCCCTGCTGCGACTTTCCGAATGCAAGTATGCCGGATGACAAGGAGCCGGCGATGCCCAGCGCATGCGTCATTTGTTCCGCGTTCAGGCCATAGACACGTCCCGCCGCGGCCGCCGCGCCATAGGTGCCGGCGATGGCGGGAGAATGGAAACCGATCTTCTCGGGGCTATGGTGAGATGCGGCACCGATGCGAAACATGATTTCACAGCCCGCGACGAACGCCGCGAGCGCAGTCTTGCCGTCACCGCCTGTTTCCTCGCTGGCCGCCAACAATGCCGGCAGCAGCGTCGCGCCAGGATGAACGCCGTGACTGGGATCGCTGACGCTATCCTGTTCGTACGCCTGCGACAGCACGCCGTTGGAAAGCGCCGCGTAAGGCGCCTGCACGCGCACTGCCGGATATCCGATAATCGAGCACGGACCGCCTTTGCCGTAGCGTATCGCATATTCCACCGCCATTTTGCTCCAAGCGAACCGCCCGCCGAATGTTGCCGCGGCCACCGTATCAATGATGCAGATCTTCGCGCGCTCCAACACCTCCGCCGGGATATCTTCCAGCTTCAGTTCGGATGCGAATTTTCCGAGTATTTGCGCCGCAGTCGACATGCTTACCTCCCTCAAAGACTTCCCGATGCAGACAGATGCTTACTTGCTGATATTATCAGCTTTGAAAAAGCCGCCGTCGTGCGGCGGGTGAATTTAATCGATACGGGGAAGCCATGCGATTCAAACGTAATCTTGTCGAAGCTGGTTTGATCGGCGCAAGTATTCTTTGCAGTTCGATCGCATGCGGCCAGATCCCCTCTAACAAGCCCTTGCGTATAGTCACCGGCGGGACCGGCGGCGCAACCGATTTTGCTGCGCGTCTCATCGGTCAGGGAGTAACCGCCAACACGGGCCAGTCGGTCATCGTCGACAACCGTGCGAGCGGTGTCGTGGTGTCGGAAACGGTCGCCAAATCGCCCCCCGACGGATACACATTGCTGCTTTACGGCAGCCCGATGTGGCTGCTGCCTAGCATGCGCGAGCGCGTCTCGTGGGATCCGATGCGCGATTTCTCCCCGATCACGCTGGCTGTGAGTTCACCCAACGTACTGGTTGTTCATCCATCGTTGCCGGTGAAATCCGTCAAGGACCTGATCGTGCTGGCAAGAGCCCGCCCCGGTGAGCTTAACTACGCGTCGGGTGGTTCGGGTGCGACGCCGCACTTGGCGGCGGAATTTTTCAAGGCACTGGCCAAGGTGCAGGTAGTGCGCGTCAATTACCGTGGCGCCGGCCCCGCCATGAACGACGTCATCGCCGGACAGGTTCAGATCATGTTTGCCAACGCGGCGGCAGCCATGCCTCAGGTGAAAGCGGGACGCCTGCGGGCATTGGGAGTGACCAGCGCCCGGCCGTCATCCCTGTTTCCGGGGCTGGCGACGGTGGCTGAGACCGGCTTGCCCGGATACAAAGTCGAAACGATATATGGCGTATTTGCGCCTACCAAAACACCAGAAGCTACAACTGACCGACTGCATCAGGATATCGTGCGCGTACTAACCACACCAGAAACCCGAGAGAAGTTTCTTAACGTCGGCGTCGAAGTCGTCGCAAGCACACAGGCACAGCTTGCGACTGCGGTGGCGTCTGAAATGGCGATATTGGGCAAAGTCATCAAAGATGGCGGCATACGGGACGAATAACCGGTTTCGCAATTCAGTCCGCCCGAATGCCAACATCCTTAACAACTTTTCCGAGCACAGCCATGTCGGTCTTCATCGCGACAGCGAGTTGTTCCGGCGTGCTGGTCGCAGGTTCCACGCCGACCTTGAGGAATTTCTCCTTTAGATCGATGCCGGCGAACGCACGCACGATTTCCTGATTGAGACGCGCGATCACCGCTGCCGGTGTTTTTGCGGGCGCGAAGAACGCAATCAGGGCAACCGAGGCGTATCCCGGCACGCCCGCATTCGAAACTGTCGGTAAATCCGGGAAAAGCGCGGATGGCTGGGCGCTGGTGACCGCCAGCGCCCGGACCCGGCCCTCGCGCACGTGCGGCGCCGCGGACGTGGTCGACGGAAACATGAGTTGCACCTCGCGACCGAGTAGTGCAACCAGCGATGGACCCGACCCTTTATAGGGAACCGCGACGATGTTTACGCCCGCCATGGACTTGAACAATTCCCCTGAGATGTGTGGCGAACTGCCGAGCGAGCCGGTTGCGTAGTTGAGCTCACGCGTTGTCCTAACGCTCCTGATGCTGCTGACAATACGTCAGAAGACTTCAACGCCTACTTTCGCATACCGGCACACAAAACGTCCGTTAACGGTGCAACTGAGGGCAGCGTCTCCATGCGCCCCACCAATTCCGTTATCCTGGCAACGGCATCCTCGGTGATTGCCGCCCCGGCAAGCCGGCTGAATTTTTCCCGGATTTCGTCTTCGGTGCAAGGTTCGTTCGGCATGCCATGAGCATGATCTGCGGTTGCTTCCAGTTTTCGGCCATCGGTGAGCAGGATCTGCACGTGGGCACTGCCGATATTTCGTGGAAATTCAGTGCTTTCCATCGCAGGTTCGAGATAAAGTTCGACGCGTTGCGCGAGCGCACACACCGCTGCATTATCGAGCGCCGCGCCGACGAACGAGCGTGCATCCCTGGGATCGCCCAGCAACGCGGTCGCCGCGGTGAACGGCATGCTGTACTGCGCCGCCATGGTTTCCCTGGGCCTGACTTCCGTATGCACCTCGGTTGCACGCTGATTGACGCCCAGCCGAATCTTGCTGATGGCAGCGCCTTCGACGATGCCATGCTTCATGCGCAATGTGTGCAGTGCTTGCGCCATGCAATGCATGGCGCCGCAAAACGGATACATCTTGGTCCAGACATCGCTAACGGTGTAACTCTCCCCCAGCCTGTCATCCAGAGCCTGCGGATTCGCATTCTTGCCGCCGAATACTTCAAGCAGACCAAACTTGCCGTCCATGGCCGCCAGCGGCGCAGTAAAACCACGCCGCGCCAGCATGCATGCCAGCACACCGCTTTCGGCCGCGCGTCCCGCATGCATGCGTTTTATCATGCCCCCCGTACCCTGTACAAAACTTCTGATACCGGAAGCACTCGAACAGGCAATACCCGCCGCCCACATGATCTGCTGGTGAGGCAAGCCCAGCGCCACGCCGCTGCCCACGGCCGCGCCCACCGCGCCGGCGATCGCGGGTATATGAAACCCCAGATACGCTTTGCCGATACCGGATGACACCCGGGTGGTTGCCTCATAGCCCGCGATCACGCCGAGCAGCACGTGGATGCCCGGCAATTCGAATTGCTGGGCGATCGCCAGCACCGCGGGCACGACGACGGATCCCGGATGCGTGGTGCCCGGCGCGGCGATGTCGTCCAGTTCCATGCCGTGCGCAGCCGTGCCATTGACCAAAGCTGCCCGCGCCGGTGCTATCGCGTTGCGATGACCGAACACGCTGGCGCGCCCTTGCGATTGTTCCTCGTAAACAACGTCGGCTGCTATGCGGCTCCACGGCATCGTCGAACCGTACAATCCGCACCCCAGCGTATCCAGTAACCGTATGCGCGCCTGCGCAATGATTTCAGGCGGCAAATTGTCCAGCGTGCGCGAACGCAGGAATTCGACCATGATGCTCGACGGCGTGGACAGGCTGGATACGGCGCTGTTAGTCATGGATGCCTCTTTTCAGCTAAAGATCGGGGTTTTCCAGGTTCGCCAACGATTGGAAACAACAATAACGCAGGCGCGTGCCGAGATACACAAAAAAACAGCCCCGTATCACCGGGGCTGTTTTCGAATCTGTCCCCGGATGTCATCCGGGGCCCTGCAAACGGCAGGTGTTGGTGCGCTGTTACATGCCCATGCCGCCCATGCCACCCATGCCGCCCATACCACCACCCATACCGCCACCGCCCATACCACCCCCCGCGGGCTCATCCTGCGGCGCATCTGCAACCATCGCATCAGTCGTCAGTATGAGGCTCGCCACGGAAGCAGCGTTCTGCAGTGCTGCGCGCGTAACCTTGGTCGGATCGACAACACCCATCTCCAGCATGTCGCCATATTGGCCGGTCTGCGCGTTGTAGCCAAAATTGCCCTTGCCTTCGACAACTTTGTTCAAAACCACCGACGGCTCTTCGCCGGCGTTGGCAACGATGCAGCGCAGGGGTTCTTCGATGGCGCGCAGCACGATCTTGATACCGCAATCCTGATCGTGATTGTCGCCCTTCAGCTTGCCCAATGCGGTGCGCGCGCGCAACAATGCCACGCCGCCGCCAGCCACGATGCCTTCTTCGACCGCAGCACGGGTTGAGTGCAACGCATCTTCGACGCGCGCCTTCTTCTCCTTCATTTCGACTTCGGTCGCAGCACCCACTTTGATCAGGGCCACACCGCCGGCGAGTTTGGCTACACGCTCCTGCAGTTTTTCCTTATCGTAGTCGCTGGTGGTGTCTTCGATCTGCTTGCGCACGCTCTTGACACGCCCTTCGATGGCTTTGGTATCGCCGGCGCCGTCGATAATCGTGGTTTCTTCCTTGCCGATTTCGATGCGCTTGGCCTGGCCCAGTTCCGCGAGTGTTACCTTTTCAAGCGAGAGGCCGACTTCTTCGGCGATCACGGTGCCGCCCGTCAGTATCGCAATATCTTCAAGCATGGCTTTGCGACGATCGCCAAATCCCGGCGCCTTGACGGCACAGGTCTTTAGTATGCCGCGGATGTTGTTCACCACCAGAGTTGCCAGCGCTTCGCTGTCCACATCTTCGGCGAGTATCAGCAACGGACGTCCGGCCTTGGCTACCTGCTCGAGTACCGGCAGCAGATCGCGTATGGTGGAAATCTTCTTTTCCGAAATCAGAATGTAAGGGTTCTCCAGCAACGCCATCTGCTTGTCGGCATTGTTGATGAAATACGGCGACAGGTAACCGCGGTCGAACTGCATGCCTTCGACAACTTCCAGTTCCATGACCAGCGATTTGCCATCCTCGACGGTAATCACGCCTTCCTTGCCGACTTTTTCCATGGCTTCGGCAATTTTCTCGCCGATTGATGAATCGGAATTGGCCGAGATCGACGCAACCTGTGCTATTTCCTTGCTGGTGGTCGTAGGCTTGGATATTTTCTTCAGCTCGGCCACAACTGCTTCCACCGCTTTGTCGATGCCGCGCTTCAGGTCCATCGGATTCATGCCGGCGGCAACATACTTCATGCCTTCCTTCACGATCGACTGCGCGAGCACGGTCGCGGTCGTGGTGCCGTCGCCTGCGATGTCGGAAGTCTTGCTTGCCACTTCCTTAACCATCTGCGCGCCCATGTTTTCGAACTTGTCCTTCAATTCGATTTCCTTCGCCACCGATACGCCATCCTTGGTAATCGTCGGCGCGCCATAAGAGCGATCAAGCACGACGTTGCGACCTTTGGGGCCCAGCGTTACCTTGACTGCATCGGCGAGTACATTGACACCCGCAACGATCTTGCTGCGAGCTGAATCATGAAATCTGACGTCTTTTGCTGCCATGTGAATTCTCCTGGTTTACTGCAATGTTTATTCGATCACGCCCATGATGTCTTCTTCGCGCATCACGAGAAGTTCTTCGCCGTCAACTTTGACGGTCTGGCCGGAATATTTGCCGAACAGCACGCGGTCGCCGACTTTGACGTCGATGGCCCTGACCTTGCCGTCCTCCTGTATCTTGCCTTTGCCGACTGCCTTGACTTCCCCTTGCTCGGGCTTCTCGGTCGCACTGTCGGGAATGACTATGCCTGATGCGGTCTTGCGCTCTTCTTCCAGACGCTTGATGATGAGGCGATCGTGTAAGGGACGAATCTTCATACGTGTACTCCTGGTTGGGAAACGGTGAGATCGAGCCCGAGGACTTAGCACTCGACGAAGTTGAGTGCTAATAATACTATCAAACCTATTTAATATCAAGAGCTTATTTTATGGCAGCAAGGCTCGGAGCGGATCGCGTCTTTGCCTTCAAAATCAACGACAAGCGCGTAGTTGCGTGGACGTTGCGTCGCGCGGAGTCAGGCCAATCGCGAGTAGTGGTGTATTTCGGGCGCGGCCGCCAGAAATGCGCCGACCTCCGCGAACGCCGCAGCCACGTTCGCACCCGACATGTGCGCGGCCTCCGCCGCCGCATCTGCCCACGTCTCCTGCGTCACCAGCACGGACTCTGCGTTGCGTTGAAAAACATCGTAACGCACGCAACCATGCTCCGAGCGTGATTTTGCCGCGAGCACCTTCATTGCATTGCCTACCATGGACAGATGCTCAGGCTGGACACGTATGACTGCCATTACATGCAACATGCTTTTCTCCCGTATGTAAATGCCACGAAAACGTTTTGCCTCGCAAGGTCAGACAGTCAGAGTCGCTGTTCTCGGGTGCGCAGGCAAATCATTGCTGTCTGGATACAACGCATTGTGGCGGGATGCTTGCCACATCGTCGATCTGCTCTAGGTTCCACAACAGGGCGAGCAAGGCAGTCGCCCGCTGCGCGCCCAACATGGGCTCGGCGTAATCGCGAAACTTGGCCTCGATCCGCTCCTTACTCCACACTTCAGACAAATCGCCGTGCTCGCCGCCCGTCTCGCCAACCACGCGCTCGCCCTCGATGGTGGTAACGGTGACCCGCGTACGATGTTGCACGGGCCACAGGTCGTAGGCGGCTGAAAAATCCAGGTTTTCAACCACTTCGACCTTGGGCAGCAGCGCACGGACTTCGGCATCCCACAATCGATCGGCGTCAAACGAATGCGACGTCACTGTTCCGTCCTTCAAGGTCACCGCCACGGCATAGGGAATGCTGTGATCCGCGGATTCCCGCGAGTCCGGGCTCCACCAATGCGCGTCGGCGCCGCAATTGTTGCGCGCCTGGGCGTAGGTCTCGACAAGAATATGCTGCACGTGGTCCGTGCGACGTCCCAGGGCGACCGATATTTTTTCCGCCGCCAGTATTGAAGTCAACGTCAGAAAGCAGGAAGGTCGCGGCTTGATGATGGAATCCTGCACCCGAAAGCTTACACCCGGTCCACCCATGCGTTCGAGCGAGATGGATTTCTGCGCAATGTGTTTGCACCAGCCATTCTTTCCTTCAAACGGCTGATGGGCGCCCTCCATTCCTCTGCGTGCGATACGCGCGGCAAATATCCCCGCACGCCCGGCCTCTCCCGACGCACCTGCTTTCCACATGGTCAGCGGCGCCGTGCGCGCCTGGGTCAACGCAATATTCGAGACGGCGACGATGGCTATGCATTGCGCGAGCTGTGTGGCGTCGAGCCCCCACAGGCGCCCCGTTGCAACGGCGGTGGCAAGACTGCAAAAATTGGAAAGGTCAAATGTCGGAGCTATCATCGCCTCCGACACACGCAAATAGACCTCATAGGCAAGCACCACCGCCGTCAAAAATTGGCGTCCGCTCGCATGCACGTACTCCGCCGCCGCCAGCACCGGCATGATCACATCGCTGGGATGTCCGTTTCTGCCGCCCGCTTTGTGCGTAACATCGTTGGCCTCGACCGAGCGCCCGGTGATCGCGTTCACGAATGCCGCCATCTCTGGCGTGGTCGTCATGTTCGTGCCGATCAGCGTCGCGCCCGGTGCACACGCGAGCTCTGCCCCTAATTCACGCGCAATACGACTGGGCTCATCATAGTATCCACCCATGAACGAGCCCAGGGTGTCGATGATGCGCATCTTGGCGGCGTGCACCGCGTCCTCTGGCAATGCTGCGTACGTGAGCAATCGCGCATAGTCGACAAGTCGCTGCTGCATAGGGTCCACCGGCATATGAGCCCCGTCTTTTCCCGCTTTGTGCATCTGCTTCCCCGGTATATTGATACTTGATCATAGGCTTTTTGCGGTGCTTCGTCTCGCTGGTAGAATCAACGCCGCGAGACGGCGCGTGCCGGTACCACACGGACAGTCATATATAGCGTCCAGTCGCGCCGACTCGTCTTGCCCCTCTGCACCTGTTCCAGATCACCACCTTGATGGACATTTCCGCGACAAAGCCATTGCGTTTGCATATCTATCCGGGCGGCATACAATGGCGGAAATTACGCAGCACTTCCGCGTGCACTACACGACCGTGAGCCGCCTCATGAATGAGGATGAAGCGATACGATTGGGAGAAATGGCCACCTTCCACTTCATCGCCACATCTGTCGAGGAACTGGTTCGAGTAGGCACGTATCCAGTGGGGCGATCCCGCTGGGGCTGTCCCATCGAGTCCGCCTATACCGCAGAGAATCCATCAAGCTCGCGACTGGCGAAGAGTTCGACGATCTCCTCGGGCGCGTGACGCTACGCGCCGATTCCGATGTCGATCCCCGCCAAGACGAGACCGTTGTTGGTCTAGTTGGTCTATGGTCTAGTTGGTCTACTAAGCTATTTCGCAGCCAGCGATGACATGGCCGTGGAATTCGTATCACGCGATGAAAGGCGTAGCCAGACTGGTTGTCTGGGTCACTTTTCCGATGCAGAAAATCGCGAACACTTTGAGGTGCATTACGCAACGGTAAGCCGGGCGATACGGCGCGCTAAAAATTGATCGCGGCTTGGATTGCGATCCTAGATCGCGATGTATGCAAGAGCCCTGCGGCTCACAGTCGTTCCGAGCTTGCTACCGCCGGCCATCCGCTGTACCATGTCTTACTTTTTTCTTACCCATGATTTATCGTGAGGCGCGCAACCGTGGAAACCACCAAATTATCCAGCAAGGGCCAGGTGATCTTGCCTGTTTCAATACGCTTGGCCAATCAATGGCGAGCCGGTGTTGAGTTCGCAGTGGAGAATACCGTTGATGGCGTTCTGCTTCGGCCCATCAAACAGGTTGCCGCCACAACGCTCAATGAAGTCATCGGATGCGCGGGCCACAAAGGCAGAGGGCACAGCATTGCGGAAATGGATGCGGCAATCAGTGAGGAAATAAAATTCCGTCATGCACGCGGTTGATACCGACGTCTTGGTGCGACTGCTCACGGCGGACGATGTTGAGCAGACGAAACGCGTAGCCGCGCTCTTCAAAAAGGAGGCGGTATTTATTCCCAAGACCGTTCTGCTCGAAACCGCGTGTGTGCTACGCCGCCTGTACGGCCTGGAGCGCAAGGCCGTGGTGAGCGCTCTACGCAAAGTGTCGGGCCTGGCCAACGTGGAGATTGAAAATCCGCTGGTGGTTACGCAAGCGTTGCAATGGTGCGATGGCGGTATGGATTTTGCCGATGCACTGCATTTGGCATCCAGCCACGCCAGCGAGAAATTTGCCACCTTTGACGCGCAACTCAAGAAGTCAGCACCCAGGGAACTAAAGCCGTCGATTGTGCTGGTGTAATCAAAGCGACTGCGAGAGAAAGATGGGCCATGGGAGCCAGAGCCTGGTTCCCATAGCTTTGCCCCACGAGCAGTGCTTCAAGAGCCGCGTGGCGCGGCGTATACTCTGAGTACCGATGATTTAGGCATTCATCCTGCCTGATCCCGAACCGTGTGTATTACCTGAGTTCAATCACAATGGCTGACCTATGGAACATCGACTACGCCGCTCTTGGCTGCTGACCCCGGCATCCAGCCCCGAAAAACTCGCAGCTGCCATCAAGTCGGCCGCTGACGTGGCGGTACTGGATCTGGTCGAGTTTGTTGTTGAACGCTGCAAGCCGGCGGCACGTGAACATATGTCGGCGGCGGTGCGCGTGGTCGAAGCCGCGGGTAAAGAGGCCTATGCGCAGGTCGATGCGCAACTGTTGTATGCCGATCTGCACGCCAGCGTGTGGCCGGGATTGGCGGGCGTGGTGATTTCCAGAGCGGAAACGACCGAGCAGATCAAAGAAGCTGATCAAGTGTTGACGCACCTCGAAGCCGAACGCGGTCTGCTGCCCGGGACGGTGCGCATCGTTGTCGCCTGCGAAACCGCGCGCGGCAACCATGCGGCCTATGAACTGGCGACGGCAAGTCGGCGCGTGTGGGGGCTGACGCTGGGCCGCGCCGACCTGATCATGGACCTGCGCCCCGAACCGTCGACTGAAATTCACATGATGCAGTACCTGATGCAGCGCCTGATCACAATCGCAGGTGCGGTCGGCGCCACACCGCTGGGCGCCTGGTGGCGCGCGCCGGATCGCGGCCTGCTCGCCACGCCGGACAACACGCTGCAAGCTGCGCGACGCGGACGCGCGATAGGTTTTCGGGGTGCGCTATGCGTGCGCGAAGATCAGGTTTCATCTCTAAATCAAGGCTTTACGCCATCGCCGGACGAGGAACATGCGGCGACACGGTTGCTGGCCGCGTACGATACAGCGACCATAGCCGGCAATGCGGTACTAAGACAAGATGACCGCCTGTTCGATCGCGGCACGGCACGGTGCGCGCGCAGTCTGCTCGATCTTGCAGCCGCATGCAAGCCGCCTTTGGCGATGTCCTCATAACCCACGTTATCCATATCCAACATTCCTTCATTGCGATCTCTCATGGAACCACATTCAGTTCGACGCTCGGGTCTGATCATGCCCATCGTGACCCAGCGCTTCGTCGACAATGCGTGGCGGCGCAACTGCGACTTCATCACGCTTGATCTAGAGGATTCCGTACCGCGCCACCTGAAGGCGCATGCGCGCAGCCTGGTCAAGGATGCAATACCAAACGTCGCCAAGGGCGGCGCCGACGTGTCCGTGCGTATCAATCACGATACCGCGCTCGCCGACCTCAATGGGGCGGTATGGCCCGGGCTGCTGAAAATCCGATATCCGAAGGCCGAGTCCGCCGAAGAAATTCGCGCCATTGACGACGTTATCACGCGGCTTGAGCGCGAACGCGGCATAAGGCCGGGCACGATCGAAATCGGCACCGGCATCGAAACCGCGGCCGGCGTCGCGCATGCCTACGAAATCGCCTCCGCCAGCCCGCGCATCAAGGAATTCGGCGGCGGCAATGGCTACGATATGTCGTGCAATCTGGGCATGGAGATGTTTGTCGGCTTCGATCAATTTATCTACACCAAAGGTGAGGTGGAACTGACGGCCAGGACGCTAAATATGGCGCCAGTACGCACGGTTCCCTTCGTGATCAACAGGACGGGCAACGTGAAGGATGGCGACCGCGCGCTGCGCGAAGCCGTGGGCGCGCTCAAATGCGGCTTTCGCGGCAGCGGTGGCGGTCTCAATCCGGCGGTGGTGGAGTCACACAACAAAGGCTATACCCCATCCGAAGACGACCGCGCGGACGCGCGCTGGGTGCTGGAGCAGTTTCGAAAGCTCGACGGCACGCACGAATCCTGGCTGGAGATAGACGGGCGCGTGATCGACCGATACGAAGCGGCACTGGCGCGTGAGACGCTGGCGTGGGCAGCACAGTGCGCGGCACGTGACGAGGAAAAAGCAGCCGCCGTTGCACGCGCCAAGTCCATATTGGCAGCGACGACAAAAATCGAAAGCGCACCACCAACCGGCGACTCCAAGAAATCAAAATGACCCTGTTGATACGAAGATCCAATCTGCTCGTGCCCGCCACCGATGCGGCGGCGCTGCACGAGGCGTGGCGCAGCAATGCCGACGCGATCACGCTCGATCTGGAAGACGGCGTCGCCCCCGCACGCAAGGCGGAGGCGCGCGCACTCGTCAGGCCGGCGCTGGCGCAGGCAAAACCGGGCCGCACGGAAGTGTTTGTACGCGTCAACAAACCGTTACTGCACGCAGACTTGGCGGCGTCCGTATGGGGCGGCCTGCATGGCATCATGCTTGCTCAAGCGGAGTCGGCGCAGGACGTACTGCAGGCCGACGCGGCGCTGGGCGAACTGGAACGCGAGCGCGGCATTTCCATCGGGTCGATACAGATCATCGTACTGATTGAATCGCCGCGCGCGGTGTGGGACATCCGGTCCATCATCAGCGCCAGTGCACGCGTCACTCAGGCGGGGCTCGACGAAAGCGATCTCGCGGCCAGCATGCGGATAAATCCGCTGCCCGAGTACGATCCGTTCATTTACGCGCGTGGCCGGCTGGTCGTCGAAGCAACCGCGGCCGGCGTGCTGCCGGTCGGGATGGCTTACCCGCTCGGTCTGCAAGCCAGCCTGATGCCCGCCGAAGAACTGAACCGCATGGCCAATAACGCACGCAACTCCGGCATGAAAGGCGTGGTCTGCCCGCACGCGAGTTGGGTTGAGCCCGTAAACCGGGCGTTCACGCCGACCGACGAACTGGTTGCCTACAACCGCCGCGTGCGCGAGTTATTCGCGGCCGGTGTGGCGGCAGGCACTGCGGCAGTACCGCTGGACGGACGCATGATAGACGTTCCGGTCGACGAATGGGCCAAAGTGGTGATCGCGACAGCGGAGGCCTGCGCCGTCAGGGACGAGGAAAAACGCCGGGCGATGGGCGCGTAGTGGGCATTGCATCCGACAGCAAAACCGCTACCACGCTCTCGCAGGCGCTGGCGCAGCGCGTGCTGGAATTCAGTGCGGATGCGGTGCCGCAGGCGGTATTGGACGAAGCAGCGCGGCGCGTGCTCGACACCTTGGCCTGCGCCTATGGCGCCCTGAACGAAGTAGCGGCGCTTGCAACCCTGCGTGCCGTCGCATCCACGGGCGGCCTGCCCGAATGCACGGTAATCGGTCAGACGTGGCGAACGTCGGTCGGCAATGCGGCACTGGCGAACGGCACGCTGGTGCGCTGCCTGGATCTAAACGACCTCGGCATCGGTCTGCGCGAGGCCGGCCATCCCAGCGACAATATTCCGGTCGCACTCGCCATGGGCGAGCGGTTGAACGCAACCGGACGCGAAGTACTGACGGCGATCGTGCTGGGTTACGAAATTTACGGCCGCATGCCGTCACCGCTGCGTGCATGGGCAGCTACCACGAACTCGGCCGTGGTCGCGGCAGCGATGTGCGGTTACCTGATGAAGCTGCCCTCCGAGCGACTTGTGAGCGCGATCGGACTCAGCGTCGGTCAGTGCAGCACGCTGGCGGTGACGCGCGAAGGCGTTGCCGGCAAGTCGACCGCCAATGCGATGACCACCTACACAGCGATCATGCAGACGCTGATGGCCGCCGAAGGTGTTACCGGTCCGCCGCGGGCACTGGAGGAATACAGCCGGTTTGTGTACGGTGGCACCGACCTCAGCGCATTGGCGCAGGCACTGGACGGCCCGGAGTTTTTGATCATGAGCGCGGGCATGAAAGCGCATCCCGCCATCGGCACCGCCCAAACCGCCATCGAAGCGGCGCTAAGCGCCCGCACAGGCTTGACCGATCCGATGACGGAGATTGAACACATCGACGTGCGCATGGCCGACGTGCCTTTCGTCCGGCATCAGGTCGATCATGCCGGCGAACTGCCGCGCACCCGCGAAGCCGCCGACCATAGTTTCCCCTTTCTGGTGGCCGTCACCGTCCTCGATGGAAAATTGACGCTGCGGCAGTTCGAAAACGAGCGTTGGGTGGCGCCGGATGTACTGGCACTCATCGCACGCATGTCGGTGGTGGTGGACGCATCCTTGAACCAGCATGCCGGCATAGGCAGCTTTCCGTGCCGCGTCATCATTACCACCCGCGACGGCCGCAAGTTAAGTGCCGAGGTTCCGTATCATCCGGGCCACGTCAAGAACCGCATGGGGTGGGAGGGCGTGCAAGCCAAGTTCCATCGTTGGACCGAGGAACACCTGCCGGCCGCACAGCGCAACGCCATCGTCGACGCGACGGTAGGCCTGTCGCGCACATCTTCGATACGAGAATTGATGGCGCTGGTCGGTGCGAACTAGCCGCGTATAGCGCACAATTCACAGTATTTCCCTGACGGAATTCGAGCCAGTCAGCATGCGCAAGACACTCACGGCAACGGCAGTCATGCTGCTGATCGCGGCGGCGAGCTCGGCGCTGTGCCAGACGCCGTCAGGAACTCAGTATCCAGTCAAGCCCGTCCGAATGATCGCGGTCGGACCGGGAGGCGTGGTCGACTTCAGCGCACGAGTGCTCGCGCTAGCCTTGAGCAACGCATTCAACCAGCAGGTCGTGGTCGACAACCGGCCTGCCGGAGCAATACCCGGCGAAACCGTCGCAAGGGCTCAGCCCGACGGATATACCCTGCTGGTGGCGGGTGGAAGCTTCTGGGTGCAGCCACTATTGCAGGAGCGCGTGCCCTACGACCCGAGCGCGGACTTTATTCCGATTTCACTTTTGTACGGCGTGCCGTATCTGCTGGTTGCGCACCCTTCACTTCCGGTCAAATCCGTAAAGGAACTGATTGCGTTGGCCAAAGCGCGGCCGGGCGAAATCAACTATGCCTCCGCGGCGTCAGGTTCGGCTTCGCATCTTGCCGCCGCGCTATTCACCTATATGACCGCGATCAATATTGTTCGCATCCCTTACAAGGCGGCGGGGGCACGTACCGCGTCGCTGCTTGCTGGAGAGGTTCAACTCGATTTCGCAACCGGTGGCGGCATCATGCATCACATGAAATCGGGACGCTTGAAAGTGCTGGCCATTACCAGCGCCAAGTCATCCGGTTTATTTCCGGGCGTGCCGACGATAGCCGCGGACGTCCCGGGCTACGAATCGACCACGACCGGCGCCATGTTTGCGCGTACAGGGACGCCGGTGGAGATCATCCACCGCCTCAGCCAGGAAGTGACCCGGGCACTAAATCGAACCGAGCTCAGGGACAAGCTCATGAGTGTAGGCGCGGAGGCGATCGGAAGTTCGCCGGAACAACTGGTGAACCACATGAAATCCGAAATATCGAGAATGGGAAAACTGATCAAGGCAACGGGCATACGCGAGGAGTAGCTGGCGTTGATACGTGTGCTGTCCATAAAATTCGCGATGCGGTAGGATCGCGATCCTCACTATGCGAGGCGAATCAAATCATGCTATGGATTATTTCGTGTACTGCCAAACCGAATATCGACGATGTACGCCGCTCGGCAAGCAAGGCCCACAAGCAGTATCTCGATGAAAACTGCGGGAAGGTAATTTGGTGCTGACGGGCAAGGCGGTGGACGTCGATGGCAAGACCCGTATCGGCAGTGTGTTCATCGTCAATGCCAAGACGAGTGCCGAGGCCCGTGCCTTCTACGAGGCCGAGCCCTTCTACAAGGCCGGCGTGTTCGAGAAGGTTAGCGTCGTCGGCGCCATGAAGAGCCGATGGAATCCTGCAGCGGCCGCGACTGCTGAGGGCAAAGGGCTGACGCCGGACAATTGAACGTTCCAAAGTTCATTACGTTCGCACTCATTCCGGTGAAAACCGGAATCCAGAAAGATCACCGAAGTTCCCATCCGCGTTTCTGGGTCCCTGTGTCCACCGGGACGACGTTACTTTTATGCCAGCGTCTCTCGCAATTTGGAAAGGAAAATAATGAAATGTGTGCCGACGTGCAGCACACGATCAAAAGTTACTCGTCGCGTATACCGGCATCGCGTATGACCTTGCCCCACTTGGCCATGTCCGATTTAATGACGGCCGCGAAGGCCTCGGGCGTGGTGCCGGCCGGTTCCGTACCACCGGCGGCGAGCCGTTCCCTCGCCTCGGGCAGATTCACGAAACGCACCACATCCTGGTTGATGCGCCTGATGATGACTTCGGGGGTTTTGGCCGGCGCGAATACGCCATAGGTCGACACGGCTTCGTAACCCGGCAGTCCGGAGGCCGCGACCGTCGGCAGGTTGGGAAACAGCGCCGATGGTTCCGCGGTGGTGACCGCCACGCCGCGCAGCCGCCCCGATTTCACATACCCCGACGCGGAGCCTGCGGGATTGAAGGCCAACTGAACCTGGCCTCCCACCAGATCGGCAGTCTCCTGTGAGCCGGACCGGTAATTCACCATCGTCATGTTGATCCCCGCCATGGTCTTGAACAATTCCACAGACAGATGCGACATGCCGCCGAGACCGCCGACCGAATAATTGATTTGCCCTGGCCGCGCTTTGGCAAGCGCTATCAATTCCTTCGCCGATTTGACAGGCAGAGAAGGGTGCACGACCAACACGTTGGGAGATTTCACCGCCAGTGAAATCGGCGCGAAGTCCCGCGTCATGTCGTAATCAACCTTGGCCATGAACGGAAACAGCCACAGGCCGGCGCTCATGATCATCAGCGTGTAACCGTCGGGGGCCGATTTGGTCATGACATCGGGCAACGTACGCGTGGGTCGATTGTCGATCACGACCTGCTGGCCCAGCGTGGCGGATAGGCCGGGACCGATCACGCGCGCCACAAAATCGTTGCCGCCTCCCGCAGGGCTCACCAGCACCCTTACAGACTTGACGGGGTAAGTCTGACTGCATGCGCTGTGCGCAATCAGTACCGAAACGCACGAAAGACCAGCGGCAACAATACGAATGTGCGGATGCCTCATGGAACCACCTCTTGGCTGGAAATAAGAACAGAAACACATGGCGATATAACAGTCTAATGCAACTTGCAGTGTATTCACCAGTAGGTGGTCGCGTAATCGCCTATTCCTCGCGTATTCCCGTCTCCCTGATCACGTTGCCCATTCTCAGCATTTCTCCTTTGATCTTCGCGGCAAATTCCTTTGGGGAATCACCCACCGGTTCCCCTCCCGCGTTGAAAAACTTTTCCCTGGAGTCAGGCTGATTCAGGATACGCACGATATCGCGGTTTAGCCTGTCGATTAGTGCTTGACTCGTCCTCACCGGCACGAAGAATCCCGACATCGCCACCGCCTCGTATCCCGGAACGCCCGACGCTGCCACGGTAGGCAATCCCGGCGCCAGAACCGATGGCTCAGCGCTGGCGACGGCCAGCCCTCGCAATCTCCCGGATTTGACGTGAACCATGGCAGCGCCGGTATTGGGCATGATGACCTGCACCTGTCCCGCAATCGCATCGCCCAACGCCTGGCCCACGCCTTTATACGGAATGCGCACGATATTCACGCCGGCCATGCTCTTGAAGAGTTCTGCCGCCAGGTGTGTGGACGACCCTGACGAACCGGACCCATAGTTGAGTTCGCCCGGCCTCGCTCTTGCGAGTGCAATCAACTCCTTGACTGTCTTGACCGCAACCGAGGGGTGCACGACGAGAACGTTGGGCGACCGAATTGCCAGTGTTACCGGCGAGAAATCCCGCCACACGTCCCACGAAGGATTGCTACGCAGAAACGGCGCAAGCCAAAGCGGACTGCCGTAAACAAGCAGCGTGTGACCGTCAGGCGCCGCCTTGGCCGCCGTTTCAATTGCAACGATCGCGCGATTGTCCACCACCACGGACTGCGCTCCCGTGCCGCCCAGTGCCTGCGCAATAACCCGTGCGGAGAGATCGCTGCTGCTTCCGACTGCAGAGGTGACAAAACGTATGGGCTTGCTCTGAACAGTCTGCGCAGATGCGCCGGCCGCATTGAACACCAACATGCTGATCAATGAAATACCGGCGATTCTTTCAACCCAGCTCATGTCAGTCGGCCGCTCAGCAAAAATAGACAGCCGGCAACATGGCAATCCCGACGTATCAATCGCCGCACTCTCATCCCCTGTTCTCCGTCAAATACCCAAGGCGGACAGACTACAAAAAGTGTGCGCCGCCGTTTACCAGATAACACTGACCCGTAATATACGATGCCTGCTCACTCGCGAGATACAACATCAGGGATATGGCTTCATCGGCCGTGCCCTTACGGTAAATCGCCTGATTGCCCGGCAACTCCCTTTTTCCTTCATGGGCATCATGCACCCGATCTATCGATCCGGGGCCTATGCAATTAGCGGTGATGTTGTACTCGCCGAACTCGCGTGCCAGCCCCCGCGTGAAACCGACGATGCCCAGCTTGACCATGCTTTTCGCCACGCCTACCCCGCGAAAAGGGCCGAGTCCAGATATATTGATGATCCGTCCCCACCGCCGTTCCATCATTAACGGAATGACATTCCGGCATATGTGGAACGGGCCGTTCAGGTTCACGTCTATGGTCCGATGCCATACCTCGGGACTCTCCTCCAGAAAATCACGATCCGCCCGATAGCCGGCGAGATTGATCACCACGTCGACGCCGCCGAATTGGTCCCTGGCCATGCGCACAAAATTCGCCACCGCCGCGGGATCCGTGATATCGCATTTGGCCGCGACCACCGTTGCGCCCAGCGCACGGGCCTGCTCCGCCACTTCGTTGAGCTCCTTCATCTTCGCGCTCGTGCATAGCGCGAGATTGGCGCCCTCCCGTGCAAACAGGATGGGCGCCCGCAAGCCCATGTTCCGGCTTGCGCCGGTGATGAGCACGGTCTTACCTTTTAGCCCAGTGTCCATAATTGTTGGTCTTTCCCTAATACGCAAGATGCGCCTGGACTTCGAATGCGGTGACTATCGCTTCGATGACGCGCTGGCCCGAAAGGTGCAGATGTTTGGCGATCGCCAGTATCGCCGGTAGCGTAGGCGACGCCGGAGGATTCGGCGGTGACCACGCGGCATGATACTCGAGCGCGCTGGCAAGGTTGCCGTTGACGTACGCTGCGCTTTGCATCGAAGTCTTGAAGCCGCCTCCAATCACCGATGACTGTGACGCCTCCCCCATATCGCGAACATAAGCCGTTGCTAACTTTGCCACACCGGATGTCTCCATCGCCCCGGCCATGGCGTCGGCGAGCGTATCGAGCAATACCAGCTTCGCGACCGCAGTGGCCTCGGCTGGCAATGATGCGTAACGGATCGCAGGTATCTTATCGACGAATGCCCCCGTGATCATGCTGTGCGCCGACGGGGTACGGCCAGCGCGGCCGGCAAGGAGTATGACCGAACCCTGCGCTGAACTCAGGTGCGGCCACGCCGCACGCACTAGACGCATATGCCCGAACAATTTGAGACCGAAACCTTCTTCCCCGTCTACGTCAGACAGTCGCAAGAAGTCGCCGGTCTTGCCGCTTCCGGCATTCGCCACCACAAAATCCACGCGTCCATAGGTCGTCAAGGGCACATCGACCAACCGTTGCGCGGCGGCCGGATCACGCAAATCGGTCGTGCTCACGGCAGCCTGCCCGCCGCATTCGCGAACTTTGGCCCGTATCCATAATCACTTTTCCCATCCTCGCCATCTCATTTTTATCATCGTCACGAATTCGCGCGGCGAAGCCCCCCCCGCTTCCACGCCAGTCCTGAAAACGTTTTCCTTGTTACCAATGTGATTGGAGCATAGTCCTTGATCGGGTCGTAGGGCAAATTGTCCACCATCACGGCTACTGTCCATAACGCGGTTCCGTAGATCAGTATCGTATTACCGTCAGGCGATGCTTTAGCCACAATTTGCGCCGCGCCGATACCACTGGCGCTGTCGCGATTGTCCACGATCATTTGCTGTCCCAGATTGGCTGAGAATGATGGCGGGCGCGAACTGCGGTCGAAATTCTAGTACTGGCCCCGCGCGCGCTGCCATGCTCCCAAGGTGATCGCATCCTAAACGAGTCGTCGAGCGGCCGGATTGTATTGCTACCGGATATAATCACAAGACTCCCCCCCTGCACCAAACGTTCAATAAGGAAACATACTCATGCCTACTTGCGCGCAAGAACTTGCGACATTTGCAA
>CANJQI010000064.1 GCA_947476215.1 Betaproteobacteria bacterium
CCGTGATGCAATCGTGGCCGAGGTAGACGCTTGGCAGTTGCGCCGCAACGCGGATCAGCGCGGCATCGCGTGGTCGTTCACGCGGCAGGACGCCGATGCGAAATTGGCAAAACACTATATATCGTAATTAATGTGTTGGAGTACTAGCCTAGCAGGCTGTTAAAAATAGTCACAGTGGTTATTATTCCGTCATGCCGGTGAAAACCGGCATCCAGTGGTGTTGATTCGATTGACTCGCGTTCTCTGCACACCGGCCTGCGCCGGTGTGGCGAATCGAATTTCAACAGACTGCTAGTCATCCGCGCGTATTCCGGCATCCTTGATGACCTTGCCCCACCGTGCCATTTCCAATTTTATGGTCATTGCGAACTGCTCGGGCGTACTGCCGACGGTCTGCGCGCCTGCGTCCATGAATCGTTGTCGGATGTCCGCGCGGGCGAGAACACGGGAGATCTCCTGGCTTAGCAGGTTCAGTAACGTATTCGGAGTGCCGGCGGGGGCGAACAGTCCCTGAGTGGATACCGCTTCGTAGCCAGGCAGACCCGCGGCCGCCACCGTCGGCACATCGGGCAGGAGCGCGGATTGTTGCAGGGAAGTGATCCCCAAGGCACGCAATTTTCCGGCTTTAACGTGCGATGTGACTGCGGAGGCGGTCGAGAACGAGAGTTGCAGGTGGCCACCGATAAGGTCGTTCAGGGCAGGGCCACCACCACGGTAGCCTATGCGAACAATCTTGATGTTTGCCATTGATTTGAACAGTTCAGCCGCGAGGTCATTTGAAGAACCGGCGTTGCCGGACGCGTAGTTGAGCTCTCCGGGGCGCAGTCGTGCGAGGACAATCAGGTCGCGGATCGTTTTCGTCGGCAGGGCGGGATGGGCGACGATCAGATTTGGCGCGCTGACCGCAAGCGTAATGGGCGACAAGTCGCGCACGGGGTCCCAGGGCACATGATCGCGCATGAAGGGCAGCAGCCACAGGATGTTGGCGTTGTAGAGCAGCGTGTAACCGTCCGGTGTTGCCTTGACCAGCGCTTCCGACGCAACAATAGATCCGCGATTGTCGACGATCACCGGTTGTCCCAATGGGCCGGCGAGACCCTGTGCAATAATGCGTGAGGCAAGATCGAGACCGCCTCCAGCCGCAGTCGTCAGCAAACGCACCGGCTTGCTCGGAAAGCTCTGTGCCGCAACGTCGCTTGCGCCTGGATACGCGCCGGCGCATGTCAGGACGGCAACCGCAATCATGGAAAAAGGTTTCACGAGTTTTCACTCCGTTGTTGGTCAGATTCATGACCGGGACGATCAGCGCAAGTCTACACGATGTGGTATTGATGAATCTTGCGTCAGCGCGCACCGGGTAGAATAAACGACGACAAATCGGGATACGCAAGTCAGGTATGAATATTGGTTTCGTTTTTGCCCTGATGTTTGCCAACGTGGCCAACGTGCTGGCGGGACGCGTGCTGCTTACCCTGTTCGCACTTAATCTGGGTGCGCGCCCATTCGACGTCGGCATGCTTGCCGCCACGTTTGCATTGTTCCCGATGCTGCTGTCGTGGCTGAGCGGCAGGCTGACCGACCGTTTTGGTGCACGCTGGCCGATTACTCTGGCTTCGCTTGCGAGTTCCGCGGGTATGCTGGTGCCGTATTTCTTTCCCGGCTTGCCGGCCGTATTTTTTGCTGCGGCCATGTTGGGATTTTCGCTGACCTTTTTCAGCGTTTCGACTCAGAACCTGGTCGGTCTCATGAGTACTGAGCACAATCGTACGCGCAATTACAGCAATTACACCATGCTCGGATCGGTAGGCAGTTTTGTGGGGCCACTGATTGCTGGATTCGGCATTGATCATGTCGGATACCAGTCATCTTTGTTGTGCCTGGTGGCGTGGCCGTTCGTGCCCGTCTTGCTGTTGCTCATGTGGGGCGACAAGCTGCCCAAAGGCAGCCGTAGCGCCGCGCCCACCGGCAGCATCAAACGTGCGCTGCAGGTTCCCGGTGTATGGCGGATTCTTGCACTCAGCAGTCTGGCGCAATGCGGTACCAATATTTTTCAGTTTTATACGCCGGTCTATGCAACCTCGATCGGGATGTCGGCATCGACCATAGGCGTGATCCTCGCCATGTATGCCGTGGCGGGTTTCGGTTCACGCATGATGCTGCCCGGACTGATTGCGTCGTTCAGTCCGAAGAAGGTCCTCGCTTACGCATTCTTGCTGGGCGCGATCAGCTTTACGCTGGTGCCGTTTTCCACTAGCGCCAATGTGCTCGCGTTTCTGGCCTTTCTGTTCGGATTCGGAATGAACTGCAGCCAGCCGATAACCATGATGTCCATGTACAGCAGTTCCAAGGGCGGCCGCTCCGGCGAGGCGCTGGGCCTGCGCTTCACCGCTGACAATGCCACCAAGATAGCGATTCCGTTTCTGTTCGGTATGCTTGCAACGGTGCTGGGACTTGGGGCTATATTCTGGGGGAGTGCCGTGCTGCTGGTGTCGGGCAGCTTGCTGAGCCGGGATAAAAAGGAAATTGTTGGTTTGAAGGAGTCTGAGAATGAAAGAAACTGAACTGCGTCAACGTCTGCGTGCTGTGCTGGCAGGTTCGAAATGTGTAAGCCCTGCCGATATTTATGATCCCGTGTCGGCGCGCGTTGCCGAGTCGGTTGGGTATGAGATTGGTGCGCTGACCGGGGCAATGGCGTTGATTTCAACGCTCGCCACACCGGATTTAATGGTGTTGACGTTGTCCGAACTTGCCTCGCAGATCCGGCGCATTCGACGCGTCAGCGATCTTGCGCTGCTGATCGACGCCGATCACGGCTATGGCAATGCCCTCAACGTAATGCGCACGGTTGAGGAACTGGAGCATGCGGGCGTGGCCGGACTTACGATCGAGGACACGCGGCTGCCGAGAAGTTTCGGACAACCCGAGGATTCGCTGGTGCTGATTTCCATCGAGGAAATGCTCGGCAAACTCAGGGCCGCCGTGAGCGCACGTCGCGATCCATCGCTGCTGATCGCCGGACGCGGTTCGCTGAGGATCAGGAATCTGGACGAGTCGATCAAGCGTTTCAAGGCCTATGCTACGACGGGTATCGATGCGATATTCGTGGTCGGGCTTGAAAATATAGAACAGCTCAAGGCGATACAGGCTGCAGTTCATCTACCTATCATGCTGGGGCCGGCACCCGCAGCTATCAAGCGCGAGGCATTGGCGCTGCACGGCGCGCGTATCGTCCTGCACAGCCACGAACCTTCGGCAGCGGTCGCGAAAGCGCTGCATGGTGTCTATTCACACTTGTACAAGGGCGGGGCGCCGGCCGATCTCAATTCCAGAATAGCGTCGGCGCAGGAAATGGACAGCGTGGTGAACGTCGCGGACTTTGCGAAAAGGCAGCGCGACTTCCTGAAATAACCACCTGTTCACGCTAACTATTGAACGCGGATTTTTGCATCGACGATCACCTTGCCGATCCGGTTCATTTCCGATTTCACCAGCGTAGCAAGTTCATCGGGTGAGCTGCCGACAACAACCGAACCGGCATTGAAAAATTTCTGTTTGATGTCCGTACCTGCCATGGCGCGAACGATATCCTGGTTCAGGCGGTTGATGATCGCGGCGGGTGTTTTTGCGGGTGCAAACAAACCAAGCAGTGATACGGCTTCGTAACCGGGCAGCCCCCCTGCCGCGACGGTCGGTAGGTCCGGGAACAACGCGGAGGGTTCGGCGCTGCTGACCGCCAGCGGTTTCAACCGCCCCGATCTGACGTGCGGCGCGGCGGATGGCGCAACGGTAAACATCAGGTGGACTTCGCCGGAGAGGATCGCTTGTATGGCCGGAGCGCTGCCCTTGAAGGGGATATGCACGATGTTGACTTGTGCCATGGAGTTGAACAACTCGGCGGCGATGGATATCTGCGAACCGGGGCCCGCTGATCCGTAGTTAAGATCGCCGGGCCTTGCTTTCGCCAATGTAATCAACTGTTTAACGGATCTGACGGGCATCGACGGATGAACCACGAGGACATTCGGCTGGCGGTTCGTCAGGGTCACAGGCAAAAAGTCCCGGATCGGATCCCACGGCACATTGTCGCGCATGAACGGCAGTAACCACATCGTGCTGCCATACAGCAGCGTGGTGTAGCCGTCCGGCGCCGCCTTGGCAACGCTTTCGATCGCGATCACGCCGCCGCCACCGCCGCGATTGTCGACGAAGACCGGTTGCCCCAGAAAACCCGCGGCATTTTGCGCAATCAGCCGTGCGGTGAAGTCAAGGCCACCGCCGGCTTCCTGGGTGATGATGCGCACCGGTTTGTTCGGGTAACTTTGAGCGAACAACACGGGGGATGCGCACATCTGCGTGCTGACCAGTATAGCCGCCGCCGCAAATCGTGAATTCAACATGAATATGCCCTCGCGGTGTGCAACTTATTCGACGCGAATACCTGCATCCTTGATGACCTTACCCACTCTTGCAATCTCGGCTTTGAGACGGGCGGAGAATTCTTCGGGCGTGTTGCCGACGGTTTCAGCGCCGGTGGCGAGGAATCTATCCTTGATCTCCGGCAAATTGAGTACGCGTACGGTTTCCTGGTTCAGGTGGGTGATGATGGCGACAGGTGTTCGGGCGGGCGCAAACATGCCGAATCCAGACACGGATTCATACCCAGGGACGCCAGACGCGGCTACGGTAGGAATACCGGGAAGCAGAGCAGACAGTTTTGCACTGGTTACGGCCACGCCTCTGAGGCGTCCGGATTTCACGTGCCCGGCCACGCCGGCGGCTGACGGGAACATCAGGTGCACATGTCCGCCGATGACATCGTTGATGCCGAGGCCTGTGCCTTTGTAATTGATGCGCACGAAATCAACGCCCGCCATGGACTTGAAGAGTTCGGCGGACAGGTGAGGCGAGGAGCCGATACCGGGTGAGGCATAGTTGAGTTCACCGGGTTTGGCTTTCGCGAGCGCAATCAGGTCCTTGACAGACTTCACCGGCAGGGACGGGTGCACGACCAGTATGTTGGGTGAACTGATCAACATCGTAATCGGCGCGAAATCGCGCACGACGTCATAAGGTGTTTTGGGTTGCAGCAGCGGTCCGAGCCAGAACGTACCGCCATAAACGAGCAAGGTATAGCCATCCGGTGGCGCCCTCGAAACTATCTCGCCCGGAATGACACCGCTGGGCCGGTTATTCACGACCAGCTGCTGCCCCATATTGGCGGATAGTCCGGGTGCGACCATGCGTGCCGCAAGGTCGCTGCCGCCACCGATTTCGGTGGTGAAGATTTGTATCGGCTTGGCCGGATAGTTCTGGCTCCATGCAACGCTTGTGCCACAAGACAAGCTTAGGGCAAGAAGTGCTGTGCAACCGTGTCTGTAAAACATAGGGACTCTTTGATGATTGCAAACCGACAGTACGGAACTGTAAAGCTTACTCTGAATCTCTCCCGAGCTCCGGGTATTCGGCATCCGATGCCGATGACACTGCCTTTGCTACTACCTTAACAAGAAGCTCAACCACTTAACGCGGTGGACGCTGAGGACGCAGTGGTGCGCAGGGTAGGCGGGCGGACCGAACAAAAACAACGTTTTCTCTCTGCGAACCTCTGCGTCCACCGCGTCCTCTGCGTTGGGAGTTTGAATCGACCCAGTACTCGCAATGTTTAAGGTCACGTTGCTCATGCAAGGCGCCAGAGAGTCTTAAAGCAGTGTCATTCGGGCTTGATACCCGCATCCCTGATGACCTTTCCCAAGCGAGCCATTTCCGATTTCACTGTAGCCATCAATTCGTCCGGTGACGTGCCCGCCGGTTCCACGCCTATGCCGAGAAATCTGTCACGAACGTCCGCGCGGCGCAGGATCTGCACGACTTGACGATTCAGGCGGCTGACGATTACGGCTGGCGTTCTGAAGGGCGCGAACATGGCGTTGATCGTGCCGGATTCGTAACCGGGCACGCCCGACGCGGCGACCGTGGGGAGATCCGCAAACAGCGGGCTGGGCTGGGATGTCGTAATCGCCAACGCGCGCAATTTTCCCGAGGTGACATGCGGCGCTGCTCCAGCGGAAACCGGAAACATCAATTGCACCTGGCCTGCCAGCACGTCCATCAGCCCCTGCGCCGAGCCTTTGTACGGCACGCGCACGATGTTGATGTCCGCCATGGCCTTGAAAAGTTCCGGCGCGAGATGCGGCGACGACCCTATGGAAGCGGATGCGTAGTTGAGTTCGCCAGGTTTCGTTCTCGCGAGGGCTATCAAATCCTTGACGGACTTGACCGGCACCGATGGATGGACCACCAGCAGATTCGGGGCACGGCTTATCAGCGTGATGGGTGCGAAATCGCGCATCATGTCGTATGACGTTTTCTGCAGATACGGTCCTATCCACAGAGTGCCCGATGCGACGAGCAGGGTGTGTCCGTCAGGAGTGGACTTGGTCAGTAGTTCTCCGGAAATGCTGCTACCGCCGCTGCGGTTATTCACAACAACGGGCTGCCCCAACGCTGGCGCCAGCGCCTGAGCCACCAGGCGCGACGCGAAATCGACACCGCCGCCATATTCCGCGGTGATAATACGTATCGGCTTGTTCGGATATTGCGGTAGTTGGGCGTGCGTGGCGGTGCATGGCAATGCACTCGCAACCAAAGTTAACGCCGCAATGCCGGTATCGCGTATGGAAGCGTACGGTACATCGTCGGCTGTGTCAGTCATATCCGACGCTATGCCAGCAGGTTAGCCATTTTGTGGGCGGCGTCATATCCTTCGCGTATCGCCGCGAAAATTCCGCGCGGTGACACGCAGTCTCCAGCGCTGACGTATTTGGTATTGTCGTTGCCGGCTATGCCCTTCAGCAGGTCGGTGTTCGAGCGCCTGGGCACCGCGAAGACCACGCCATCGAACGTGCCGTCGAGGATGCTTTCGCCCTGTCCGCGTACGCGTATCGCAGCGACGCCTTTCTGATCAACGCGCAGCAGCGTGCTGTACAGGTGCCAATGCAGCGGCAGCAGCAGCAACCGCTCCATTAACGTGCGGCGATTGCTCAATGGCAATGCCATTCCCGCTTCGGCACCGGCTAGCACCACATGCACTTCGAGGCCTCGCGCCGCAAGAAGTTCGGCGGCGCCGGGGCCTGCGGGCCACCCGTCTTCGATGACGATCACGATACGTTGGCCCCTGACGCAGGATGGATTGGTGACGACATGCTCGGCGATGTATCCCGGCACATCGACTTCGTAATTCTCCGGCAGAAATCCAAATGATGCACCGGTCGCGATGATCACGCCGTCGCTCGCGGTAAATTCCGCGGTATTGTCATCGACGATTTTGTTCGTCAGCACCGTCACTCGGGATCGCTTGATTTCCCTTTGCAGGAAGTCGGTTACGCGCGTCATTACGTCGCGCCCAGGCACGCAGGCGGCCAGTGGCACCTGTCCGCCGAGCGCGGGACTGCCCTCGGCGAGCGTAACATCGAGTCCCAGTTCACTGGCACGCAACGCAGCCTGCATGCCGGCCGGGCCACCGCCGACGACGAGCACCCGCCGTGGAGTCTTAGGACGAGGTGGCGGATTTGCCGCAAGTTGAAATTCACGGCCTGTCATCGGGTTCTGTATGCAACCGATCGATGTGCCGGAGTCGACGCGCTCCAGGCAGGTGTTGCATGCGATGCAGCGCCGTATGTCCTGTTCCGCATGTTGTTCGACCTTGCGCACCCAGTCGGGATCGCATATCAAACCCCGCGCCATGCCCACCAGGTCTGCTGCACCCTCTGCAAGGATGCTGGCTGCCAGTTGCGCGTCATTGAGACGGCCGGCTGCGATGACGGGCAGCTTCGTTACCTGTTTGACCTGGCGTGCAAGCTCCAGCATGTAGCCGGGCTGCGAATACATATCGCCCATGTTGAGGTGCTTGGTGGCCTGTGTGCCGCCGGTGACGGATATGTAGTCCGCATACGGTTCTATGGCGCGGATAATCTTCTCCGCATCCTGCGCTTCCGGCCCGGTGTTCCACGCCGGCTGGCCGATGCGTATGCCGAGGATGCCAAGCGGCAGTGCGCGCACGGCTTCAAGCACTTCGAGCAGCAGGCGCATGCGGTTTTCGACCGATCCACCGTACGCGTCTGCGCGCCAGTTTTGTTTGGGACTGAGAAAACTGTGCAGCAAGTGGCCGTGCGTCGCGTGTACTTCGACACCGTCGTAGCCACCATCGATGAAATTTCGTGCGGTCTGAACAAAGCCCGCAACGATATCCCGGATTTCCGCCACGGTTACCTCGTGTGCCACTTCACCGGTGTGCGGCGAGCGCGACGGACTGGGCGCCCACACCGGCATACCGGAGAACATCGGCAATGCCGCAAGGCCGCGGTGGCTGATTTGCACCACTATCATCGCGCCAGCCTTGTGCACGGTGTCGGAAACCTGCCGTGCAGGTGCAACGATGGCCGGGTCGTAACCTCTGACGTGAGTCGTGCGGGCGAGGCTCGCAACGTGTACCGGCGTAGCCTCCTGTACTATCATGCCGACGCCGCCCTCTGCTCTGCGGCCGTAATAGGCCGCGTGTCCGGCGGTAGGCAGGCCTTGTATGCCCTGACCGGTTGCGTGCGGCAAAAAAACCAGACGGTTGCGCAGCGTGCGTTTGCCGATGGTTATCGGCGTAAACAGTGTCGGAGGAGTCTGGGTCATTTCTTTACGTGTTTCAGTCATATCACCCTCGTTTTACGCGCATCCACCAGCAGTTCCGCCGCCTTGAGCGACAGTCCCGCAGTGTCCATGATCGGCACGCCGTGAAATTCGCGCACGCCGGCGGAAATCAGAAAATCATTCAATACGTTGAAGTCCGGTATCAGAACCCGTGCACCATCATGAACCGCGCGCGCAGCGGATACTTCGAAGGCCTTGATGAGCGGCGCCGGGTTGTTGAACGAAGCGAGTATGGTTTTTTCGGGAACACTGGCGTAGTCACCCGCGACAAACAGATCGATTGAGCCATGGGCGCGTATCTGCTCGACACGCCGGAAATACAGATTACGTTCATGTCCGATCAGTGCAAAACGCCGGTACTGCCAGACGGCAAAGTTCCATGCCACACTTTCCGCAAACACGACTTCAATTTTCAGTAGGTCGCGCAGTTCCTCGTACCCCGCGGTGCCCATGCCGATGACGACAAACGCGTCGTAGCCTTCCTCCTGCGCCTTGAGCCCGCATTCCAGCACTTTGCGCACGTTGACATGACGGCTGAACGCCGAGTACTCGAGGTTCTTTTCCATGGCGTCCACGCCTTCGACGCGGACTTCGCTGCCGGGGCGCTTGATCTCCTCCATGTGCGCCTCTATGGCGTTCGTATAGTCCGCCCAGATTGGGTCGGTGCGCAGCGCGGTGTTGCTTTGTATCCAGATACGCATACTTATGTTCCTTGGTGCATTGCTATTCGGCGCGTATGCCCGCATCCTTGAACATCTTGCCCAGCCTCGCGATTTCCGACTTGACCGTGTTTGCGAGTTCTTGCGGAGTGCCGCCCACGACCTCGGCGCCTGCGTTGGTAAATTTTTCCTTGACCTCGGGTCTGTTCAGGCCGCGCACCAGTTCCTGATGGAGGAAGCTGATAATGGCCGGCGGTGTCTTCGCCGGGGCAAACACTGCGTGTATAGAAACGGATTCGTAACCTGGCAATCCGGAGGCCGCGACGGTGGATAGGCCGGGGAACAGTAGGGACGGCTGGGCGCTGGTGACTGCCAGGCCTTTTAACCGGCCTGACTGCAGATGCCCGGTTACGGTTCCCGAGGTTGCGAATTCAAGCTGCACATGGCCGCCGACCAGATCGGCGTTTCTGCCCGAGCCGCTGCCATATGGTATGCGCACGATATTGACGCCAGCCATGTGTTTGAATAATTCAGCGCCCAGATGCGACGTGGAGCCTATCGTCGCCGACGCGTAATTGAGTTCGCCCGGCCGTTTCTTCGCGAGTGCAATCAGATCCTTGACGGTCCTTACCGGCAGGGAAGGGTGCACGACCAGTATGCTGGGTATGGTATCCACCAATGTAATGGGTGCAAAATCCCGCACCGCATCGTACGGTACATTGCTTTGCAAGAGCGGCATGAGCCACAACGGACCGCCGGATACCAGCAGGGTGTAGCCGTCGGGCGGCGCCTTGGCAACCAGATCGCCCGGAATAACGCCGCTCGGCCGGTTGTCGATGATGACCTGCTGATCGATGCCGCGTGCGAGTCCCATGGCCGTCAGGCGTGCCGCAAAGTCCGTGCCGCTGCCGACACCGCTGGTGACCATGCGTATCGGCTTGGTGGGGAAATTCTGCGCAAATGTAACGGGGGCACTCGTTGTCAGCAGCGTGATCGCGATGAACGGTAGGGCGTTTCGGAGCATCACAGTATGATCCTTTTTCATTCGAGGCGTATGTTGGCTTCCTTGATGACGCCGGTCCATGTCTTGAGTTCTTCGCGTATGAGCGCGGAAAAGGCCTCAGGCGTCGTGGACGTGGTCTCGCCGCCCTGTGTGCCCAGCCGTTCCACGACTTCCGGCGCGCTCATGGCTTTGACGATCTCGGTGTTCAGCCGGGTGATGATGGCCTTGGGCGTTCCCGAGGGAACCAGTATCCCGTACCAACCCGCTGTCGAGAAATTGGCGAGACCGCCTTCCATTAGCGTTGGAACATCGGGTATGACAGGCATCCGTTGCGGCGTGGACACGCCGATGGCTCGCAGTTTGCCGGTCTTGAGAAAGGGCACGATCGGACTGATGCCCGAGAAAATCATGTCGATCTGGCCGCTGAACAGGTCCGCCATCGCCGGCGCCTGACCTTTGTAGGGAACATGGGTCATGGTGACGCCCATGGCCATGCGCAAGAGCTCGCTATGCAGGTGGATAGCGGACCCGACGCCGGATGTCCCGTATTTCAGTTTGCCCGGGCTGGCCTTGGCTATCGCGATCAGCTCCTTTAGGGAATTGGCCGGCAGCGACGGCGTGACGACCAGTATTTGCGATTGTTTGAATACTACCGAAACCGGTGCCAGATCCTTGAGCAAGTCGTAGGGCAGTTTCTTGCCACTGCTGGAATTGACGACCATCGCCAGATTGCCGAGGAAGAGGGTATAGCCGTCGGGCGTCGCCTTGGCGACCATGTCCGCACCCAGTATCGTGCCCGCGCCATCCTTGTTAATGACAACGACCGTTTGCCCCAAGCCGCGTCCGATCTTGTCGCCGATGACACGCCCTAGCAGGTCGGCGGGTCCACCCGCTGAAAACGGGACCACCAGCCGTATGGATTTGTTGGGGTACTCCTGTGCGGTCGCTTGCGACAAGACTAAAGCAAGTGCCGTCGCGACTAGCGCTGACACTCGGCTTGCGGACGATTGCAATGGTTGCGGTGGTGTGTAGGGCATCTCTGATCTCCCGGCGTTGTGACGCTATTCGATTTCACTTGCCTTTAAAGTTTGGTTTGCGTTTCTCGCGAAACGCCGCACCCGCTTCCTTGCGATCCTCGGTCGTCATCAGCATGGTCAACAGATCTATCTCCAGCTTCATGCCGTTGGCGAGATTCGGGTCGGTGCCTTTGCGCATGGCTTCCTTGGCAAACATCACCGCAATGGGCGCGTGTCCACCGATGAGTTCAGCAAGTGCCATAGTTGCGGATTCCAGCTGATCGCGCGGTACCAGGCGGCTGATCAATCCAATCTGGTGCGCCTGCGCTGCAGGTATGCGCTCTGCCGACAGCATCATGTCGAGTGCGCGCCCCAGGCCTATGACGCGCGCGAGCCGCTGCGTTCCGCCGGCACCCGGCATGGTGCCGCGGCTGACTTCCGGCAATGCAAAGCTAGCGCCTTCCGCACCGATACGAATATCGCAGGCCAGTGCAATTTCGAGTCCACCTCCCAGACAAAAGCCGTGTATGGAGGCGATGATGGGTTTCCGGGCATGCTCAAAGGCATCGATCCAGTGCTCGTATACTCTTGATTTTCTGTGCTCAATTAAAGACTTGGGTTCTCCAAAGCCTTTGACGTCGGCGCCGGCGCAGAAGCCGCGTTCGCCGGCGCCATTGATGACGATGACGCGCACTTCGGGATCCTCATCAGCTTCGCGTATCGCGTGCGGCAATTTCTGGCGTATCTCTTCGTTGATGGCATTGATCGCCTGCGGCCGGTTGAGCGTGATCCAGGCTGTTGCGCCTTTGCGCTCGGCGAGAACCGCAGATGCTGCGTCGTCGTTCATGTCTGGCTGGCCTTGAAAACGGGCAGCGACGTTTCTTCGTCCATATCGTCAAATGCGACGGTCACGGGCTGACCAATGCGGACGCTGGCATTGTCGTTCGTAACCAGACGTGTCATCAGGTGCGGTCCTTCCTTGAGTTCCACAATCGCGACGATATATGGCAGATCGGCCGCGAACGCCTTGCTCGGCGCCCTGAACACTTCGGTGTACGAGAATATCGTTCCTGCACCACTGCAGTTGGTCCATTCGAGCTTGTCCGATGAACAGAACGGGCACTGACTGCGCGGATACGAATGAAACTTTCCGCACGCCTGACATTTCGGCAACGACAACTGATGCTGTCTTGCGGCCTTCCAGTAGGGAGCCGTGCCGGGATTGGGCGATGGAAATATGCGTTCAATGGCCATGGTTGATTGCGTCCTTGTGCATCAGGCGGCGTCTGCGCCACCGAGTATCAGAGTACAGTGTATCGCGATGGTCCCGCCGTTACCGTGTACCAACGCAGTCTTTACGTCCTTGACTTGTCGTTCACCCGCGCTGCCTCGGATCTGACGCACGGCTTCCAGTACATGCAAGAATCCCGCGCTCAATCCGAAGTGACCGGCCGACAGCAGTCCGCCGTGCGTGGTCAGCGGCAGCTCGCCGTCGAGTCCTATGCGCCCGCCCTGCACGAAGGCGCCGCCTTCGCCCTTCTTGCAGAATCCGAGATCTTCAAGCTCGATGATGACCGTGATCGTAAAACAGTCGTACAACTCTGCAACATCAATATCCGAATGTTTCAGACCGCTCATCTCGAATGCCTTGCGCCCGGAGTCCACAGCCCCCGAGGTGGTGAGGTTCAGATATTCACCGACGTAGCTGTGACTCAGTCCATATCCCTGGCCCAGCAGGTAGACGGGCTTTTGTTTCAGATCCCGCGCACGGTCGGCGCTGGTGATGATGGCGGCGCAGGCGCCGTCCGACACCAGGGCGCAGTCGTAGCGCTTGAGCGGCGAGGTGATCATCGGCGATTTCATCACATCATCGACGGTGATGAGCGAGCGTTTGTGCGCGTTGGGGTTGAGGCTTGCGTGTTTGCGGATGGTGACCGCGACTTCGGCCATCTGCTCGGGCGTAGTGCCGTATTCGTGCATATGGCGGCGTGCGATCAGCGCATAGTTGGAGGCGACGAGCGGACCGTAGGGCGCTTCGAACTGCGGATGCGCGGCGCCGGACTCCGCCATTTGTTTGACGGCGTGGGCGCGCAGTTTGTTGGAGAGCAGGTTCTGGCCGCCTACGCATAACACCGTCTTGCACTGACCGGCGGCAATCGCCATGGCGGCATGGTGGACCATGGCCGCGCCCGAGGCGCCGGCCAGATCGAGCGTCAGCAAATACGACGGTCGTATGCCGAGATAGCTGGACACTACGCCGCACGGCATGTTCCACGCTTCGACGCGCACCGGGTTGGTGATCAGCCCGTCGATGTCGTTGAGGGTAAGGCCGGCGTCGGCAAGCGCCGCATGGACCGCATCGCTGTGCAGTTGGAGCGCGCTGCGATCTTCGATCTTGCCAATAGCGCTTTCGCCGATGCCGACGATGGCTGCGCGGTTGGCTGCAATCATGAGCTTGCCTTTGCCTTTTTGAACAGGTCGCGGGAAATCAGAATGCGCTGAATCTCGGATGAGCCTTCGCCAATGCGATAGTGCCGCGTGTCACGGTAGAAACGTTCAACCGGAAAGCCCTGGACTATGCCCATGCCGCCATGCACCTGCACGGCGCGGTCGGCAATGCGGCCCACCATTTCGGAGCAATAGAGTTTGCACATGCTGGGACGGCTGCCAGTGTCCACGCCTTTCTCGACGTCTTCTATGGTTGCATAGACCAGTGCCCGCGCGGCGGCGAGTTCCATGGCCGAGTCCGCGAGCATCCACTGGATCGCCTGCCGCTCCGCGAGCGGCTTGCCAAAGGTGGTGCGTTGCAGCGCGTAGTGGGTGGACATCTCAAGCAGGCGGTCCGAAATGCCTATGCATGAACTCGCTACGCTCAGTCTGCCCTCGGTAAGCGACTGCATGGCAATCTTGAATCCCTCGCCGACTTCGCCGACCACGGCAGTGTCGTCAACGCGGCAGTTTTCGAAGGTCAGTTCGGCGAGCCGGATGGCGTGCGACCCCATGGTGGTGTCGGAGCGGGTCACGGTAAATCCCGGTGTGCCGCGTTCCACGATAAACGCGGTGACGCCGCCGCGGCCGCGCTTTTCGCTGTCGGTGACGGCCATGACCATGATGAAGTCGGCGACGTCGCCGCCATTGATATAGTGTTTGCGCCCGTCGATCACCCAGCTGCCGTCAACGCGGGTAGCCTTGGTCTTCATCGACTGCGAATCGGAACCCGAGCCCGGTTCGGTAAGCGCAAACGCTGCGCGCAGCGTGCCGTTTGCCAATCCTGCCAGATATTTGTCGCGCTGGGCATCGCTGCCCAGGCGCATGATCGCCAAGGGCGTGTTGCCGCTGGAGCCGCCCATGATGTTGGTATACACGCGGTGCGCGCGGCTGAATTCCTCCAGCGCCAGGCAATAGTGCGCGAGCCCGAGGCCGCCGCCGCCGTAACGTTCATCGACGCGCATGCCGAGGTAACCGTTCTTTGCCAGCAGCGCGGGCACATGATCGGGAACTTCGCCGGTCTCGTCTATGATGCGCGCCAGCGGTTCGAGTTCCTTGGTCACGAATTTGCGCATGGTGGCGCGCATTTGCTCCAGTTCAGGGCTCAGGGTGATGCTCATGGTTTGTTCCTCTCGAATAAAATCTTTGTTTCGCGTCCGCAGTTTAGCGGCCCATTATGAACTTTTTCCCTCACCACTTCCCGGTGGGCATACGTATCTACACATCTTTACCCGTGTAGGATGGGGTGAGACACGAAACCCATCAGCTGCGGATTGCTACGGGCGCTGTTCGATGGGTATCGCTGCGTTCGACCCATCCTACGCCGTGACTGTCCACGCACGGGAGAGACACAATCTTGAGTAGATAGGTATGCCCTTCCGGAGTAGTGTTCGGTAGCGTGGCAGATTCATAACAGGCTCTGATTACGCGGGCTACGGATGCAATGTCGCCGATTCCCGGCTTGCCGCCGCCAGCGCATCCCGCAGTTCACGATTCAGCCAGCGCTTGTTCTGTGCGTATGCTGTCGCGTTATGCTTGCCCAATGCAAGCGCGACAGTCTGTGCGCGTTCCATCAGGTTCTCGTCATTTACGATTTCCTTGACCAGCGCCAGTCTTAATGCCTCGTCAGATTCTACCCATCTTCCGCTCAACACCAGATCAGCGGCCAGCGTGTTGTTAAGCCGCTCGCTGACCAATGTAATTCCAGTAAGGGTGGGCGTGCCTTTGTTGATTTCGGGCAATGAAAAGCGGGCCTTCCTCGTTGCTATCGTTTGGTCGCATCCCATGGCCAGCATCATGCCATAGCCGCATGCGGCGCCATCGACGGCGGCGATGGCCGGCTTGCCGAAATCGAGCAGTGCGCGCATGACTGCCGCAAACGTTTCGCGTCGAAGATTGCGGAATTCGGCGCTGTTGTCAGTCAGCGAACCCAGATCGGCGCCGGCTGAGAATGCGCGGCCTCCGGCGCCGGTTAACACCAGTGCCCGAATTGCGTGATCGTCCGTGGATTGCTGTATAGCCTGTTGCAGAGCCTGCACCATGGCGAGCGTCAATGCGTTGGCTTTTTGCGGGCGGTTGAACGTAAACCACGCTACACCATCTCGAATTTCGAGGATGGTGTCGGATGCCGTTGCACTCATGATGCTGCTTTCTTCACGATAAGCGCGTCGACGACGCGCACGCCGGCACCCTGTTCCAGGGACACCAGCGGGTTGATATCAAGTTCCAGCAGCTGATCGCCAAGATCATGTGCCAGCCACGATAGCCGAACGATGGCGTCACACAGCGCGTCGATGTCGCGGGCAGGCGTGCCACGCACGCCTTCGAACAGACGATATGCACGCAGTTCGCGCAGCAGGGACGCGGCGTCGGCCATTGCAAGCGGAGGTGTTCGATAAGCGATATCGCGCAGCACCTCGACATGTATTCCTCCGAGTGCCACCACGACGATGGGCCCGAACGTCGCATCGGTCGCCATGCCCAGCATGACTTCCAGCCCCTTGGGCGCCATTTCCTGTACCAGAACGCCATTGAGCCGGGCTGCGCCATTAAACTGTTTTGCCGCTGTCATGACTTCATTAAAGGCAGCCATGACGGCTTTCTTTCCACGTACGCCGAGCCGGATCGCGCCGGCTTCGGTCTTGTGGGGTATGTCTGGCGATTCAATCTTGAGCGCAACGGGGCCCTTGATGCGCCGCGCAGCCTGTGCCGCCTCGTCGGCGCTGGTCACCATGACTTCCCTGGTCACCGGAAAGCCGTACGCGGCCAGTATCTCCTTCGACGCGCGTTCGGTGAGCGTGCCGCTGGCGGCAGCTAGCAATTCACGCGCTTGTTGTGCGTTCATGTCTGGCGGGCGCGTAGGTTCGCTGCCGGCCACCTTGCGGCGTCGCAGAAACTCGCCATATTTCATGGCGGCACTGACCGCCTTCAGGCATGGCATCGCATCGCGGTAGACCGGCAGGCCACGCGCAACCAGTGTTGCCGCGGTCACCTCCGGATTTTCGGGGCAATAACCGGTCCATAACACTGCCAGGGGCTTGCTCATGGTATCCGCGAGCTTGGATACTTCATCGATGGCAGCGACCGTGGGATTCACGAACACAGGGATCATGAAATCGACCTGCTCATCGGCGGCTATGATACGCAGCGCATCCTGGAACAGGCGCGGCGAACCGGTCAGCGCGGACGTGAGGTCGGTAGGGTTGGTCGATACCGCCGCGTAGCCCGGCAGCAGCGCACGCAGGCCGTCGGCGGTTTTCTTTTCGTAGGTCGGCCAGGTGATCCCGGCCAGCGCGCCAAGATCGGCCAGCAGCACGGAGTGGCCGCCCGACCCGGACAGCGCCGCGGCGCGGTTTCCATTCGGCCACTTCCGGCGTCGCAGCGTTTTGGCCACTTCATACAGTTCGTTGCAATCGGTGACGCGCGTGATGCCGTACTGCCGGAATATCGCGTCCTGAACTTCATCGGACCCGGTTATGGCGCCGGTGTGGGAGGCGGCGGCGCGCTGACCTGCTTCAGTACGTCCGAATTTGAGTATGACGATGGGTTTTTCTAGGTCCGCTGCGTGACGCGCGACGGCTTCGAATTTTTTACCATTGCTGATGGTTTCCACCGCCATCATGACCGCGTCGGTGTTCGGGTCATCAACCATGAATCGCAGAAAATCCATGGTATCGATATCAGCCTCGTTGCCACAGCTGACTTCGTAGGTGATGCCGAGACCGGCTTCCTGCGCTCGCCACATGACGTTCATCTGTCCCAGTCCGCCGCTGTGACAGATGAGTCCGACACTGCCGGCGGTTTTTCGCGGCCCCTTGATGGCCTTGGTCGACACCATCGCAAAACCATCGACAAAATTGATCAGACCATTGCAGTTCGGGCCCATGAACCGTATCCCGTTGTCGCGGGCAAACGATACGATTTCGTGTTGCAGTTTGCATCCCGCTTCGGTGCCGGTTTCACTGAAATTCGAGGTGAATATGGTTACGAATTTGACACCTTTTTCCGCGCATTGCTTCAGGGTGTCGAGCACGCGTTCGGCCGCAATGACGATGCCGACATGGTCGGGCGTTTCCGGCAGTTCGGCGATGCCGGGATAGCAATCCAAGCCCAGCAGCTTATTGTATTTGGGGTTGATCGGATACACGCGGCCCTTGTAGCCAAATTCCAGCATCTGGAAAATGGCGCGACCGCCGAATTTCCGCTGGTCTTCGGTGGCACCCACGAGCGCAACGGAAGCAGGGTTAAAAAACTTTTTCAGGTCTGTTGCGGGTGGAGTGAGCGC
This sequence comes from Betaproteobacteria bacterium, assembly GCA_947476215.1. Classification (GTDB taxonomy): domain Bacteria; phylum Pseudomonadota; class Gammaproteobacteria; order Burkholderiales; family SG8-41; genus PALSA-1004. Next base: position 18,148 of record CANJQI010000064.1, read on the forward strand.
CATGTTGATTATTTTCCAGTCAATGTTGCCGGTAAGGAGATTACCAATTCCATCAATCCGCGCGTATGCCGGCGTTTTTGATGACGTTCCCCATTCTGATCATTTCAGACTTCACCATGGTGGCAAGCTGCGCAGGTGTGCTACCGACGGCTTCGACGCCGGCATTCAGCAGTTTCTGCCGCGCACTCGCATCATGCAGAACTTTGACGATTTCCTGATTCAGGCGGTTTACAACTGCTGTCGGGGTGCGCGCCGGAACAAAAATGCCGAGCGTGGACTGTGATTCATATCCAGGTACGCCCGATGCGGCTATCGTGGGCAGTTCGGGCGCCAGCGCCGATGGTTGAGCCGATGTCACGCCCAGCGCTCGCAGTTTGCCTGCCTTGACGTGTGACAGGACCAGTCCCGACGGTGCGAAGGTCAATTGAACCTCGCCGCTGAGCAACGCATTCAGGGCCGGTCCGTTACCTTTGTAAGGTACCCATACGATGTTAACTCCGGTCATGCTCTTGAACAGTTCCGCGGCGAGATGGGATGCGCCTGCGGCCCCAGCCGACGAATAGTTGAGTTCGCCGGGCCTGCTCCTGAGCAGAGCAATCAGTTCCTTGACGTTATTCGCGGCGATTGATGACTGCACGACGAGTATGGTCGGTGCGGTCGTCGCAATCGTGACCGGCAGGAAGTCCCTGATTGGGTCCCACGGAACCTTGGTGCGCATGGAAGGCAACAGCCATACGATGCCGCCGCTCAACAGCATCGTATATCCGTCGGGCGGTGCCTTGGCGGTCGTTTCGCCGGGGACCACGCCGCCTGGTCTGTTATCCACGATGACCTGTTGACCGAACGAGGCCGATAAACCCTGTGCGATCAGTCGCGCCACAAAGTCGCTGCCTCCTCCTGGTTCGGTAGTCACCAGGCGGACAGGCTTGTGCGGATATATCTGTGCCGAACCTGTCGAACTGGGTTGTCCGAAAACGGCATTGCCGCCCAGCAGCATCAGGCCGAATGACAAAATAGAACGTGGCGACAGCATGAGGATTGGTCGATTTGGGTTGGTGTGCCGCGCAAGGCCAAAGTGCGAATTTGTGTGCGGCAGATTCGAGGCGAAGAGATTTTACAAGCGCCTCGCATCCTTGTCACCTTAGACCGCGCCTGCACCAAAGGTGTATTTCAGTTAATATGCGCATAGTTTCGACTGAAGCCGTTTGAAGTGGCTTGAAAATTTTTATCAAATATCGCCCTGAGCAGGGCGATATTCTTTTTTGGAGAAAGTCATGCTGACACAGAAAATTGCCGAGTTTGTTGTAAATACCAAGGAGGCGCCGGCAGATGTCCTGCATGCTTCCACCAATGCGCTTATAGATACCCTAGGTGTTGCTTTGGTCGGGACGAACGAACCGATATATCCAATTGCCCGCGACTGGGCTGCGTATGTCGAAGCGAAGCCGGTTGCCACGGTATGGGGCTCCAAGCTTGCGACGTCGGTGGGTGAGGCGGCATTCGTCAACGGCACTGCAGGCCATGTGCTTGACTACGACGATACGTCGCCGTCGCTGCGAGGGCACCCGAGCACGACGCTGATACCGACGGTAGTCGCGGTTGGCGAGTCCCTGGGTTCTTCCGGCAGGGACGTGCTTACCGCCTATGCGCTTGGTCTCGATGTCGTGGGCAAGATCGCGAAGTCTTTGGGCAACGGCCATTACACACGTGGCTGGCACAACACTGCCACGGTCGGCGTATTCTCGTGTGCCGCGGCGGCGGGCAGATTGTTCGGCCTGAATGTCGACCAGATGCGCATCGCGCTTGGGCTGGCTGCATCGGAGTCGTCCGGACTCATACGAAATTTCGGCACGATGTCCAAGGCGTTTCATGCCGGACACGCGGCGCGCAGCGGCATACACGCGGCATGGCTGGCCAAGCATGGATTCACGGCGGACCCGTCAATACTTGATGGCAAGGACAGCTTCATCGGCACCTATGGTGGCGACGATGGTCAGCCGCTTGCGGATCTGGTGGCGATCATCGGCAAACCCTGGGAAATCATCAAGCCGGGTATACAGTTCAAACGCTGGCCATGTTGTTACCAGGTCCACCGCGGTATCGTCGGTATCCGGGACCTGATGATACAGAACAATATCAAGGTAGATGAAATCGAAGCCATCGCCATTGGTTTCCCGCCCGGCTCGGATGCTGCGTTGATTTACGACAATCCGCAGAGTGGGCTGGAAGGGAAGTTCAGCGCGCATTACAACGTGGCCGCATTCATACTCGAAGGCGACCTCAAACTTGAAAGCTACACGGACGCCATGATGAAGCGCCCGGAAGTGCGTTCGCTGATGAGCAAAATCACCCGTCATCTGGTGCCCGATACCAAGTCCTACGCGGGGACGGTCGGCTACACCGACGTGGAGATAAAAACCAAGCGTGGAAGTTTCAAACGTCGCGTGCAGCAGGAGGAAACGCGCTATGCGTGGATCGTGACCGACGAAGAGCACAATGAGAAGTTCACGAAGTGCGCTACCAGCATCATAGGCGCCGAGCGCGCGAAGAAACTGCTGGGCCTGGCCCGTGACTGCGTCAATTTGCCGGATATCGGCGAAGTATCGCGAGCGGCTGCGGCAGCTTGACTCTCGTTGTATGAAAGGGATCGAGCGATGAAAAAGTCGAAAGTACCGGAACCCAAATCGCGGCAAACCACGGCTCGCCAGCTGGAGGGGCGCACAGCGATTGTCACGGGTTCCGGCCGCAATATCGGCAAGGCGATCGCGCTGCAATTTGCGCACGCAGGCGCGAATGTAGTTGTAAACGGTCACCGCGACAAGAAGGCGCTGGACGAAGTCGTAACCGAGATCCGCGATATGGGGGGGCGCGCCATCGCGGTGCTCGCCGATGTGAGCAAGCACCAGGACATTGAAAAGATGGTGAAGCTGGCCGAGAAGCAATTCGGCCAGGTCGACATCGCCGTCTCGAATGCGTCCGTCCGGCGGCGCCAGGGCATGCTGGAGATGTCGATCGCGGACTGGCACGACACGATGAACACGAATCTCGCGTCGTGTTTCTATATGGCGCGTGCGGTGCTGCCCGGCATGCGCAAGCGCAAGTGGGGTCGTATCATACATTTGTCGGGTGAGGACGGATTCGCCGGACACGTTGCGCGCCGCTCGCACGTCATGGTTTCCAAGGCCGGCATACATGCGTTCTCAAAAGCGATTACGATCGAATTTGGCGCGGAAGGCATTACCGCCAATACCGTGTCTCCCGGTCCGGTTGATACGCTGCGTGACTGGAAACAGTATCCCCCGGGCTGGGCGAAAAAACGTGTCGAGCCCATACCCCTGAAACGGGTGGCCACGGTAAACGACATAGCCTCGGCGTGTCTGTATCTGGTGGGAGACAGCGGCGGATTTATCGCCGGCCAGGTCATACACGTCAACGGCGGCTTGTTCATGTTTTCGTAGCATGGCTATGAACGCATGGCCGCGTGTCGGCATAGTCGCGGCATTACAGATGCTCGTTCTGTGTTGCCACGTCAGTGCTGTATTTGCAGCGCCGGCTCAGTCCGGCAGGGGCGAGGGCAGCGATTATCCGTCGCGTCCCATACGCCTGATCGTTCCTTCGTCGCCGGGCGGCGGTACCGACATCACCGCCCGCATGATAGCCGCGGCATTGACGACAGGCTTTGGGCAGCAGGTGATCGTGGATAACCGATCGGGTGCAACTGGAAACATCGGCGCAGTCGTTGCCGCCAGGGCAACCCCGGACGGATACACGCTGCTCACGTTTGCCAACACGTTGACCGCGGACGCGGGGTCGCGCAGAAACCTGCCGTACGATTTGGTGAAGGACTTTACGCCTATCACACAGACCTCGTCGCTGCCTTATATGTTGATCATTCACCCGTCGCTACCTGCGCGTTCGCTCAAAGAATTGGTAGCCCTGGCCAAAGCCAAGCCTGGTACCGTGAGTTATGCGTCATCCGGAATCGGCGGACTCAGCCATCTGGCGGGCGGATTGCTGGGCATGCTCACCCACGCGGATTTCCTGCATGTGCCCTATAAAGGCGGTGCCCCGGCGCTGACCGATTTGCTCGCAGGTCAGGTCAATATGTTGTTCTCAACACCGCTGCAGGCGGCAGCGCATCTGCGCAGCGGCAAACTCCTTGCGCTTGCAGTTACCACTAAAACCCGCCTCAAGACCCATTCCGACGTGCCGACGCTAATAGAGGCGGGCGTTCCCGGCTACGAAGTCAACGTATGGAACGGCATGGTCGCGCCGGCCGGACTGCCCGCTTCCATCGTAAGAAAGATCTACGCCGAAACGTTACGTGCGCTGGAGATCATAAAACCACAATTGGCGAAGGATGGATCGGAAACAGTGGGATCAACGCCTGCTGCGTTTGCGGCCTTCATCAAGGAAGATATCGCGAAGTGGCGCAAGACCGCCGACTTTATTGGTTTGCGATTGGATTGAATCACTGCGTCGCAGCCCAGCTCTTGCGCGCGAAATCAGGGCCCAGCCGGGGCCGCGTTCATCCTGACCATACACCGGGTGTTACATGGCGGAGCTGACTTCCATCTTGATGTGAGCTGCGAATTCTTCAGGCGTGCTGCCGGTGAGTTCAAAGCCTTTCGCGGAAAGTGCCTGTCTAACCTCGGGCAAATTGATAATACTGGCGACGTCCTTGTTGATTTTCGAAATAATGTCGGGAGGCGTGCGGCCGGGGGCCAGCATACCCTGCCAGGTCGTGACTTCAATGCCGGGTATACCGGCTTCTTTCAGCGTAGGTATCGTGGTCAGCAGTTGCGAGCGCCTGGGTCCGGTGACGGCGAGCGCACGCAGTTTGCCCGATTGCACATGCGGTACGGTGGGGGCCATCACCGAAAACAGCATGGCCGTTTCGCCGGCCAGTATGGCGTCGGTTGCAGGCGCGGCTCCCTTGTAGTGCACGACCTCGATGTTGATGCCCGCGATTTCCTTGAATTTCTCCGCCACGACGTGGCTGGTGCTGCCCGGCCCGCCGGATGCGTATTTAAGCGCACCGGGTTGGGACTTTGCCAGCGTGACCAGTTCCGCCACGGAATTGGCGGGTACCGAGGGATGCACGACCAGCACATTGGGGCTCATGGCGAGCAATATGACCGGCGCGAAGTCCTTGACGACATCGTAGGGTAAATCCTTGCGCTGGCGCGGATGAACGGTAAATTGGCTGGGAACAACGAGCAGCGTGTGGCCGTCGGGGTCAGCCTTGGCGACCATTTCAGTGCCGGTTATCGTGTCGCCGCCGACCGGATTCTCGACGACGACTTCCTGTCCCCAGGTGGCGGTAAGTTTTTGCGCAATGGTTCGTGCAAGGATATCGGCTGGCCCTCCTTGAGGAAGCGGGACGAGGATGCGCACACGTTTGTTCGGAAAGTTGCTCATAATATGCCACCTGATTTCAGGGAGAGCACTAGCGAGCTCTCGATTCGCGTTGGGTTCACTGTTGGAATTGCAGGCCGCCAGTTTACCGCTAAATTGCACGTGCAGTTGAGCGCGGCACGCGTCGCCAGGGGATGGATGCCATCTGTGGCGGCGGGCAGTTACAATTGCCATGGATGAAAAAATATGGAGACACGGAATTACCATGCCTAGTTTCAAAGTCGCGGATCTGGACCCCAATACCCAATATAAGTTGCTGACGGGCACCGTTACGCCGCGCCCGATAGCTTTAGTGACCACCCTCGGCACGAGCGGACCGAATGCGGCGCCGTTCAGTTTCTTCAACGTGCTGGGCTCCGATCCCATGATGATCATGTTTTCGTCCGGTCCCCGCGACGGCGCGGCCAAGGACACCCTGGCCAACATACGCGAGTGTCCGGAATTCGTGGTGCATATTGTGAGTTACGCAATCAAGGACAAAATGAACGTATGTGCCACCGACTACCCGATCGGTGTCAATGAGATTGCAGAAGCGGGGTTTACGCAACTGCCTTCGTCCCTGGTACGTCCACCGCGTATCGCTGAGGCGCCCATTGCCATGGAATGCAAGCTGATAAAATCGGTGGAGGTAGGCAACAAGCCCCATACCCTGATCATAGGCCAGATCGTGTATTTGCATTATCACGAGGGTATCGTCAACGAGCGTTTTCATATCGACATCGGCAAGGTTGATCCGAGAGGTCGAATGGCCGGGGCAGGCGGCTATGTGCGAGCCACCGACCGGTTCGAGATGCCGCGCCTCAAATATCAAGGCACGCGCTCCGGGGGGTGAAATACCTGCTGAGCTGTATTCGGTCTGACCAAGGAGAAACAAGAGTGCCCATTCTGGACGTTCGTTGCCGCGTAACCATACCGGAGGCGGGTTCCTATCTTTCGGCGCGTGCCAGGGCCAGAGGCAGCTTCAATGCGATCAAGTCATACGCGGAAGGCACCGTGGACGCGTTTTTGCGCGAGATCGGGGAGGCTGACATTGTTACCGCGGTATCGGTATCAGGCCCAGAGGCATGCCCAAGGATGTCATCCATTACCTCAATCGTGAGATCGTCAAAGTTGTTCACATGCCGGAGGTAAAAGAGCGTCTCGCAATCGATGGCGCTCAGCCGGCTGGCAATACCCCTGAACAGTTCGCGGCTGTTAACAAAGCTGAAGTTGAGAAGTGGGCGAAAGTTATCAAAGCGGCTGGCATAAAAGCCGATTAGTGCTACGGCGAGACTGAATCGGATAAGATTGGATACCCTGATGCAGGAACACAGTTCGAGATGAGTTTGTCCAGAGTTGGCCACAGTATTTGGATTGCAGCCACGGCCATGACGTGCGGCGGTGCAATCGCGCAGGTTATCGCCTATCCCATCAAGCCAGTGCGATTCATCATCCCCGTCCCACCGGGTGGCGGCTCTGATTTATTGGCGCGCACGGTTGCGCAGAAGCTGACTGAGAAGTGGGGCCAGAGCCTGGTCATGGACTATCGCAGCGGAGCCGGCGGCACCATAGCCGTCGACACGACCGCCAAAGCCTCGCCTGACGGATACACGCTGGTGATGGGACTGCTTGCGTCGATAGCGGTCAACGTCAGTCTCATGAAGTTGCCTTATGACCCGGTAAAGGATCTTGCACCTGTCACGCTGTTGGCGGTGGCGCAGAATATACTGGTGGTGCATCCGACGTTGCCCGCGACATCGGTCCGGCAGTTGATCGAGATGCTTAAGGCCAAACCAGGGTTCTACAACTATGGATCGGCGGGCAACGGTACTTCGCCGCACTTGTCGGGCGAACTGTTCAAGATCATGGCCGGCGTCAGCATGAACCACGTGCCATACAAAGGCGTGGGCCCGCTGCTGTCGGACCTGTTGAGTGGCCAATTGTCCGTGTACTTCGGGAGCATACCTTCCACCATGCCGCATGCCAAGGCCGGGAAAATGCGCGCCCTGGCAGTGGCCGGATCGCAACGCTCGCAGATGGCGCCTGAATTGCCCAGTATCGCCGAAGCGGGCTTGCCGGGGTTTGACTCGATACAATGGTATGGCATATTGGCGCCGGCAAAAACGCCGTCCGCCATTACGTCCAAGCTGAATCGCGACACCGTCGCGGTGCTCAATCTTCCCGAAGTCAAAGAGCGCTTGTTCAGTCAGGGTTTTGAAGTGGTTGCCAGCAGCCGCGAAGAATATGGCGCTTTCATACGCAAGGAGATAGCGAAATGGGGCAACGTGATCAAACAGGCGGGCATACATGCAGATTGATCGACTTGCTCTGCACCTCGCCTGAGCACTGAATTGCAGCGCCGGGCAAACCGAATCGTGAAAATTTATAAACCTAAGGAGATACAAAATGAGTGACGATCAACCGAGCAACCCGACCTACAGTACGCTGCATTTTCTGGTGAGCCATGGCGACATGGTGGCGATCGTTTTTGCGTTGGCCCCCGTGCTTGGGGGGCTGGTGGTGTGGATCGCCGGCATGTCTTTCATCTTCGCCATTGCAGGCGTGGTCGCGGGACTGTTTCTTTATCTGATTATGCGCAGCTACGTCGAGTTGGTGCGTGTTATCGTCGACATGCTACTTCCAAAATGATAATTAAAAAATTGGCTTGTGGATTGTTTCTTCTGGGCGCAGCCGCTGCGCTTGAGGTGTCAGCGCAGGCATACCCGAGCAAGCCGGTGCGATTTCTGGTGCCCTTCACGGCGGGCGGCGGCGCCGACATCATTGCACGCGTGATCGGCCAGAAGTTGCAGGAGAAATGGGGACAGCAGGTGGTGGTCGATAACCGCGGCGGCGCCGGCGGCAATCTGGCCGCCGAATTGACCGCTGCCGCGGCGCCCGACGGCTACACGATCTTCCAGTTCAACGTCGCCAACGCCATCGCAATAAGCTTGTATAAGAAGCTCAATTACGATCCGGTCAAGGATTTCAGCGCGGTCAGCCTGCTGGCGTCGTCGCCGTTTATTTTTCTCGCGCAGCCTGCGCTTAAGGCGGTGACCGTACAGGAACTCATCGCGCAGGCCAAGGCGCAACCGGGCAAGCTGATTTATGCGTCATCGGGCAACGGCGGACCGTCTCACCTTGCAGGCGAACTGCTTAAGACCATGGCCGGTATCAATATCACGCACGTGCCGTATAAAGGCGTTGCGCCGGCATTGAGCGATGTGTTCGCCGGACAGGTGCAATTGATGTTTGCCGTTCCCGCGTCGGGGCTTCCCCAAGTGAAGGCCGGCAGGCTGCGTGCGCTGGGCGTCACGGGTGCGAAACGCACACCGCTCGCGCCGGATTTGCCGACGGTGGCGGAGTCGGGCGTGCCGGGCTATGAGGCGAGCACATGGTATGGGTTGGTGACGCCGGCCAAGGCGCCGCGAGCGGTCGTGAGCAAGTTATATGCAGACGTAAAACAGGTGCTGGCCCTGCCGGAAGTTCAGGAGCGGCTGACGGGTGTAGGCGTGGAATTGATCGGCAACAGCCCGGAAGAATTCGCGCAATTCATCAAAACTGAAATCGCGCGATGGAGCCGTGTCGTAAAGTTTTCAGGCGCGCAGATAGACTGATATTGTGCAGTGCTTCAAGGAGTTTTGGCGATGAAAGCAGACGTAGTAGTGGTAGGCGGTGGCGGGTCCGGTCTGGCATCCGCGGTGGGTGCTGCCAGCGCCGGAGCCCGGGTTATCGTTCTGGAAAAAGGCGCGGCGCCGGGCGGCACGACGGCGTGTTCCATTGGTTCCATCAGCGCCACGCGGACAGTGCATCAAAAGCGCATCGGTCTGGAGGACAGTCCGGCCGAACACTATGCCGACTGGCAGGTACTGACGCGTCAACAGGATCCGCGCCCGGACAACGCCGCGCTGTGCCAGAAGCTGGTTGAGAATGTACCTGAGACGATCGAATGGCTCATGGACATGGGCGTTGAGTTTTTTGGTCCGCTGGAAGAGCCGCCGCACAAAAAGCCGCGCATGCACAACATACTTCCCAACTCTGGCGCGTACATCTTTCATTTGGCACGCCGTGCACGCAGTCTCGGCGTACAGATTATCACCAGTGCCCGTGCCCAGCGGTTCGTCATGAGCAATGGTGAAGTTACCGGGGTGGAGTTTGATCACGGTGGAAAGACAGAGACCGCAACCGCGACGCGCGGCGTGGTGCTCGCCAGTGGAGACTATGCCGGCGGCGCGGAAATGAAGAGTGAATTTATCAGTGCTGCCATAGGTGCCACCGAAGCGGTCAATCCGACCAACACTGGGGATGGCCTGCGCATGGCGATGGAACTCGGCGCCAAGCTCATCAATACCGATATGTATGGCGGCGGCATGCGTTTTGTGCGCCGTGCCAAGCCGACGTGGATCAGCCGCTTGCCGCCGTCACGCTGGATGATGCGCCCGGCGAATATCGCGTTGCGTTATATGCCTATGTCCGTCGTGCGGCGCTTCATCATGGGCTTTCTGACTACCGTGCTGGTGCCGGAACGCAAGCTGTTTGAGGAGGGCGGGATACTGGTCAACCGGAATGGCCAACGGTTTGCCAATGAGATCCAAAGAATAATACTCGAGCTTGCGTATCAGCCGGATCGTATGGGCTATATCATTTTCGACGCATCCGTTGCCGGCAAATTTACCGAGTGGCCGCATTATGTGTCCACCGCGCCTGGTTTCGCGTATGCCTACCTGTCGGACTATGCAAAGAATCGTACCGACCTTTATCATTGTGCAGCGACGATAGAGCAGCTTGCGGTCAGTTTGGGCATGGATGCGGCGGCGCTCAGGCGTACCGTGGACGATTACAATGCCGGCCAGACGTCGGGTGAGATTCCTGCGCGAGGACAACGACCCCAAATCGGAAGCGGCCCGTACTACGCACTGGGCCCGGTCAAGAACTACATCAACTACACCGACGGTGGGCTTTTGATCAATGAAAGTCTGCAGGTGCTGGATGCCAAGGGTGAACCGATTCCGCGTCTCTATGCGGCAGGCTCAGCGGGGCAGGGCGGACTGTTGTTGAAGGGGCA